>CAILOT010000100.1:0-30708 GCA_903835965.1 uncultured Opitutia bacterium
CAGGCGAAGGTGAGACAACATGTTCATCGACTCCGCGCTCGTGAGCAGACGGGCATAACGCAGCACCCCCAAGGAACGGGAGAGCCGGTCGACAAACTTATCGCCCTCTTCCGTCGCGAGCTTACGTCGCGCATTCCACTCCTGTTCGACGACATTCTTAATCCAACCGCCGAGGTGGCGCAGGATGGCATCTTCGGAAAGACCTAAGGTCTGCTGATTGGATATCTGGAAAATATTACCGGCGGCCTCCGTGCCCTCGCCCAGCCAACCGCGGACGGCGAGCCCATCCTGACTCAAGGCGCGCGAAACTTTTTCCATATGGCCGGCCAAGCAAAGCCCGGGCAGATGCACCATAGCGGAGGCCCGCAAACCCGTGCCGACATTGGTCGGGCAGGCGGTCAGGTAGCCCAGCTTTTCCGAGAAAGCGAATTTCAGATTCGGCCCGAGGGCGTCATCCAACTGTTCGGCGATATTCCACGTCCCGCGCAGATGCCAGCCCGCCTTCACGACCTGGATGCGGAGATGGTCCTCTTCGTTGATCATCACCGAACAAGTCTGATCTTTACTGATCACCGCCGCACCGAACTTGCCTGAAGCAAGTTCTTTCGAGACCAAATGGCGCTCGACTAATACCGCTCGATTCAAGTCGGTCAATTCGCCCATCCGCAAAACGTGACCCCGTCTGAACTTCGGCAACTGGTTAAGCGCCTCGACACAGCGTTCGGCGATTTCCTTCCGTTGCGGCGCTTTCGCCCAACCCGGGAACGGCATCCCGTCCAGATTGCGGGCCAGCCGGATACGCGTGCTGAGCACGACCGCCTGCTGCGCACCCAGCATATGGGTGAGCTCATTTTCAGCGGAAAGGATGTCTTGGACGGACATATCAAGAATTGCGTAGTTGAAGTTCTAGTTGGGCGATTTCGTCCCGCAAGCGAGCGGCACCTTCAAAATCTTCGGCGGCGATGGCGACCTCCATCTCGGAGCGAGCGGCGTCGAGGCGGTGGCGCATCTGCCCGACGGGTGCGACGCCCGCAGGTGCGCGTCCGACATGCGTCGCCTCATGCTGCACCTTGACCAGCAGGCCGCCGAGTGCGTCGCCAAAAGTCTTCCAACAATCTGGGCAACCCAGCCGACCGCGCTTACGAAAGTCGATATCCGTAAACCCGCAATGCGGACAGGTGAGCGAGGGCGCCACCGCCGGAGCGGTCAACGCATCGGCTAATTGAAATATCGCCGGATCGGTAGCGCCGCCCTTTTGCGCACAGGCCTCGCAAAGATGCACCTTCGTGACCTTCCCCTGTACGACCTGGGAAAGGTGGACGGTGGCGGCCTCCTCGCAAAGCGAACACTTGAGCGGCTGGGACATCTCTAAGCACAGAAAACACCCCATGATAGATTGGCAAGGGGAAGCGGGGAGCGGGGTTTGACTTCGCGCCCATGGGCTACTTGATGGAGGCAGTCAGATGTCCTCCAAACCCCGCATTGTCATCACTGGGCTAGGCCTAACCGCCCCCAACGGCAACTCCCTCCAAGAGTTTCGGGCCAACCTGCTCGCAGGAAAGGCGCGGATCGCTGAAATCGAGGTCCGCCACATGGGCAAGCACCCTGCGGGGGTCTGTGACTTTGACGCGACCAAATGGCAGAAGCGGAAGGAAATCCGGAATGGAACCCGTGTCGGTTCGATTTCGATTTTCTGCGCCCGCGAAGCCCTCGGAAGTTCCGGGCTCGACTGGGATAAGGTAGATAAATCCCGCGTCGGCGTCTACCTCGGCATCACCGAGCACGGCAACGTCGAGACCGAGAATGAAATCTTCAATATCGCCCAATTCGGCAACGACACGAAATATTGGACGCACCACCATAATCCTCGAACGGTGGCGAATAATCCTGCGGGAGAAGTAACCATGAACATGGGCATCACGGGCCCGCACTACACGATCGGAGCCGCCTGTGCGGCAGGTAACGCCGGGCTAATCCAGGCCGCGCAAATGCTTCAGCTCGGGGAAGTCGACCTCGCCTTTGCGGGCGGCGTCTCCGAGTCCATCCACACCTTTGGTATTTTTGCCGGCTTCAAGAATCAAGGCGCCCTCGGCGCGCACGCAGATCCCAACAAGGCTTCCCGACCTTTTGACAAAAACCGCAACGGAATCGTCATTTCAGAAGGTGGCGCGATTTATATCTTGGAACGCCTCGACGACGCCCTTGCCCGCGGCGCCCCTATCATCGCTGAGATTGCTGGCTGGTGCATCAACTCCGACGCCACTGATGCCGTATTGCCGAACCCCGAACGCCAGGCCGAATGCGTGCAAATGGCCCTTAAGCGCGCTGGCATGAAGCCTCAGGACATTCAGATCGTCTCCACCCACGCCACGGCGACCGCCTTGGGCGATATCCAGGAGTGCACCGCCTTAAGGTCCGTTTTCGCCGGCTGCCCCGAGACCAAGGTCAACAATACCAAGAGCTTTATCGGTCATTGCATGGGAGCGGCGGGCGCACTTGAGCTTGCAGGCAATATACCCTCTTTTGTGGATAACTGGGTGCACCCGACCATCAATATCGACGAATTAGACCCCGAATGCGCTATGCCTGGGCTAGTTATTAACCAACCCGTCAAGGTTGAGCGGGTAAATGCCATCCTGAACAACTCCTTTGGCATGCTCGGAATCAATTCCGCCCTGATTGTTAAGAAATATGGGGTTGCCTGACAGGCCCAGCCTGTTTGAAACAAGCCCCTGACCCCATGACCAAGGAAACCATCAAGCAGGTCGTTCTCGACATCATCTCCGACATCGCGCCGGACGAGGACCTCTCCGTTGTTAAGCCAGAGGTACGCCTCCGTGATCAGCTCTCGCTCGATTCCATGGATTTCCTCGATATCGTAATGGAATTACGGAAAAAGCATGGAATTGAAGTGCCTGAAGCCGATTACGTGCAGCTGGCCTCCCTTGATTCGTGTGCCGACTACTTGCTCCCCAAGTTCTTGGCTAAAGCCAGTAAATAAGCCTCATCACGGGCTTCCAAAGACCGCCCACCCGGGCGGTCTTTTGTTTTAAGGCATACCTTAAGAGATTGAGCCGTCTTCTGGATTTACTCCCCCTTCATTACGTTCAGATTACCACCTGCCAACCCCCGTGAGAAACCTCCTCGCCCTGCTCTGCCTGAGCGCTGTCATCGCCCAAGCGGAAACAGTCCAATTACGCCGCACCGGCAACCCGACCGTGATCTCCTTTGAATATATTACCCAGGACGAGCTTACCATCATGGTGAAATTGGCGGACAAAGACAATGTGCTCACTTACCGCTGGGAAGACCTCGACCAAGATTGGATCAAGAAAAATAACCCCAAACTCTGGGCCGAACGAGAGCTGCTCCTGACGCCTGTCGAAGTCACCGACAAGAAGATGGGCAAAAAAGAAGAAGAGCTCGACCCCTTCGCCGTGGTCATCGCTCCCACCGACACGAAAAGCTTACTTAAGCACCTGAATACGGCACTTTACGACGGACTTAAGGGCCTTCCGATCCAAAATATCGTCGCCGCATGCAAAGAAGTGGACATCGATGAGACCCTTTTTTGGAAGGGCTATGAAGAGCTGAAACGGGCCAGCGCCAGCGATCCTTCCAAGTTGACCGAAGCCCCCGTGGTCGAAAAAGAACGTGAAGTAAAAGCCAAACCTAGCATTAAGACCAAAAATTCCGCCCCGGTCGCAGCCGCGTCCCGGAGCACGGCTAATATCGAAAAAGAGACCAACGCAAAAAAAGACCTCGCTGATGACCTTAAGCCTTTCTCCGGCTTCGGCTACCTCAAGCAAGCAGCCGAAGGAAACGCCAAGATGAAGAGCGCGTGGATGATCCTTCGACGCGCACCGGAAGACCGTAAGGCCATTGTGGCCTGTCTTCGTAAATATGAAGTGATCGCCGGCGAGCTAGCCGATAAAACCGAATCCAAAACCATCAAGAGCGACGCCTTGGTCGTAAAGAAGATCATCTCGAACGTCGCCGAGGATATTGAGAAGATTAGCCGCGAAACCCTCACGATGGAGGCAAAGTTTCAGAATGACTGCCAGGCCCTCATCAGCCGAATGAGCCGGTAGGCCCAAGGCCAACCCGAAAGCACGCATAAAGGTCCAGCCGCCTTCCCGAAGGAAGACGGCTGGTGCGTAATGGTGGAGCCTATCGGGCTTGAACCGACGACCTCTTGCATGCCATGCAAGCGCTCTACCAGCTGAGCTAAGGCCCCTTAAAGGGAAGGTAGAACAAAGGTGTCGATAGGGGCACGGTCAACGCTTTTTTCCCTCCTGAACCAAGTCTCGCGTTGCCAAAGGATAGCGGTACGGTTGCCCTTTCTGCGTGGAAGAACCTGAAGCACAGCCAACCGAGCCCAGCCGGGCCAATTCCGGGGGTATCCGCATCGAAAAGGAATTCATCGAGACCCTGCCCGTCGGCGAATGGGCCGGCCCCATCGATCTCATCGAAAACGAAAAAGACGCCGAACGGGCGGTCGCTGCGCTCCTTCGTGACCGCGTCCTGGGCTTCGACACCGAGACCAAGCCCTCCCACACGCGCGGCGAGTACAACCTGCCGTCCATCCTTCAACTGGCTGGCGAGCATCATATTTTCATCTTCCGCCTCGATCATTGCGGCGGCATTCCGCTGACCTTCCCGCTCCTCTGCAATGACCGCCAGGCAAAAGTCGGCGTCGCGGTCCGCGATGACGTCAAAAATCTCCGCGCCCGTGCCCCCTTCGACGACCGGAGCTTCATCGATATTTCCGATCACACCAAGAAAGCCGGAGTCGAAAATACCGGCCTCCGCGCCCTCGCCGCCCATTATCTAGGATTACAGATGAAGAAATCCAAGAAGGTCCAGACTTCCAACTGGGCCAAGCCCCTTGATGAACGTCAGATTCAATACGCCGCCAATGATGCGTGGTTCGGCCGGGAGCTCTTCATCAAGCTCGAGAAAGACGGTCTGGTTCCAAGATTCGAATGAGCGCTGAAGCCTCCCGCGCCGCTAACGCGTTGAGCCTCAATTCCACTCAACGGCACATCTTCCTTTGCGTAAAATCCTCCGAGCAGGCCTGCTGTGCCGGAGAACTCGCGCTGAAATCTTGGGAGCATCTCAAAGTGCGCCTGAAGCAACTCGGGCTTTCCGAACAAGGCGGAGTCCAACGCACTAAGGCAGACTGCCTCCGGATTTGCTTCGATGGGCCTATCGCCGTCATCTACCCGGAAGGTATTTGGTACCGCAATTGCACTCCGGAAAATCTCGATCGTATCATCACCCAGCACCTCATCGGGGGCAAGACGGTCGAGGAACTCCGGTTCGCCGGCCCTACTTCGCCTTCGTCTCTTTCTTCTTAGGGATGTCGACCTTCTGGGCGAGTGCGCGAAGTTTCGGATAAAGTTCGGCGTAAGGGACATCCTGGACGGCTGACCCCGACTTGACGGCCATCGCCGCCGCGACCCCGGCCGATTCACCAAGGATCATCCAAACGGGCTCCATCCGGATGGAAGTCATGGCGATATGGCTCGCCGAGACACAGACCGGAACGAGAAGATTCGCGCACTGTGCCTTCTTCGGGATAATCGCTCGGTACGGAATCTTATAAATACCGCGATGCTCTTCCTCAAGGTAGAGCATGGAGAAATAACCGCCCATCAGCGCGACTTTACCATCCAACGCGACCGTGGCATAAGGCCATTCGTCGACACCATAAGAGGCCAGGCCAATGGAATCCGCCGGCGCCGACATACCTTCCATGTCTTTTTGGGAGACGACATAATCCGAGACCATGCGGCGGGCCTCGCGCACGTAGAGCTGATGAGGATAGCCCTTGGTCTCGTCGAACGCTCCTTTTTCCAATCCAGCACTGAGTGCGATTTCCTGCTGCTTCGCCGGAACCGACGGATCGGTACGCAAAAAATGCGTCATCCCTCGGACAAAATCCTGCTGCTCTTTCCAAATGCGCGCCCGGGTAGCGTAATCGCCATCGGCGTAGTCGGCATTATGGCCGTAGTTGGTCGGTGCGAAAAGCGCCCGGGCGAGATTACCCGCGCCACCGGAATAAATCCGCCCACCAGACTTCTCCCAACCATCGACTTTACCGCGCATCACGCGGCCCGACAAGATATCGACCCCCTGCTGGAACGCCCGGCGATAGAGTTCGAATTGCTTCGGATCGTAGTTCGCCGGCGGCTCAATCGGCAGGCTCTCGCCCTTGAAGACGAAGCGCCAACGGAAGCCGTAGCCCATCGTGAGTTTATCGGCCTCGCTGACCGGAGCAATCGGGGTCGATTGTAGTCCCGGCAAGAGGCCGCTCTGCGGGTCGCCGGGCTTAACGTAAGGATCGATCGCGTAGACCGACATCGGCGGCTGCGCCCCCGCCAGACTCTCGCCGTAAGTCGATTTCGCTTCGCGACCGTAAGCGTAGGCGACGCCGGCACGTGCCATGAGATCGCCTTCATAAGAACAATCGATGAAAACCTTCGCAGTGATTATGTGGGCACCAGCCTTGACCGGCAAAGCCGGCGGGCAGCCGTATTCGTCGAACGGCGCCAAATCCAAAATAATCGAACGAATAACTCCATCGGTCTTTTCAACAGAGCTCACCCGATGTTCGCGTAACACCGGAACCCCAGCGGCCTTAAGCAGCTCGCCAAACGCCGAGCGATATTGCGCATCGTTATAATCCTTCTTCAGGATCGGGCGGGTCGAACCACTGACCGCCTCTTCCCTGCCCCAGTCGACGTGCATCAAGCCTCCCCCGGTCATGCCGCCCAGCCAGCGGCTCGGCTCGACGACGATGACCTTGGCTCCCTCCTTCGCGGCGGCGCAGGCGGCCATCACGCCGCTCGCGTTGCCGCCATAGACGCAGACGTCGTAAAGCTCGGGCTTTTCAGCGCGGAGGACCGTTAATCCAAGGAGAAAGGCGGAGACGAGGCGCATCATAGGGCTGACTCTTTGCTAGGCCGCCCCGACCAAAAGTCAAAGCGGGCTTACTTCAATGCCTTCTCGATAGCCTTGGCCAGCTCTGCGGAGTCGGGCTCGACGTCGGAACTGAAACGGGCGAGCAACTTACCGTCTGCGCCGATGAGGAATTTATTAAAGTTCCAGGTCACGGGTCCAGGATGCCCTTCCGCTTTGCTCGTCAGTTTTTCAAAAAGCGGGTGCGTGTCGCCCTTGATCGCGACCTTGGAGTCCATCGGGAAGGTCACCCTGAACTCGGCTGTGCAGAACTTTTTAATCTGCGCTTCCGACCCGGGCTCCTGACCGCCGAAATCGTTGCACGGGAATCCTGCGACGGTCAGTCCCTTAGATTTATAAGTTTCATACAACGACTGGAGGCCGGCATATTGGCGGGTATACCCGCACTCGCTGGCGACATTGACGACCAAGGTCGCCTTGGATTTTAAGACGCCAAGCGTCGTCTCCCGTCCGTCGATATCGCGAACGGTAACTCCGAGCAGGCCCGGGGCGGAAGCAGCATAAAGGGAAGTCATGAGAAGGGTCGAAATCAGAAGGCGATAAACCATGCTGGAATTGAAGCCCTTCCCTTCCAGAGGTCAAGCGGTCGGGCTTAGGGCATCTCGGTGCCGCGCGCCGCCGTGACCAGGTGATACCATTCCTCGCGGGTCAGCTCCACGTCGACGGCGGACGCAAGCTTACGGATCTGATCTGGGTCGGTGCTACCTACGATTGGTATCATCTTCGACGGATGCTTAAGCAACCAAGCCAAGGCGATGACCTCCCGCACGGTTCCGCGGTCTTGAGCGATACGATCCAAGACAGGAATCACGCGGGACGGGTCGTAATGGCGTTGCCCGGGCAAAAGATCTTTCCCGCCTGAGGCCAGCAAGCCAGCACCCAACGGACTCCAAGCCAAAGGCGTCATCTGCCGCTCCTGGCACTGATCTAACGTCCCATCGTGCAACGCATAAAGCTGGAGCAGGCTCACCTCGACCTGATTGACGACGAGCGGGAAAGCGAGCCGCGACTGCAGCAAGGAAACCTGCGAAGGGCTGAAATTGCTGACGCCAAACTCGCGCACTTTGCCGGCTTGACGCAATTCGTCGAACACCCCCGCGACCTCATCCGCATCCATCAAGTAATCTGGCCGATGAAGATGAAGGAGATCGATGACATCGACCCCGAGCTGCTTGAGGGAGAGTTCGCATTGCGCAATCAGATGACTTCGCGAGAAGTCATAGCGAACCGGAGCGCCGACCGGACGGCCCTTGAAACGGATACCGCCCTTGGTCGCGATTGTCATGCGCTGCCGCAAGCCCGGGTTCTCGCGCAAGATGCGACCGAAGACCCGCTCCGCCTCGCCGTCGCAATAGATATCCGCGTGGTCAAAGAACGTGTAGCCAGCGTCAATGGCCGCAAAGATAGCAGCTTTCGCCGTCGCATAGTTGACGGCCTGGTCAGCGTCGGTAGCGATACGCCAACAGCCGTAAGCGAGGCGACTGGAAACGAGAGAGCTCTGACCCAGCGGCAACGGTTTCATGCGGATTATTTTCGGCTAAATCCGACACTGACCGCAAGGCTTCAAAATACCTGCGGCAAAGAAGTCTGGAATTACGCGTCCTCTTCATCAGCACCTGCGGGCCAGACAGCGGCCAACACGGCCCGAAAAGCCTCGACCTCGATCACGGCGGCAGGGTTATCGACGATTTCGATGCATTCATAGTTATCCCACATCTCTCCCACTTTCTTGACGTTCCAATAAGCCAAAGCGAGTGACTGCCATAGTTCAAAACCGTCCATCTGCCCGCGTGGTAACCAAGCGACCGCCACGGGGATTTCTTCGGTCAAGTCAGACTCCTCCCAAAGCACATCGAAGCCGCCACAAACGCTCGGACCGATATACTGCGAAGTGAATTCCGTATTCTCAATGCCGGCCTCCAGATAATATTGGCAGACTAACTGCTTGGATTCCGGCTCCAGCTCATCGCCGCCGTCGTCGTGATATGTGCATGGCTCAACCATGCCCCACCGTTTAACGGTTACGGCCTCCCCGCAAGTCAGGATTCCTTGCGGCCAGCCCAAGCCAAAAGCACCCAACCGGTGATCAATAATAGCCCGCCCACCGGAGTAATCGCGCCCAACCAACGCGGAGCACCCAGGGCCATGGCATACAGCGTCCCGCTAAAGATAATCGAGCCCCAACCCCAGTAATGAGCTGGCCAAGAAGTCGATCGATCGCGCTCCGGCAATTCGATGGCACCTAAGGCGACGGCGTGAATCAAAAGATAGAAGGTGGCCGTTTGCCACCATCCAGCGGCCTCCGGGTTAAGGGCCAATCGATCTTTGAGACCATGGGCACCGAAGGCCCCAAGGGCGACGGCGGTCGCACCCAGGAGTCCGGCACTCACCTGACGTAAGCGCACGGCTTAGGTACCCGCGTCGGCACCGCTCTTCTTCTGCGTAAAGACGAGCCCCTTGTCGCCCACCGACACGATGACGGGCTCTTCCTTATTAAATTCAGAACGCAGGATGGATTCAGCCAGCGGATCTTCCAGCAAACGCTCGACGGCACGACGCAACGGACGGGCACCATACTTTTCGTCCCAGCCGTTCTCGACCAAGTAGCCGCGGGCGGCCTCGTTGACCACAAGCTTGACGCCCAGATCGAGCAGACGCTTGGCCACTTTCGCGACCTCGATATCGACGATCTTGGTCATGTGCTCCTTTGCAAGCTGCTGGAAAATGACGATGTCCGTGAGGCGGTTAAGGAACTCGGGCTTAAAGGCACGCTTAGTCTCATCCATGATGCGTTCCTTGAGCTTCTCGTAGTCGCGCGTCGAACTGACGCCGACATCGAAGCCGACGGAGTTATTGCGCTGTAGGACATCGGCTCCGACGTTCGAAGTCATGATGATGATCGTATTCCGGAAATCCACCACCCGACCCAAGGAGTCGGTCAAACGACCGTCTTCCAAGGCCTGCAGCAGAAGCTGGATGACATCAGGGTGGGCTTTTTCGATTTCGTCGAAAAGCACCACGGAATAGGGCTTCCGCCGCACCGCTTCGGTAAGCTGGCCGCCTTCGTCGTGACCGACGTAGCCGGGAGGCGAGCCGATGAGACGCGAGACGGTGAATTTCTCCATGTACTCGGACATATCGATCTGGATGACAGCTTCGCTTTCGCCGAACATGCGCTCCGCCAATGAACGAGCCAGAAGCGTCTTACCCACGCCGGTCGGGCCCAGGAAGAGGAAGGAGCCGATGGGACGGCGAGGGTCTTTCAGGTCGGCACGCGAACGACGGAGGGCACGAGATACGACCTCACAGGCGCGCTCTTGTCCGATGACCGCAAGCTGCAGGTCTTTTTCGAGGTCGAGCAGCTTTTGGGTTTCTTTCTTCTCCAGGCGATTCAGCGGAACGCCGGTCCAATCCGCGACGATGTGCATCATCTCATCCTCACCCACCGTAATGCGCTTTTCGTCACGCTTCTTGCGCCACTCTTCGAGCATCTTCTCGCGCTTCGCGCGGAACTTCTTCTCTTGATCACGCAAGTTCGCGGCTTCTTCAAACTTCTGGTGACGGGACGCGTCTTCCTTTTCTTTGACCACGCGGTCGATTTCGACCTGGACGGCATCGATCTCGGGCGGGACGTTCAGCGAACGGATACGCGCGCGCGCTCCGGCCTCATCCATCACGTCAATCGCCTTGTCAGGCAGGTGCCGCGCGGTGATGTAGCGATGGGAAAGTCGGACGGCGGCTTCGATGGCCGCATCCGTATACTCGCACTTGTGGTGCTCCTCGTACTTATGACGGATGCCGCGAAGGATAAGCACCGCATCTTCGGGCGACGGATCGTCGACCTTGACGGATTGGAAGCGGCGCTCGAGGGCTGCGTCCTTTTCGATGTGCTTGCGATATTCGGAAAGCGTCGTGGCGCCCACGCACTGGATTTCACCACGTGACAAGGCTGGTTTCAGGATATTGGAAGCATCCATGGCGCCTTCGGCGGCACCGGCACCGACGATGGTATGCATCTCGTCGATGAAGAGGATGATATTCTTGGCGCGCTTGATCTCGTCCATGATGCCCTTGATGCGCTCTTCGAACTGGCCGCGATACTTAGTTCCCGCGACCATCAAGGCGAGATCGAGCGTGATAACCTTTCGGTCGAGCAGGATTTCCGGCACGATACCAGCGGCGATCTCTTGCGCCAAGCCTTCGACAATCGCGGTCTTACCAACGCCAGCTTCACCAATCAGCACGGGGTTGTTCTTTGTCCGGCGACAAAGGATCTGAACGACGCGGCGAATCTCTTCTTTACGCCCGATGACGGGATCCAATTCACCGGCCCGCGCGAGCTCGGTGAGATCACGCCCAAAGGTCTTGAGCAGCGACAAACGCTCGCCACGACCAGGACGACCGCCTTCTTCCGAAGATTTGCGCGACGAAGGAGGCTCGTCGCCTTGCGACTCTTCTCCGGCTGGCGGTTCATCTCCTTTTTCTGAAGCTTCCGAGGCGGAAGCAGCCGGATCGATATCGGCGAGGATTTCTTTGCGACAGCGCTCTAAATCAACATCGAGTGACTGTAATACGCGGGCCGCCACGCCCTCCCCTTCTTTCAAAAGACCGAGCAAAATGTGCTCCGTACCGACGTAGGCATGACCCAGACTGCGAGCCTCGGTCACCGCGTGCGACATCACTTTTTGGACGCGGGGCGTCAGCGGAATCGCTTCCGACGCCTTGGCTTCTTCGGGACCTGGCCCAACTTGTTTTTCAACGGCTGCCCGGACCGTCTTGAGGTCGAGCCCCATGCGGCCGAGCACATTCACGGCGACGCCTTCGCCCAGCTTGATGAGGCCGAGCAGGATGTGCTCGGTGCCTACGTAACCGTGATTGAAGCGGCGAGCTTCGGCACGGGCGAGTTCCACGACCTTACGGGCGCGGGGAGTAAAGTTGTTGTTTTTGTCCTTATCCATAGTGGTGGGGTAACCCCGAGGGGTTATTAAGCAGGGACTATGCCCGAAGCCTGCTGGGGTTCAAGCGTTCCCCCACGGTTGGCAATAACCCCAGCTTTTGACTTTGCCAGCGACCGCGACCGGGTCTTTCTATCTAACATAATTATGGGAATCAGCATGCCAGCGGCCGGAGAGGCTATCCGCGACCTCGTGAAAGGCCTCCAAGGTCGTAAAATAGCCGTATTAGGCCATATGCGGCCCGATGGTGACTGCGTAGGCTCCCAAGTCGCCCTATGCCGTATGCTGCTCGCTGCGGGGGTAGACGCCCTATGCGTCAACCGGGATCGAGTCCCTCCCAACCTCACCCCCTACGTCGAGGGGGTGACCTTCTTGACCAACGAAGAATACACAGCCGACGGACGCGAAGCCATTACCGTCGACTGTGCCGATGCGTCACGGGTAGGGACAGAGCTGCTCGGCAAGTTTTCCGGCGGTGTCTTAGCTAACATCGATCACCACGCCTCCAATCCGGATTACGCTAAAATCAATATCGTCGTCCGCGAAGCGGCGGCGACTTGTCATATCCTAGCCGACGCCGCCCTTCGCCAAGGCCTTGCCTGCGATGCGATCACGGCCAAATGCCTCCACCTCGGCATCCTCACCGACACCGGACGCTTCTGCTATTCGAGCGCGACCGCCGGCGTCTTTGAAATCATCGCTGAACTTGTGCGTCGTGGCGCCAATCCCGCCGAAGCCAACTTTCGCGTCTTCGAACAAGAGAGCCGGGGTAAGCTTGAGCTCACACGACGTTTCCTGAATAGCATCCGTTTTCATGAAGATGGTAAAATCTGCTCAGGCGAACTGACGCCGGCCGATTATGTGGCCACGGGCACCAGCAAAGAAGATAAAGAAGGCTTGGTTGAATTCCCTCGCTCCGTCGAAGGCGTGGAAATTGCGGTCCTCATGGAAGAAGGAAAAGATGGTGTGCGCGGAAGCTTGCGCGGGCGCGACCCCAAGTTGCGCTTAGACCTACTGGCCGGAAAGCTCAACGGCGGCGGCCACGTGCTTGCGGCCGGATTCAACATGCTGGGCTACAAATTAGAAGCCGACCGAGAAAAAATCCTCGCGGTCGTCGCGGCGCATTACCTTGAATACTCCGCCCGATGAGCGACCTCGTCGCCGAACCAGAAGGCGTACTTCTGGTAGATAAACCTCAAGGCATCACTTCCCATGATGTCGTCGATAGCATCCGCCGACTTTATCAAACCCGCCGCGTCGGCCATGCGGGTACGCTCGACCCGATGGCGACGGGCCTGCTGATTATCTTGGTCGGCAAGGCCACTAAGGCGTCGCAATTCCTGATGTCCCAAGAAAAAGAATACTTGGGCGAATCTACCCTGGGCGCCGTGACGGATTCGCAAGATGCCGACGGGGCGATTGTCGAGACGACGCCGGTGCCGGAACTGACCTCCGAACAGATCCAAGCCGCGATGGATACGATGCTGGGCGATCAATATCAAACCCCTCCAATGCATTCGGCCAAGAAAGTCGGGGGCAAGAAACTTTACGAGCTCGCCCGCAAGGGGATCGAGATCGAGCGCGAGCCTCGCTTCATCCGCATCAACGCCTTCGTGCTCACTTCGTGGGTCAGCCCTAAGATCACCTTCCGCGTCCATTGTACCAAAGGTACTTATATCCGGACGATTTCGCATGACCTTGGGCGAAAACTAGGACCAGGCGCGCATCTGTCCGCCTTACGCCGCACCCTCTCCGGAAACTTAAATGTCGCCCAGGCTGCCACGCTCCAAGAACTCGGCGCCTGTTCCCGTGAACAATTGCACGAACGCCTGATCCCCGTGCGGGACGCCGTCCCCAGCATCGCCCTTGGATGAGTCAGAGCCGTCCACTCCACCTCGCTATCGGCGCCTTTGACGGCGTACACCTCGGGCATCGCGCCGTGCTTCATTCCGCCCGGACAGCCGCCCGGGCGGACGGAGGTATCGTCGGCGTGCTCACCTACGACCCACACCCGAGCAAGGTCCTTCGGCCAGACGCACCCGTCCCGTTAATCTTTAATCGCAGCCAAAAAGACGAGCGACTCACCGAAGCAGGCGCTCAGATGATTCATCATGAGAAGTTTGATCGTCATCATGCCGCTATCGATGCGGCCGACTTCCCGACTTGGCTCCAAAAAATATTCCCTCATCTCAAATCGCTTCATGTCGGTTCAAATTTTCAATATGGTCGCGGACGGACTGGAAATGGAGAGAGCCTGATCGCGCACGGAGCACAAGCCGGCTTAAACGTGCGTCTCGTCGCCGCCGTGCATTTGGGCAGCGAAACCGTCAGTAGCTCACGGATCAGACAATGTCTGGCCGAGGGAGAGCTCGATCTCGCCAATGCCATGCTTTTGCGACCTTACGAAGCCGAAGGCACGATCATCGGCGGACGGCGCCTTGGCCGCACCATCAGCTTCCCGACGGTGAACGTTGCCTGGGAGCCCGAACTCAAGCCCGCCTTCGGCGTATATGCCGTCGAAGTCATTTTCAAGGGCGAGGCCCTTCCAGCCGTGGCGAATTACGGCATCCGACCCACCGTCGAAAGCGGTCCCGTCGCTCCCCTACTCGAAGCCCACGTGCTCTGCGGTGAGGCGCCGACCACCGGTGACACCGTGCGTATCCGCTGGGTTCGCCGCCTCCGCGCCGAACAAAAATTCGCGGACCTAACGTCGCTCCAGGCACAGATCTCCAAAGACTCGGCAGCGGCCAAGCAGGTGCTGGGCTTACTGGGCTAGTTCAAACCTTGGTAATCAGCTGAGCTCATCAGTCCGCACCGTGAGCAGGAAGGCTTCTACGGTCAGATACTTTCGGCGAATTTCTTGATGATACCGCCAAAGGCGCCGTTCGAGAAGAATACCACGCAGCGCGGGGACTTGTCCGACTGCACGAGCGTGGTGAGTTCGGCGAGTAACGCGTCATTGGAAACCGGGGCGAAGCCCATCTTGCCAGCAGCGGCGATTGCCGCGGCGACGCCTTCGCTGTCAAAACGTTCTTCGCCCAGCTTGTCAGCACGATGAGGCGGAGCGAGGAAGACCTCATCGGCCTTCTTCAACGCCTCACGGAAAGCGTCCTGCATCACTTTGCGAGCGGCGGTGTTGCTGCGCGGTTCGAAGCAGGCGACGAGCCGATGCTTGGGATAACGGGCGCGCAGGGATTCCAGCGTCAGGTCGAGGGCGGTCGGGTGATGGCCGAAATCTTCGATCACCGTCAGTTCGGGACGGTCGACGAGCACCTGTTGGCGACGCTGGACGCCCTGGAACTTATCTAGCACGTCGAGCTTCAGCTTCGTCGGATCCTTCGCATCCAACAACAGGCCGGCCGAGACCGCCGCCATCGCGGCGTTGCGGGCGTTGAAGAGACCGGGCAAGGCCCACTTCACCCTACCCCACTCCTTGCCCTTCCAGAGCAGGGTGAAAGACGAGCCCGTCGGGGATTCCTTGAAGTCGGCGATGACCGCATCGTTAGCCGGGCCGACACCCACCCGGACGACCGGAGCCCAGGTGATATTCTTTACCAGCCCAAGCACATTGGCGTCATCACCATTGGCCACGATGGCGCCGTCGCGCGGGACGATTCGAAGCACGTGAGAAAACGTGCGAAGCACATCATCGAGGTCGCGGAAGATGTCCGCGTGATCGAATTCACAATTATTAACCGCCAGGACGTGCGGCAGATACTGGATGAACTTGCTGCGCTTATCGAAGAAGGCCGTGTCGTATTCGTCGCCCTCGATGACAAAGGGGCCGTCCTTGACTCCCGGGTCGGAAGAATCTGGCAAATCGCGCGGAACTCCGCCGACAAGCCAGCCGGGCTTGCTGCCATTTGCTTTCAACAAGACCGCCGCCATGCATGTCGTCGTCGTCTTACCATGCGTGCCGGCCACGACGAGATTACGGCGCTCATTGAGGAGACGCGTCCGAAGAAGCTCCGGCAACGACAGGTAGGATTGTGTGCGAACCTCCAGGAGCCACTCGACCTCCGGGTGGCCGCGTGAAGCGATATTACCCACCACGACGAGATCTGGTTTAATCGTCGCCAATCGTTCGGCGGACCAGCCCTCCAAAACGTCTATTCCGGCGCCGCGTAGGTGATCGGACATCGGCGGGTAGACCCCTGTATCTGAACCCATGACTTCATGGCCAAGCGCCCGCATGAGCAAAGCCGCGTTGCCCATGGCCGTACCGCAGATGCCCATGAAATAAATCCGCATGAGCCGATAAAAGAGCAGACGGGGCCAAGGGCGAGAAAGTTAGGTGAAAAATCCCTGTCGGCGACCCGGCGTACTCCCCAAAAAGAAGGCCCCCAGCTGACTTCAGCTGAGGGCCTGTACCTGCTTCTTCTGACGATGCTATCTTGGGCTTTTTACGCTGACTGATGATGACTGTCCGTCCGTTACTCACCTTCGTCCGTACCGGCTTTCCATCTGTTTTCACCGACTTTAAGCCCGTTTCGACTTCTTGCTTTCACCGACTTATCGAGACCTCACCGACAACCAGCCTACCCAGCACCGTCCTTACGCCGCCCGCCCTAACTCGCCTAGATCTGTCGGATGCGGATGATTCCTTTTCTCCTTATCTAGACGATGACGCCGGCGAAGTTGGCGGTCGACCTTATCGACCAGAAAATCAATCGATTTATATAAATCTTCAGACTCCTCCCGGACCACGATATCCGGACCCGGCAGCTCTAACCGGATTTGGGCCGCAAACTCGCGACTATGGTCGCTGCAGCGGGTATGGACGAGCTCGACATGCACGCGGACGATCCGCGGGTTGTGGCGCAAGAGTCTTTCGACTTTGGCGCACACGGTTTCTTTCAGGGCATCGGTGAGGTCCATATGGATTCCTGACACGACGATCGGAGCACTTGTCATGTGTGTTGTGTTATTGGGGTTAACGTGAGATTCTGCGGCCATGTCAAAGAACGACACCATCGATAGATTTTTCAGAAGTTTTTCCTGTATCATCATTTCGGGAGCCTCGTCTGGGATTGGACGCGCAATACTCTCGCGCATTGATGATTCTGGAGTCGCCACGGCCGTGTTCAACCTTTCTCGGACCGCACCCCACGGGGTTTCTAATACCCTTAACTTCACTCATCTTACCTGTGATCTCTCACAACCGACTGACATCAGGAAGGTTGTCGGTGAATTACGAAAACTAATGCTACGTGATGGCAGAATACTGCTTATTAATAATAGCGGGTTCGGGGCTTACGGCGAATTTCCTGCTCCGGGACTAGACCACACGCTCATGATGATTGACGTCAATGTCCGCGCGCCCGTCGAACTTACAGGATTGCTCTGGTCGGAATTAAAACAACGAGGCGGCATGGTAGCGAATGTGGCCTCGCTGGCCGGCTATCAGCCCACTCCGCTCATGACGACCTACGCGGCGACCAAATCATTCCTGCTGAACTGGAGCATTGCGCTTGATGCGGAAGCCAAAGCTCATGGCATCCGCTGCGTCGCGATTTGTCCTGGTCCGGTTTCTACGAATTTCTCGAAGGCCGCGGGCTTCTCGGGACCCACCGGCCTTGGCGGACAAACGGCAGAAGAATGCGTCAACGAAGCGCTGATCGCGATGGCACAGCAAAAGCCGCACGTCATCACCGGATGGAAGAATAACCTTCTTGGTATCTTTTCGGCGCGCCTCCCCAAGCCTTGGGCTGCTGCCATTGGGCTCAAAATGATCAAGCGGCTCCGCCTCGATCGTTTTATCGAGAAGTAAGCCTTACTTAGCGCCATCCAACAACTCACGCGCATGCGAGAGCGCCACCTTGCTGGAGCGATCTCCCAGCATCCGTGCCAGTTCCGATTCACGTTCCTTACGCTTACCATGCACGGGAGCGATTTCGACCATCGTTGATTTATCATCCTGGGTCTTCGTCACGACGAGGTGGGCATGGCCCAGCGCGGCTACTTGCGGCAGGTGCGTCACGCAGAATACTTGATGCCCCTTCCCCAAGGCGGCTAATTCTTGCCCGACCTGAGCACCGATCTCACCGCCGACATTGGCATCGACCTCGTCGAAGACCAAGACCGGCGTCCGATCAACCGCTGCCAGAACGGTCTTAAGCGCGAGCATTACGCGGGCGGCCTCACCACTGGAGGCGATTTGGTCGAGCGGCAACAAGTCTTGGCCGGCGTTGGGACAGAACAAGAAGCGAACGGCATCCGCTCCCGTGGGCCCAAGCGAGGCCGAGGCCACTTCGATTCGCAAGTCGGCTTTCTTAAAGCCAAGCGCTCCTAACATCTTACGGGCTGCCGACGCGAGTTTTTCGGCGGCCTTTGTGCGCGAAGCGTGCAGGGCATCGGCCTGTTTACGTAATTCTTTTTCAACTTTTGCCGCCTCGGCTTTTAACTTGGCGACCCTGGCTTCGATGTCGCCCTGCGAAGATAATCGGCGCCGAAGCCCTTCCCGCTTCTCCCGCACCGAAGAAGTGTCCGGTCCGTATTTACGACGGAATTCCAACCAGAGATTCATTTTCTGGTCCAAGCCAGCGGCCAATTCATCATCCGACGACAACCCTCGGCCTAAACGAGCGAAGTCCGCCCGGATATCTTCCGCCTCGGCCGCCAGTGAAACAATGCGATCGCGCAAAGCCTGCGCGTCTTGATCGATCCGCGCCACGTCATCCGAAGCCTTGAGTAATTTAGGTAAAACCTCTCCCAGACCCTCGGAGCCGAACCCAGCTTCGAGCTGGCCGAGTAAGAGGGCAAGTTCTTGAGCCCGCGAGGAACGAGCGTGGTCGCGTTCAAGCTTAGCCACGGCTTCATCGGTCAGATCGAGCGAATCCAACTTACCCAGCTGCGAGCGCAAAAAGGCTTCCTCATCTTCCGACAGGCGTTCAGCCGTCGCGGCCTCTTCTGCTTCGCGCAATAATTCTCCCCGCTGCCTCCAACCCGCCCGATACGTTGCCAGCGCGACTCCAAGACCGGCATGTAAGTCGAGCATTTCAAGCTGCGTCTCGACTCGCATCAGCTTCTGCGGCTCTCCCGGCCCGTGAAAATCAATCCATAGTTCGCCGAGTTGCTGTAGCTGAGATAAAGTCGCCGAGCCGCCGTTGATCGAGATGCGGCCGGACTTCGTCGCATGCACGGAGCGTTTTAAAATGAGCAAGTCGTCCTCACAGCTAGGAAGGTCGAGTCCTTTGAGCACTTCGTCGAAGCGTTGATCATCGCCGACTTCCAGTTCAGCTTCGACCGCACACTCCTCCGCTCCCTTGCGGACGATCGTTTTGGCGGCACGATTGCCAGCGAGCAGCGACAATGCCCCCAGCAGGACGGACTTACCAGCACCCGTCTCTCCCGTCACCACCGTGAAACCCGGACCCAATTCGAGTTCGGTCCGGTCCATCAAGGCAAGGTCACGAATAAGAAGGCGGCGGATCATGCGGAGGTGCGGCTACCGTACAAAGCGGAGCCAATACGGAGACAAGTAGAACCTGCTGCGACCGCGGATTCAAGGTCTCCGCTCATCCCCATCGATAATTCCGGCAGGGCCACCCCGAAACTTGCGGCGAGGGTATCGCGGCAGAGCCGGAGATTCGTGAAAGTTCGATCGGCGACGGCGGGATCATCCGAAAGCGGGGCGATGGCCATCAACCCGCTTACGCGCAGGGCGGGCTGCGCCAACGCCGCCTCTAGCAACCGGGGAGCCTCCGCCACGTCACAGCCGAACTTAGCTGGATCATCCCCAGAGTTCACTTGCAGCAAAATCTCCCGGATAAGTCCTAGCTCAGCCGCCAGGCGGCCCAACCGGACCACGAGTTCAGCCGAATCCACCGACTGCAAGACATCGAAAACCTGGAGGGCTTGCTTAGCCTTGTTAGATTGGAGATGCCCGATCAATTCCCAGCGGAGCCCGACGGGGGCCAAAGGGCGCTTGGATTCCGCCTCCTTCACCCGATTTTCCGCGACCGACCTTAGTCCGGACTGATAAGCCCAAATCGCCGCCTCGACGGGATTGGTCTTGGTGACCGGAAGCAGGCGAACGGAGGCGGGATTTCGACCATACTGGGCACAGGCTTGCGTGATACGGGCCTGAACCCCCTCGTAATTGACCTTAAACTGGTCGTAGGTGACCATTTAAACCAGAGGGAGGGAGAAAGGGGCGGGAGTCAACGTCGGCGACCCCTTGGACGAATCTAGGAGGCTAATCCATGATAAGTAAAACTACACTTGAAGCCAAAACCCATTAGATTTATTAATTATGGTCAGCACCACCATGCACATCGAAAACCTGAAGATCTTCCGTGACCTCGTCGACAACGAGAGCTTCTCCAAGGCTGCCAAATTAAACGCCATCACGCAGTCGGCCGTCAGCCAGCAGCTCCGTTCGATGGAAAAACACTTCAACGTGCTCATCGTCGACCGCAGCCAGAAGCAGTTTCGCCTGACGCGCGAAGGCCGGAGCCTCTATGAGGCCTCCAAAGACATCCTTAACCGGTACGAACAAGTCGTCAGCGAAATGCAAGAGATGCGTAAAGTCGTCAGCGGAACCGTGCATATTTCCTCGATCGTCTCCATCGGCCTGCACGAACTGCCGCCGCATGTGAAAAGTTTCATGCAGGAATTCCCGCACGTTAACGTAAGGGTGGAATACCGTCGCTCCAACCTCGTTTACGAAGACGTGATTTCCAACGCCGTAGATTTCGGCTTGGTGGCCTTCCCGCAAAAAGTCCGCCAAGTGGAAATCATTCCGTTCATGGAAGACCAACTGGTAGCCATCTGCTCACCGCGCCATAAGCTCGCGGGCAAGAAAGAGATCGATCTGATCGAACTGCAGGGTGGAAAATTCATCGGCTTCGACCAAGACATGCCGACGCGTAAGGCGCTGGATCAGTTCTTCCGCGAACAACGCATTGAGCTGGAGCCATCAATGGAATTTGACAATATCGAGACCCTAAAGCGCGCCGTCGAAGTGGATGCGGGCGTCGCATTGGTGCCCGAAGGGACAATCCGGCAAGAAGTGGAGCAAGGCAGCCTCGTGATGCTCCGCCTTCGCGACCGACGCGTCGCCCGCCCGCTTGCCATCTTACATCGCAAAGGCCGCGTGCTCACTCCGGCCATGAAACGTTTCATGACGCACTTATTGAATAGCACTGGCGGCAAAGAACATGCGGCCTGATTAAGCGCGTTTTTCGCGAGCCGTCCGACAGGAAAGCAGAAAGCCAGGCAGAGCCTGAGCAAAGAGGAAGCCTAAACCTAGCCACAACAAGGCGTCGGCATCCCTGTCTCGTATCGCCGTCAGGGCGATTCCCCACCAGACCAAAGCACCCATCAGCGGCTCCCATGCCCGACGCAAAGATGCCTGGATTAATGACCAGCTTCCGAGCATAGCGGCGGATAATCCAGCCGTGGTCGCAAGTGTGATTAAGTTTAGCCCCAGATGGGCGTACGCCACGAAACCCAAGGCCATGACGAGACCCAGCAGTCCGGCGGAGGCCACCCTTACCTGCGTCGGAAAAAAACGGAAGACGAGGCGATGGGCGTGCAGATAATAGGCCGAAGCCACGAGCGCCATCGCGAGCGTCAGCGTCCAAATATAAATCAGGCCATTCACGGGGATTGCGAAACGCCCGATCGCCCACTGCGCCAGGAAGCATTTTGCGAGAATCAAAGCCCAGAGAGAACCAAGTCGATCGATGACCAAAGCCTCCCGATACGCCCTTTCGATCGAAAGTGAAAGCTCCGTAGCTTGACCCGGAGGCAATGAAGTAAGGGGCTCGGGCATCGCTCAGACGGACCAGAGCTTGAGGCTTTTGATTGCGATCGCCACCGTCGGTGGCACTTCTTGCTCCCATCCTGGCGTACCCGCACGAATTCGCTCAGCCAAGGTTCGAGGCTGGCAAGCCATGGCAATCGGGTCGGCGCCGGAAATTGGCACGAGAAAACCGTTGTTTAGTAGGTGTTGGAATAATCCAGAGACGCTCGGTCGCATCTGAATATCGTTAGCGGTAGCGATAGCTTTTTCGTCGACGCTGTAACTTTCCGGAAAGCAGACTTTACAGGCTACCGGGTCGAGCACCAGCCGGCGGAGCTGGTCGCCGCGCATCGGGTACACCATAACCCGCACCCCGTCCTTAAAGAGCCGCCCGCAAGACTCCAAGACGCCGCCCTCGAGGTGGACGTAGTGTTCCGGGTTAAATAAATCGACGAGGTTGTTCATGCCGGCGACCAACGTGATGCTACCCGTCGTGTGCATACGAAAATAAGCGGGCATCCGATACCAGCCACGATGGCGCGTGACTAAAAGGGGATGCTGCATCGCTCCCACCAGACGGATGCGGTCAATCAATTCCGACTCCGGATGTGGGTCGGCCCCAATGCACATCTCAAAAAGAGGCAGGACGTCCTTGCCGGCGTCTGGGAGACTGCGCATCGCACAGGCCAACATATCTTCGTTCACCAAAGATACGGGACGGAACGTACCCCGCGCCACGAGGACGGATTTCTTGTAAAGGTATTCGCTCGGGACTTCCGGATTTCCCTCCGGGCCGAATAAAACCGCATCCGTCAAGCCCAGCCGAACTAGGCGCAACGCCGTTGCCCGATTATCAAAAGCATTGAAGGCAGGACCAGAGAAATGGGCGAACTCGACCTCGACGCGTTTCACCCCCACCTCATCCACCAAGGCGAGCAGGAATTCGTCGACACTGGCACGTGAATTAAGAGACGCGTGGATAAGATTCACGCCGACCACCCCGAGCGCGTCCTGCTGGCGATTCGCATCCTTATCCCACAGACGGAGGTGGATCAGCACTTCGCTGGGAGGCGAGAGCGGCTCCGACTGGAAGCGAATCCCAATCCACGAGTGCCCCTGCCCTTTTTCGTCATGCGGAGTCGTCGCCACCGTATCGGCGAAGGCAAAGAATCTCGTCTGGGGCCCACGCTCCGAAGCCAGCCGGTCGACCAGTAAGCCATATTCGTGATTCAGCATCTGCTCCAGCCGTTCTCGCGAAACGTATCGTCGCGGGTGACCGTAAATGGCGTCGCTCACGCGCATATCGTAAGCCGACATGCTCTTGGCCACGGTACCCGAGGCGCCGCCGGCTTTAAAAAAGTGTCGGACGACTTCTTGGCCTGCGCCAATCTCGGCGAACGCCCCATACGCCGAACGGTCCAAGTTGATCGTCAGCGCCTTGCGTGAAGTGGCCGCACCAGCATCCTGTGAAGACTCGAGCATCGGCACAGGTTAACTTAGTCCAGCACGGAAACGAGCGGAAACCTGAAACAATCTTGCCTCTTTTGATTGGCGAAAAGTCGGCACTCCAATACAGTTCGTACAAATCCTTACCCCAAGCGCCTTAACCCTAAGCTCATGAAAGATTTTTTTAAATCCGTCCTCGCCTCTGCCCTAGGCACCTTCATCGCTGGCATGGCGACTTGTATTCTGATCGTCATCGCTGTCGTCGCCCTTGTAAGTTCTGCCGGCAATCGGCCTGAGACCGCTACCGCCGTCGTCAAACCCAAGACCATCTTGTTGATTGGCAATGACCTCAGCATTAACGATACGCCCGCTTACGGCACCCCCGGACTAAGCGATCTTTTAGGCGGCGGTGCCGGTCCGACCTTAGATCTGCTCCGCGCCTTGGAAGCCGTCGACCTCGCCGCTAAAGATAAAAATATCGTGGGCCTGCTGCTCTCCGGTCACCTCCAAGCCGGTTTGGTGCAAAAAACCGAACTACGCCAAGCCATTGTTGAATTCAAAAAAACCGGCAAGCCGGTCATCGCCTGGATCGAAAACGGCTCTCAAGGCGAATTTTATATGGCCAGTATTGCTGATAAGATTTATATCCACCCGGCCGGCGAAGTCGAATTCAAGGGATTAGCTTCGTTCAACACGTATTATGGTGAAACCTTCAAACAGCTTGGCGTCGGCGTCCAAGTCACGAAAGTCGGCAAGTATAAATCCGCCGTCGAACCTTTCCTTGGGGATCGCATGAGCGAGCCCGCCCGTGAACAAGAGGAGCTCTTGCTCGGCAATATCTGGAAACGCGTCGTCGCGGATGTCGCTTCCGCACGTAAGCTCTCACAGGCCGCCCTCATCCGCGCCGCCAATACCGCCGGCGTTTTTAATGCCGAAAAAGCCTTGAACCTGAAGCTTGTCGACGGCGTCCTCCAACGAGATGAACTCATCGAGCGCATGCGTAAGGCGGGGGCCGGAGCCGACGAGAGCAATACCTCTTTTCGCCAAGTTTCATTAAGCAAATATGCGAATAAGGTCAAACTCCCCCAAGGGGGCGGACGCGTTGCCGTCGTCTACGCCGAAGGGGAAATCGTTGATGGCTGGGGTTCGCCTGAAGATGTCGGCGGCGATCGCCTGGCCCATGACCTTCGCCTACTACGAGGCGATGAGCACGTCAAAGCCGTCGTCCTTCGGGTAAACAGCCCGGGTGGTTCGGCCTTTGCGAGCGATATCGTCGCCCGGGAGGTCAGCCTCCTTCGTGCCAAAGGCCTTCCGGTGGTGGTCTCCATGGGCGATGTGGCCGCCAGCGGGGGCTATTACATCGCCGCCAAAGGCAGCGTCATCATGGCAGACCCCTCCACCATCACGGGTTCAATCGGGGTCTTCGGCTTACATTTTAATTATGAAGAGCTGGCTAAGAAAATTAGCTTAGGCACCGATGGCGTGAAGACGGCCCGTTACGCCGACCTTTTGGAGATGCACCGTGCCGCCAGTCCCGAAGAATTGGCCGTCATTCAGATCATGGTCGACGGGGTCTACGAAGATTTCCTCAAGATCGTGGCCGAAGGACGGAAAATGACCCGCGATGACGTGCATGAAATAGCCCAGGGACGCGTCTGGATTGGAAGTATGGCGAAGGAGATCAAACTCGTCGATCGCTTCGGCGGCCTACGCGATGCGATCAAACTGGCAGGCCAAATGGCTAAATTAAGTTCCATCGAAATCGTCCAAGTTCCCAGCCTGCACTCCGGCCGAGAAAATTTCCTGCAGAAAATCCTGTCCAACGATGAGAATGAGTCGCCCTTGTTCGCTAAGACTTCAGGTAACGACCCAGTTCTTCTCTTCCTGCGCTCCCATCTTGAAATCCTCCGCTCGCTGAGAGCCCTGAATGATCCCAAGGGTGTTTACTTGAGCTGTCCCGCTAAGCCCATCCGCTAACCAAAACCTCAAGGCTTGCTTGGCATCTGGGCCTTGGCCTCGGGTAGCCAAGCTTGCAGCTGTTTAATGCGCGTGGTGTCCGCGGGGTGCGTCGAAAGGAACTCGGGCGGGCGTGAACCGCCTATCTTGGCGAAACGGGCCCAGAACGCCGGCGCCGCCTCAGGATTGTAGCCCGCTCGGGCCATGAACATTAATCCGAGGTGATCGGCCTCGGACTCGTGACTGCGGCTGAAAGGAAGCAAGATGCCGACTTGGGCGCCCACCCCGACGGCCGCCATCCAGGTCGCCCTTGTTTGGGCTGATTTATTCTTCGTCGCCTCATCGGTGATCGCCGCGACCATCGCGACGCCGAGGCCTTGAGAAATACGTTCGGCACCATGTCGGCAGATGACGTGCGAAACTTCGTGGCCGAGAATCACCGCGATATCATCATCCGTTGGAGCATACTGGAACATGCCGGAGTTAAAGCCAATCTTCCCCCCTGGCATCGCAAAGGCATTGGGACTCTTGTCGTCGATGATCGCGAACTCCCACTTCGAAGCCGGCGGCAAGACTCCACTGCGGTCATCGCGACGGGCGGCGAGGACAATCTTGTGGCCGATTTCCTTGATTTTCGCCAGGCGCACATCGTTCGGCAACTTCTTCATCTTGGAGAACTCGCCCGAAGACATCGAAGCCACTTCGGATTCATTGACCATGATGAATTGGGAGCGACCAGTAACTGGGGCATTCTGACAGGCGACCAAACCAAAGGCGACCAACGTGAGGGCGAAGAGACGCATCAATATGATCAAGCCTTGGGTGTCTCCTCGGCGGCCGGAGCCTCGGCGGCATCGGTGTAATACTTCCGATACGAAGAATCGTAGGTGTCGGTGTAAGTCGACGCCATCCGGATAGACATGCGATTGAGCACGACGCCCAGCAGGGGTGCACCTGCTTCGCGCAAACGAGCCAGACACGACAACGCGTTGCGCATATTAACGATATTAAATCGTACGACATACAGGACGCCGTCTACCTTCGGAATCACGTGCAGCGCGTCAGAGACCGCTCCGATGGGCGGAGAGTCGATAAAAATACGATCATAACGGCCGCGTAATTCTTCGATCATCGCGGTGAACTTGGGATTATTAATGACCTGTGTCGGGTTTTTGCAGCTCATCCCCACGGGGAGCACGTCAAGCCCAGGAGCCACCTCCTTCACAATGGCTTCATCCAACGTCATTTCACCGTTAAACCAGCGACTGATGCCCGCATCGCCCGTGAAACCGAGCGAAGGTCCAACGTTAGGCAAGCGAAGGTCGGCATCGATGATCAGGACGCGTTCGGCATGCTGAGCGAAAGTCAGCGCCAAGTTCGTCGCAACAAAAGTCTTACCTTCACTGGGCCGCGTAGAAGTGATCAGGAACACCTTGCTGGAAGCAATCGCCGGATTGACCTTCATCGCAGAGTAGAGGGCGCGAACCGATTCCGCTGCAATCTTGTCCTTATCCTGACGGGCGAGCAAAGCCCGGTCCGGCCCCGTCGTGACTTCCACCTTAGGAATGGTGCCTAACAAAGGCAGGCCGAGGCCGCCTTCGACATCCCTGGCGGATTTGATGCGGTCATCGAAAGTGCCCATCAAGACGATGAGGCCTATCCCGAAGAAAACACCCAAGCCCAGCCCCATCAAGGCATTGAAGTAGTAATTCTTGTTGATGGGCTTGTCAGCCACCGACGGCATATCGAGCACGCGGATGGAAGTACTGGTCCCTGAAGTCGAGGAGCGGAGCTTGGCTTCTTCATAACTTAATTTCAAACGGCTCAGGAAATCTTCGCTAGCGCGCACGTCCTTATCGACCCGTTCCAATTCCACATTGGCGGCTTGAAGCTTGGAAATCTCCTCTTCTTTCGTGCCCAGATTGCGGATAATAGCATCTGACCGAGATTTGGCATTCTGCAAAGAAGCCTGGATCCGATTCACCGAGAGGATGACCGCCTGATCCAGTTCTTTGCGCATCTGGTCAAGCTGCTCACGATTCAGGATTAACGTCGGATGCTGGTCCGTATATTTCTTTTCCATCGTACTCAGCGTCACCTTCAGGTCGGTGACCTTAGAGACCAGCGTGGCCACTCGTTCATCCGAGCGGACTTGAGCCAGGTCATACGGATCTTTCCCGGCTTTTTTATATTCCTGAAGAAGACTGCAGATGATTTCCAGCTCATCGATCTGCTTCCGGGCCTCTTCGCGGTCCTTCACCAAAACCGCGCGTTCAGCCGTAAGCGTATTGGTGTCTTTCGCAATCGAGAGCAGCTTCTGATTCCGGATGATTTCATTCTTCTGCTCATAAAGCTTCCGCACCTTATCTTCCAATGATTCGATTTCGATACGGGCTTTTTCGACAAGCGGGTTGGTGATTGTGAGGCGCTCGTCTTCGCTGTACTTCTGAATGGCCTCGCAAAATAACCGCGCTACCTGGCGGGCCAGGTCGCGATTCGGGTGCGTGAATTCCACGTTCACCACCAAAGTCTGACGCTGCGGATTGACGCCGCGCTGACGGGCGAAAACCTCTTGCTCGGTCAATGGACCGCTGAAGACATTACCCGCTTGGTAGGGCTCGAGTACCATCTTTTTTTCCGCCGTGGTGAGGCGCTTGGAAACACCTTCAATGATGACCGCGCTCCGCATCGCTTCGACCGCGGTAAAGAAGTCATCATTGGAAACGATCTTAAAATTGTCGTCCGCTGCGGAATTGCCGCCGCCGCCGATATTAGGCGTAAGGCGATAGATTCGCAGCCGTCCCGTGGCCCGGTATTCGGGCATCGTGTTAAAGGTAAAGAGCAGGCCGACGGTGACGAAGATGAGCGACGAGAGGATAATCCACCAGAAGCGCTCGCGCAACATGGCGAGATAAGCCGTGACCGGATTGGCGGCTTCGCCCGCGCCGTAGCGTCCGTAGCCATAACCGGTATTACCATACCCCTGGTTCCCTGAGCCAGGATTCGCGCCGCCGTAATTGCCAGCACCATAGGAACCATAGCCGCTTCCGTAATTACCGGCTCCGTAGGAGCCGTAGCCGCGACCGCCACGAGAGCTGCCTTCGACAGGTGGTTTTTCGGGCGTAGGATTTGGTTGCTCCATAAAATCAGTAATTAAATGCGGCTGTCATCAACATAAATCTGATCTTCGTCCTCGAGGATGAAGTCGGGCTCGTCGCCGGAATCGATGCGTCTCATGTCCTTGCTGATGACCTGCATGACCCCGTCGCGCATGCGCTTGACGGCAACATCAGAGCGACGACCGCGGGGTAAGATGCCACCCGCCATAGAAAGAGCTCGTCCTAAAGTCAGCGTTTCTTCTGGCGGGACTGGAACCGGGCCGGGCTTACCCACGTAGCCCGAAACGTAGACGCGACGCTCGGAGTAGCTCACGATCGAAATCACAACCTGAGGCTCCTTGAAGTATTTACGGAACCTGATGGCGATCTCATCTTGGGCCTGCGTCAACGTCAGGCCAGCCACAGGAATCAGCTGTTTAACGAAAGGAATATCTACGGTACCATCGGGATTAATGCGTCTTTCGATCTGCGTATCGGCTTCGTTAATGACCCCGACCCGGATGAAGTCCCGGGCGCGCAAGCGATAGGTATTAAGGCTCTCGACGGGCTTCGTGGCGGCAACCTGCCCGCCATGAACGGGTGCTTCGGCCACGGCCGGTGCCGCCTTATCCGCATCCTGTGTCGCCGCCGTTACCGGCGCGGAACGGGTACAGGCCAGCAGAAAAATGGCCAGCAGCAACCCGCAGGCGGCCTTTAAGGAATATGACATGGCAGTAAATTATGACGCAAAACCTAGGCGGTCAATCCGCCCCTCCGTTGCCGCGAAGCCAAAAGGCCTCTTAATAACGGAAAGAGGCGGAGGCCGTCAGGGCGTTCTGCTGGAAACTAGCCGAGGTTACGGGCTTAATCTTCGAGTCCGTAAAGCTGTAACTAGCTTGGAAGGTCAGATGATTGTTATACTTAAAGTCCGAGCCCAAAGTATAGACCATGGTGCCCACGTTGGTTGAACCGGAAACGACATCGCTCTTGGTGACCGATAGATTAAGGTTCATATCCGACATCGCTGCGAAGGTTACCATATAGGTGTAGGTCTTCGAGCCCGTCGTGCCGCCAGTAGCGGAAGGAGAAACATCCCGCGAAAGCGTCAGGTTATGGCTGAGACGCTCGGTAAGGATGTGCGAGGCAGTGATCGAGTATGATAGATCGCCGGTGGATGCATCATTGTCCGTACGGGAATTAGCGTAGCCGATCTTCGCGGAAAGATTGATTTTACCTGATTCGGTGGGCTGACCCTTGGCCGTCAGGCCGTAAAAATCTTTCTTGAACTGCTTCGACGTCAAGGCGGGGCGAGTCGCGGTCACGTCCAAATATGGCGCGGCCGAATAATCCGTGACCGTATGTTCGAAATTGAAACCGAAGGATAACTTTTCGAACGCCTGATAATCAAAACTGAGAGGGATAACCTTAGAATTTAACTCTGAAAGACCGTTGGTGTTATAGATATCGTGCGCTGCGACAAATTCGTTTACGACCAGCGTCAAAGGATCATCCGCCACCGCCGCGACATGGGTAATCGCGGGATTAAGGTAATGATTATAGCTGTTCGTAAAACCGGTGCTCAGCTTGAACTTCTCCGTCAATTTATAATCGATATCGATGGTGTGGCTGTAATTAGCCTGACGAACAAGTGTAGCCGAAAAAACGTTAGGACTAACGCCATCTAAGGCCAGATTGTCATTTCGGGCGGAAACGCGGTAGGAAGAATCCAGCGTAACGGTCAACGGGCCGCCCGACGCAAAACGGAGATTTCCGCTCAAGGCATCGCGCGAATCTTCAAGACTCCGATACTCGGCCTTATTAAAGTAAACGTAGCTGCGCTTTGCAGTGAGGTTTAAGGAAATCGGCGTGTCTTTCCCGTACTCAAAGGCGAGACCTGGGGTCACGGTCCAATTCGTAGCCGACTTAGCGTTGGCTGCGGAATAAAGATTATCCGTCACTTCGATCGCGACCGAAGAGTCGAAGAAAATATCGATATCGTCCCCGACCTGAACCAGCGGCGAAGTCGGCAGCCAGTTGGCCGCATGAACGGCTGGCAGGAAAGAGATGCAAGAGGCCGCGAGAAGGAAGCGTGACATAGGTCGGGCGTGATTAGGGTATGCTCTCAGATATGATAATAAATACGTTGGCATCAACCACCAAAAGGCCAAAAAAGAGCCTCCTGCCTGCTTAAAGCAGGGCTGGAGGCCCCAAATCCTAATCTTAACTTGTTTGACGCTTATTCGGCAGCAGCCGGGGTCGGGAAGACGCGAATTCGACGGTAGGCAGGGAGGCCCGTACCGGCGGGGACCAAGTGGCCCATAATCACGTTTTCCTTAAATCCTGTCAGATTATCACGCTTTGCCATGGTGGCCGCATCAGTCAGCACTCGGGTGGTCTCTTGGAAAGATGCCGCGGAGATGAAGGATTCGGTCTCAAGGGAAGCCTTGGTGATACCCAAGAGAATAGGCTCTGACTCCGGCAATGCCCGAGCCTAACCCAAAGGTCAGCGCATCGACTTTGG
>CAILOT010000101.1:0-10065 GCA_903835965.1 uncultured Opitutia bacterium
AGCCTGAGCTTTCGACCCGTGCTTTGGGGTGGAAGCTCCGAGACTACCCGAAACGGAATCATCTGCCAGTCGATCAATGGAAGTTGTGCGATCCGGGCCGGCGACTGGAAATTATGCTTGAGCGCTGGATCGGGTGTTTGGAGCTCGCCGCGCCCGGGAGCAGAGGAAGCCGGCCTGCCTCCCGTACAGCTTTATAATCTCAAGGATGATCCCTCGGAGAAAAAGAACTTAGAAGCGCAATTCCCTGAACGCGTCGTTACAATGCGGGCCGACTTGGAGAAGCTTATCGCGCGTGGCCGGAGTACGCCGGGTGAAGACTTGAAGAACGACGTAAATATCGAGCTTATCAAGAAGAGCCCGACGGGTAAGCAGAAAGCGAAGGCCAAGGCGAAGAATCAGGATAAGTAAGGCGTAAGCAGGTTGACGATAGAAGGCCTTGCTGGATAGAACGGGTCATGACCCGCTACCTCTTACCCCTGGCTGCGCTGCTTTGGCAGCCGCTTTATGCTCAAACCAAGGTCGCGGCTCCGGCGACGCCGGTTGCCATCTCGGTCCGGGCCGAACGCGCGGATGCGATCTATCACCAAGGCGAAAAAGTCATCTTTAATATCAAGGTCACCGATAGCGCTAAACCAGCCGTGGGACTCGTCGATTGGGTTGTCGTCAAAGATGGTCTGCCCACCGAGCAGAAGGGGCAGGCGGAACTTGCGGACGGCAAGGCGGTCGCGACCGGCATCCTGAATGAGCCGGGGTTCGTGCAGGTCAAGGTCACCTATCGCGCGAACGCGAAAGCCAAGGTTGCGCCGATTACCGGCTTGGCAGGTGCCGCCGTTGATCCGACGGAGATTAAGCGCAGTTTGCCTGTGCCGGAGGACTTCGACGCCTTTTGGACGAGCATGAAAGCCAAACTCGCCGCGATTTCGGTTGCCCCTAAGTTGACGCCCGTGAAATCGCCGGTGAAGGGTGTGGATTCGTTTGATGTGACGGCGCCCGCCCTTGGTTTGCAGATTTCGGGTTATATGGCCAAGCCGACGGGTGCTAAGCCGAAGAGCTTGCCGATCATCCTGACCGTCCATGGTGCCGGCGTGAGCGATAGCTCGTTAGGCGGGTCGTCGAGTTGGGCGAGCAAAGAGTTCATCGCGATGGATATGAATGCGCACGGAATCCAGAATGGCCTGCCATCGAAATATTATGCCGATCTCAAAGTCGGTGCCATGAAAGACTATCGCTATGAGAACAAGAACGACCGTGAAAAAGCCTATTTCACTGGCATGATGCTCCGTCTAGTGCGTGCCATCGATGTATTGACCGCCCAGCCGGAGTGGGATGGTCAGCACGTCATCGTCTTCGGTGCAAGTCAGGGAGGTTATCAGGCCATCGCCGCTGCCGGACTCGACGCACGTGTGACCTTCTTCGCCGCCGGCGTCCCGGCGGGCTGCGATCATAGCGGCATGCTGGCCAACCGTATCGCTGGGTGGCCGAAGATCGTCCCTGTGGTCGATGGCAAGCCCGACCTGAGCGTCCTGGAGGCCTATCGTTATATTGATTGTATGAATTTCGCGACCCGCACCAAAGCCGCTGGCTGTTTCTTCACTGTCGGATTCATCGACAGCACCTGTCCTCCCACCAGCGTCTATGCCGCTTATAATCAGCTCACCATCCCCAAGGAGATCTATAACGATATCCCGAGCGGCCATAGCCATTCGCAGACGGCCCGGGATGGCATGGTGAAGGCTGTCATGAAGTATTTGGGAAAGTAGTCGCACGCGGAGCGTGCGAGGGGGCAGGTGGGCACGGTGAATTGCTGCGAAGAAGAGGCAGGATTCAAAGGGGGTGCCATGGGGAGACCGGATGACCAGGGGGCGTGAGCAGTTGACCGGTTAATCGGTTGGCTGGTTGACAAGAGCACTTAGTGCAAAGGTGCAAATGCGGCAAAGCCGCGTGCAAATGTGCAAAAGTGAGACACGGGAGTAGGAGCATAGCGGATGGGCATCGTTTCGGGTGGCGGGTGAGAAAGTCTGGTAACCTTTGGCGGGTGGGGTTGTCTTAATGGCACCCCGATGAGATTGATTTGTGCGTTCCTGCTTACTTTGCTGGCTTTGCCGGCAGCTGAGCCGTTGTTTGACCAGAAGAATTTGGTGGCGTGGTGCATCGTGCCGTTCGACAACCAGAAACGCACCCCCGAGCAGCGGGCGGCGATGGTGGCGAAGATGGGCATTACCAAGGTCGCCTATGATTGGCGGCAGGAGCATGTCGCCGATTTCGAACAGGAAATCCTGGCTTATAAGAAACACGGTATCGAGTATTTCGCTTTCTGGGCTTACCACGATGAAGCCTTCCGTCTGTTCGAGAAGTATCAGTTGCACCCGCAGATCTGGGTGATTGCTGGTGGCAAAGGGGAGACTCAGGAAGCCAAGGTCAAGAGCGCCGCCGAGGGCCTCTTGCCGACGATCGCCAAAGCGGTGAAGATTGGGAGTAAGCTCGCGATTTATAACCATGGTGGCTGGGGTGGCGAACCGGAGAACATGGTGGCGATTTGCGAGTATCTGAAAAAGAACCACGCCGTCACCAACGTCGGGATCGTCTATAATCTGCATCATGGTCACGGCCACCTCGACCGGCTGGACGAAGCGCTGAAGCTCATGTTGCCTCATCTCCTGTGCGTGAACCTGAATGGCATGGACATCGATGGAGATGCCAAGGGTCGCAAGATCTTGCCGATCGGCGCTGGCACCCAGGATCTCAAGGTCTTGCGTCAGGTCCGGGCCAGCGGTTATGCCGGCGTCATCGGGATCCTGAATCATACGATGGAGGATGCCGAAGGCCGCCTGTTGGATAATCTCGATGGGCTCAAGTGGCTCGTGCCGCAACTGGACGATCTACCCCCCGGCCCGAAGCCCAAGTATCGCACCTGGGCGGACGCGCCGGCGATAAAGTCGTCGCCCAAGCCTGCATCCGCTGCTCCGGGTAAGGCAGCCGGTGGCGTGCCTTCGCTGGCTCCTGCCTATGGCAAGGCCTTAGCTGGTGGAATGGTCGCGGAGGGTGGGGCGCCTTTCGAACAGTGGCCGCTGACCATCGAAGTCCGTGCGAAGCTTGATGGTAAGGCCGGCTATAACATCTTGGTTGCCAGCAGCGAGAAGTCCGCGAGCGCGCATTGGGAGGTCTATACCCATACCAAGCGAGGTGCCTTGAGCGTCTATCTGCCCGGCCGAGGGGGAGATTTCGATACTGGTGTCGATATCTGCGACGGCAAGTGGCACGACACCCTCGTCAGCCTCAGCGACGAGGCCGTCAAGGTCTGGCTCGACAGCAAGTTGGTCTTGGAACGTAAGCCGAACGCGGCCGGTAAGGATCGTCCCGCTCAACAGCGAAAAATCGGGCTCGGTCGTCTGGTCGAAGGCACGATCGGTTGCGATGGCGTGATCGATGATGTCCGCATCTCTCGCGGAATGATTGAGCCGACCACTTTACTTAATGGTACACGCAAACGAACGGATGCCACCTTGGGGCTTTGGTCGTTCGATGAGTTGGGCGAAGCAAAGGTCGTGACCAAGGCTCCGCCCATCGCGGCATTCAAGCCGGCACTCGGACCGTTACGTGCGGAAGACAATCTAACCTCCGAGCATTTCGTGAACCGCGACCGCATCTTCGATTTCTACGCCAAGCAGGCTATCGAGGCCATGGGCAAGAGTCCTGTGCCGGAATTACTCTCCGTCTATCCCGGTCTGGACGGAGGAAATCAAGGGCATTGGGGTAATCAGAACGATGCCGTTACCTGGAAGGATGACCGGTGGGAAAAGTCTGACCGTGGCGTTCTTTTCAGCGGTGTTTTCCGTGGCGCTGGCCTCACGTTGCCCAAGGGTGTGTGCGTACGTCAGGGGAACGATGCAGCCTGCTTCGACCCGCTGACGTTGTCTTTCCCCGTCTGTTGGTCGGGCGATTTCATCCGCTTGGGTGCAGGCAGGTATGGCTTCACGAGTGGCGCTACCATGGCGGGGAGCCTTGTTTCGAAGACGTCTGCCGAAAGGCCCAAAGGTGATTGGTCTTACCACGGTTTTTATCGTCACGGCAATCGCACGCTCTTCGCCTATCGTAAGGACGGGGTCGAATTCCTCGCCACGGCTTGGGAGGGAGAGCAGCCATTCGAGAAATATGCTTCCTTCACCAAAGGAGGCCCCGCGCAGTGGCCGACATGGCTCGAATCAAAAGGAACGATGGGAGCGCAACAGCCTTTCGCGACCGACATCATCCTCCTTCCGGCCAAGAACCCTTACGGCACTCTCTTTTTCATCAGCGGCATCGATTTCTTCAAGGACGGCACCGCCGCCGTCAGTACGATGACTGGCGAGGTCTGGCTCGTGAAGGGCCTCGATGCCAAGCTCGACCATGTGCGTTGGAAGCGTTTCGCGACTGGCCTGCATCAACCGCTCGGCGTCAAGATCATTGACGACAGGCTCTACGTGATCGGGCGTGATCAGATCACTCGTCTTCATGACCTCAACGGCGATGACGAAGCGGACTTCTATGAATGCGTGAATAACGCTATGACCACATCGCCTGGTGGGCATGATTTCATCGTTGGACTCGATGCCGATGCGCAAGGTCGGTTCTACACCGCATCGGGAAACCAAGGCATCCTGCGATTGAGCCAGCCCAACAAGATTGAAGTCTTGGCAACTGGCATACGTAATCCCAATGGCCTCAGCGTGACACCCGATGGTAAGTTCATTCTCTCGAATGGACAGGAAGGACCCTGGACACCGGCTTCCGCCGTCTTTCAGGTCGATGCGGCTCTGAACCCTGGGACCCACTTCGGTGCGGGTGGCCCGAAAACTGGAGTAGCCACGACTCTTCCGATACTGCAGTTGCCCCGGGGTGAGGACAATTCTTGTGGTGGCCAAGTCTTCTTGACGGATAAAGGATGGCCAGCCTTGAAGGGCGACGGTAATTTCCTCCACTTCTCCTTCGGTACTGGTAGCGCATGGTTAGTGTCGCGGCAGCTCCTGGAAGGAGTCTGGCAGTCGGCGGCCGTCAAACTTACGGGCAACTTCGTGAGCGGGCCGCAGCATGGGCGATTCGGGCCGCAGGACGGGCATCTGTATGTCAGCGGTATGATCGGGTGGGGCAGTTATACGCCCGAGGACGGGGCGATTCATCGCGTTCGGCATGTCGGTGGAAGTTTCCCGACGCTCATCGGTCATGAGACACGTGACAACGGCGTGCTTCTCCGTTTCGACCGTGCGCTCGATCAGGCCGTCGTCAGCAAGGCCTCGGCGCACTTCGCCCAGTGCTGGAACTACCTCTGCGGCCCGGCTTACGGTTCGCCGGAGTACTCGGTGAAGTATCCTGAGAGTCCCGGGCATGATGTACTGCATATCAAGAGCTCCCAGGTCCTCGATGGCGGCAAGACTTTGTTCCTCGAAATCCCTCAGCTTGTCCCGGCCAGTCAGATTCATCTCCATGTCGGTGTCACCGCGGATCGAAGCCAGGACGTGTTCCTGACCGCACATCATCTCGGCAAATCGTTCACGGATTTCCCGGGTTATGTCGACGTGCCGAAGAACAAATCCCATGACCACGCTGTGCCTGTCGCTTCGGGTAAGGCCAATCCGGTCAAGTGGGAGATCGACATGTGCCGGGGTCCGGTACGCGAACTGAAGCTCGTCACTGGGAACGCCATGCAATATGTCCAGAAGGAGTTACGCGCGAAGGCGGGAGAGGGCATTGCCCTGAAATTCGAGAACCCCGACATCATGCCACACAACTTCGTCCTCGTCGCCAGGGGCGCCGAAGAGAAGGTCACCGAGTTATCCGCTAAGATGGTGGCCGAGCCCGATGGCTTCGCTCGGCATTACGTCCCGGAGACTCTAGATGTCCTCTGCTATTCTCGCATGCTGGACCCCGGCCAGAAGACCACCGTCTACTTCAACGCCCCGAAGGAGCCTGGACGATACACGTACCTGTGTTCGTTCCCCGGTCATTCGCAGATCATGCGCGGCGTCTTGATTGTTGAATGATTTATTTGACAGTATCGCCGGCAGGTTTTGGGTTTTCGGCGGTGACAGATTTCAAGTGTGCCGCCAAGCGGGTCTGCATCCGTTTGAGTCGATCGACTTGAATCGGTTTGCCGGCTAAATTATGTAATTCATCGGGGTCGGATTCATGGTCGTAAAGCTGATATCCGGCGCGACCTTCGTCCCATTCGATGTAGCGGAAGCGGTCCGTGCTCACGCTGTGCCCCATGAACTTGGTATGCGTCGAAATCATCGTGCTAAAGACGACAGGCTTTCCCTTACCCGACGGATCAAGAAGCAGGGATTGGAGTGAGGTTCCTTGCACGCTCTTGGGAGTTTCCAGGCCTGCGAGACCGGTCAGGGTGGGGTAGATGTCGACTTGTTCAACTAAGCCCTTGCAGACGGCAGGCTTGATGCCGGGGGCGGCGACGATGAGCGGAACGTGGCAGCTACCCTCGAAGAGCGTCTGCTTGGCCCACAGGCCGTGTTCACCGAGTTGATAGCCGTGATCGCCGGTTAAGATGACAATGGTGTTTTCGTCGAGATGAAGTTCCTTGAGCTTATTAAGGACGCGTCCCACCTGAGAGTCGGCCCATGCCGCTGAGGCGACGTAGGCTTGGTGTGCGTCGATGGACTCGACGGCGTTGGCTTGTTTGAGTGAAAAGACATTATTGTTGGGACGCAGGGCGGCCTTCGGGACAAGGGAGAGATTCTCTCCGCCTTCTTGATAGAAGGGCGTCAGGGTGATTTGTTTCCGATCGACTTGGTCGAAGAAAATTTTCGGCGCGACGTAAGGCGTGTGCGGCCGGATGAAGCCCACGGCTAGGAAGAAGGTCTTATCCTTCCAGGCGTCCAGCGAATTGATGGCCCGAGTCGCAATCTCGTAATCGGTAAAATCTTTGTCCGGGTGATTGGAGGGCCCGTAAGGTTTGTTATAAGTGACATCTTTGCGTCCCTTGGTGCGGACCGGGTCGGAAAGATCGCCTTCGCTTTCTTGGGCGAGTTTGCTTTCTCGCAGGATGATGTTGTCGAGATTAAGCGGAGCGGTCAGTTCGGTGTCTAATTTGGTCTTAGGGTCTGGGACGTGAAAGACTTTGCCGATGCGACCGGATAGATAGCCCGCATTCTTGAATGCCTGAGGAAGCGTGACGACTTCGGGTAAGCCGACGCGAAGACTGGTGCTTAAATCATAGACCTGGGTGCGTTCTGGATAGCAACCCGTGAGGAAAGAGCAGCGCGACGGGTTACAGAGGGCGAACTGGGTGTAGGCGTGCTCGAAGCGAACACCTCTGGCGGCTAGGGCATCCATATTCGGCGTATGTGCGACCTTGTCGCCATAGCAACTGAGCGTGGTGGTCAGGTCGTCGACGATGATGAAGAGCACATTGGGACGACGGGCCGGCTCTGCTGCCAAGGAGAGTAAGGTGGAAAAAAGCAAGCAAAGCAGGGAAGGGCGCATCGGGAGTATTTGAGCTTGGGTTACGCGTTTTATTCAGCGAAACCCCGCTTTGAGCGAAGTCAGTAGTAAACGCTTAATAAGGTCCCGGGTTGCTGACGATTGTGCCGTACGAGCCGGACCTGCTCATTTTCGGCTGTTCTTCACGAAACTTGAATCCGGTTGCTAGATTAATGATATGAGACAGAAATCCTCCTCGCCCCCAATCTCATGAAGCGCCGTGATTTCCTGCTTACTTCCGCTTTGGCCTTATCCTCCAGCTTGCTGCGCGGACAGACCGCTTCACGCGTGCTGACCGTCGGCGTCATCGGTCATACCGGTCAAGGTAACTACGGACACGGGGAGGACTCCGTCTGGTTAAAAATCGCTGGCACGAAGATTGTCGGCGTGGCCGATGCCGACGAGAAAGGCCTAGCCAAGGAGCGTAAGCTGCTGGGCGATATTCCAGGCTATGCCGACTACCGGAAAATGCTGGCCGAGACCAAGCCCGACATCGCGGCGATCTGCGCCCGGCATATTCACGAACACCGCGACATGATTGTCGCCGCGATTCAAGCAGGCGTGAAAGGCATCTATATCGAAAAGCCGTTCGTGCGAACCTTGGCGGAAGCCGACGAGATCGTGAAACTTTGCGCCGAGAAAGGCGTGCGGCTGGCCATCGCGCATCGTAACCGTTATCACCCAGTGCTCGCTGTGGTACGGAAGCTGATCGCGGCGGGTGAAATCGGCGAACTTAAGGAAGTCCGGGTCATTGGTAAGCAGGACCAGCGCGGGGGTGGGCTGGATCTCTGGGTGCTCGGCGGTCATGGTTTCAATCTCGCGACGATATTTACCGGCCCGGCGATTTCATGCGAAGCCAGGGTCATGGTCGATGGACGCCCGGCGACCAAGGCCGATATCCATCCGGGCGACGAAGGTGTCGGTCTGCTCGTCGGCGACGAGATTCATGCCCGTTATGAGACCCAGAGCGGGATCCCCCTTTATTTTGATTCAAAGAAAGGTACCTGGACGAAAGGGATGCCCTTTGGGGCGCGACTCATCGGCACGCGCGGAGTATTTTCCCTGCAAGTCGACGAAGAGCCGCTCGTCATCCTGGAGCGCGACGGCCAACGCACGCCCGTGACCACCGGCGGGGTCGGGCAGCCTGAGCCCATCACGGATATCAAACTTATCAACGGTGGCCACCACGGGGCCGTGAAAGACCTGCTTGCGGCCATGAAGGAAGGGCGCGAGCCGCTCTGCGGGCCTGAGGCCGGCCGAGAGACCATTGAGATGACCTTGGGCGTCTTCGCTTCTTTCGCCGCCGGTGGCGCCAAGGTTGCCTTGCCTCTGATTACGCGAAACCACCCCCTCTAAATGCCTATCATGAAAACATTTCTTCTGGCCCTGACCTTTGTCGTCTCGGCATCGGCGGCTGAACCGCAAGTCATCAAGGTCGCCCTCTATGATGACAAAGGGGCGACCGGTAAGGGTATTCCTTCGGTTGAAGCCATTTTCAGTAAGACGCCGGACATCAAACTTACCCGATTTAAGGGCGCTGACTTCACTTCACTGGATGGACTTAAAGGTTATGATTTGGTCATGTTTACGGGCGGAAGCGGAAGCGCAGAAGCCGATGGACTTACCGAAGTAGGTCGCGCTCAGGTGCGTGAATTTGTACGAAACGGTGGAGGCTATGTCGGGATCTGTGCCGGTGCTTACCTCGCATGCAGTGGTTTCGAATGGGGTATCGGTGTGCTCAATGCCAAGACTGTCTCGTCGAAGTGGCGGCGCGGACAGGGTGAGGTTAAAATTGATGGGTTAGCTTTCGGGGAGACGATTTCCAATCGCGGTATTCGTTATGCCAATGGTCCCATCATTAAGCCTGATGTCCGTAAGGACCTACCAGCATTTGAGACCCTCCTTCGTTTTCAAACCGAGTTGTCGGAGAATGATACCCCCGTCGGCGTGATGGTGAAGGCACCTGCCATGGTCCGCAGTACCTTCGGGCTCGGACGCGTCTTCACGTCCAGTCCGCATCCGGAGCAGACAGCCGGACTAGAGCCTTTAGTCGAGAAGGCCGTGCGCTGGGTTGCGCGACCTAAGGGGCCAACCGAAGAGCTTTGGAAGCGCCTCGAAGCCATGGAGGTTGATAAGTATTGGTTGCCTGGGGCGGTCGTCGATTGGCAGACCGGCTTGCCGACCGGCCAGCCGATCAAGGATGCCAAGAGCAAGCATACGCATTGCAGTCAGTTTGTCGCTGCCGCCACCGAGCGCCTCGGAATGTATGTCCTGCGTCCGCCGGAGCATGGCGTCGTGCTCCTCGCCAATGCCCAGTTCGATTGGTTAGCATCGGATGCCGGCAAGAAAGCGGGATGGGTCGTCTTGAAGGACGGCGCCGCTGCGCAACAGCAAGCGAACGAGGGACGCCTCGTCCTCGCCACGCTAAAGAATCCCGATCCGCAGAAATCCGGCCACATCGCGATTGTGCGGCCCGGCAGTAAGGGCGCTGAACTCTTGGCGAAAGAAGGGCCCGATGTCATGCAGGCTGGCGAACCTGAAGTACCCACCTATCAACTCGGAGCGGTAGGCGGCAGAAGAAATGGTTTCTCCCGG
>CAILOT010000102.1:0-3460 GCA_903835965.1 uncultured Opitutia bacterium
CGCCGGAACAAGGCCCCGGTGTCTGTATCCTGTCGGCAGGATGCTTCCGACCCAGTTATCAGGAATGGAAAAACTGGAAATCACCCCCCCCGCTTTGCTTGGGGAATCAATTCCCCAACCCGACGAAAGAGGAATTAAGGAAATTAAGATTAAATAGATAAGACGAAGCACAGGAGAAAAGGGCGTAGCAAAACAACTACCAGTTGCAAGTTATTTGCAGTTACTAACTGTAACTTTGGTTCCTCTTTTTGCGTTTGCCAGAGCAGGAATGCCGATTAACAAAGAACTCCCCATGCCCCTCTTCCGAGTTATTTTCGCTATTATTTTAGCGGTACTCATCACGGCCGCAGGCGCTTTTGGGCAGGTTGCCAAGGGCGACGAAGCTGTGCCAGTCAAAGGAGCGGGTTCAAAGGCCCCCGTCTCTGTAAAAGATGTGAAATTCACCCAAACTAAATTGGGCGGTCAAATCTACCCCTGGAATCGGATGCAGATTGAATTACAGGCTAACTTTAACCCCGCTAGCGCCGATCCGAAAGCCATCGTGAATAAGCGGTATGTGGATAAAATTAAAGTAACCGCGACGCAAATTTACAAGAATACCTCTAAAGATGCCAAAGATTGGAATTATTATCGGGCCAGTGCGACGGTTTTGACTATGGAAGTGCAGCAGCCCCGCTCCGTTGTTTTTTACCTTCCCGGCGATATCGTCAAGCGCGACGTCCTGCACAAGGAGCCTGACTATTATTTCGTTCAAATCGAGGTCGGTGGCAACGAAGTCCCTTTATTTGATGCCGCGGGGAAGATCGTCGCCGACCATGCGCGGGCTGTTCACAAGGATATCGCCAAAAAGACTGATTTTGATAACGCCAAAGACGCCGCCGATCGCGGAGTCGGGGTTTCGGCTGGGATTTTGCGCCCGCAGTATCTCGTTCTTTATGGGGATACCGTTATCGTGCCGCCTTCGCCGGAGTTTATCCGCGAAGACGTGCCTACCCGCTAATAACCCCTTAATCCACTGACTTTTGTATGAGCCAGAAGAAGGCCATTATTGTAAATCTCGCCGCGTCGCACGTCTCGGTTTCGCTTTTTGGCGTCCAGTCCAAGGGGTTGGTACTCGAGAAGTTTTACGTCGAGGAAATCGCCCCCGGCTTGACCAATGATGACGAGTGGCTGAACACGGCGATTGGCGCTTTGGGCAATCTTGTCACCACTTACGGAATTTCGGGACAAGTCACCGTCATCGCTCCGAGTTTCCTGCTGCTCCAGAAGTCTTTGAAGGTGCCACAGGTTGAGCGCCAACGTCAGGCTCAGATTGTCGCGTTTGAAGCGCAGAACGCCATTCCTTACCCGTTAAACGAGGTGATTTGGGATAGCCAGGTAATGGCCTCTGATGGAGTAGAGGCCGAGGTCCTGCTTTTTGCTTTGCGTACCGAGATGGCGAGCAAGATTGCCAACCTCGTTTCCGCCACCGGTCTGCGGCCATTGGCCGTCCAAGCTGCGCCGTTGCTCGATAGCCAGGCCTTCTTGCTGGCCGGCGGATCGGCTACGGAAGAAGTCCTGATTATCAATATCGGCGCACGTTCGACCACCCTCAGTTTCATCGGCCCAAGCGGATCGAATATCCAGACGGCTAATATCGGTGGAAATCTCCTGACCCAGGGTGTTTCCGATAATACCGGGCAGCCGTTCATGAATGCCGAAGCCATCAAGGTCGGCTATTATTCGGGTGTCATCCATTTACCGGAGTCAGACCCGCAGGTCGCCATCCTTCAGGCGAATGCGCAAAGCTTCATCCGTCGTTTAACTCAGGATATCAATCGTCGGTTGATCAATGTGCGTCGCGGAACGGCGGGTCGTCAGCCCACCCGGATTTTGCTGACTGGCCGCGGTTCGCTCGTCCCGGGTCTTTCGGAGCAGCTCTGCGAAACCTTGCGGATGCCCGTTGAGCCTTTCGATCCCTCGTCGGTTTTGGCCCTCGGCGCGGAAGTGGATCCGGAGTACATGCAGCGCGCTCGCCACCAAGTTTCAGAAGTCATCGGAGAGGCCGCCCGATTGGTGCTTACGCATACGACGGGGGTCAACCTGATCCCGCGCGACATCGCGGCACAGCTTGCCTTTGATGGTCGCAAGCCAGTTTTATTGGTGGCTGCCCTTCTGATGGCCTTGATCCCTTGGCCGATTTGGTGGGCTTTCGATCAGGCCACGGATACCAACCGCGAACTTTCAGACAAATTGGTAAAGCGTAAATCTGAGTTGGGTGGCCATCAGGCTGCGATCGAAGAAACCCGGAAAAAAGCTAGCGAAGTTTTTGCGCTCAACAAAAAATTAGAGGAAGTGGCGCTTAGCCGGCCGAATTGGCCCGCCTTCCTATCCGACCTCCAGTCACGCGTTTCCAGTTGTAAAAACACTTGGATTGAAGAACTCGAAGTGAAGCGCATCACGCCTCCGACCGTTGCGCCTGTCGAGCCACCGCCTCCCGGAACGGTCGTGGTTCCGGCCGTCGAAGTCACCAAAATCGTCCTCACGGCCCGGTTCCTTTTGCCTGAAATCGCACCTGGTTCGAATTTTGCGAAGAAGCCTTACTCTGCTCGCGAGCAAGAGCTGCTCGCCATTCTGCGCAAGTCGCCGTTCATCGCGGAAATTCCTGACGCCGACATCAAACAGAATTTCAACCCAGCTAACTCTCCTAAGATCACCTTAACTTTGGTCATCCGTAAGGACACGGCTCTCTAAGATGGATAATTTTAAGAAAAATAAATTCTTTTACGTCGGACTCTCCCTCGTTGGGTTGGTCTTTCTTGCGGGAATATACTTCGCCGGCGTTTCCGTGCTCGACCAGCGTAAGACGGCTTTGGCCTTGGAAAAGGTCAAGAAAGAGACCGCGGCCCTTTTGGCCGGACACGTCTTTGCCCATGATGATCGGGCGATTTCCCTGACGGATGATAATGTCAAGAACGCGGCCAAGGATTTGGCGGACTTAAGCGAACAATTGGCGGCCTTGCGTTCCAGCATCGCGAGCAATCCGGAGCTAATCATTCGTGGCAAACAATCCACTAATTCCAATGAGTTGAATGCGACGTTGAAGCAGTCGGTTGACGAATGGAAGAAGCTGGCGGTCGACCACGACGTAAAGATTTTGCCGAACGACCAGTGCGACTTCGGGTTCCGTCGTTATATCCGCAATCCCGGCACCTCGCCCAAGCGGGAATTCCAGCGGGTCGACCAGCAGCGGTTGATTATCGATTTCCTCTACCGCCAGTTGGTTGACTCACGCCCAACCTCGGCGGCCTTGCTCCTCCTCTCGGTTGACCGTGAGCCGGTCGAGACTTACGTATTAATCCCTGAGGGTAAGCCAGGTGCCGGCACCTATGGGCCTGAGAATGAGAGTAGCCGAAACGAGAACGACGAATTTTCACCAACCCGTACCTTTGATCGTCCAGGCTTGGTCGAGACCTTATCC
>CAILOT010000103.1:0-5761 GCA_903835965.1 uncultured Opitutia bacterium
ACCGTTCTTAGCATCTTCGCTGGCTGGGCGGTCAAGAAGTTCGCTGAATCAGGTTTCGATATCGTTAAAGTGCGTAAGATCTCGATGTTGATCTTCGCCCTTTGTTCGCTGCCTATCTTCTTCGTGCGCGGTTTAGGCATGTGGGAGGCGGTCTTCCTCATCGCTTTCGGCGCATCCGCCCACCAGGCCTGGTCAGCCAGCCTTTACGCTACCGTTTCCGACACTTTCTCGAAGAACGCCGTCGCTTCCGTTTCGGGCATGGGTGGCTTTGCCGGTTCCATCGGTGGTATGATTTTCCCGATTGTCGCGGGGGCCGTTCTGGACGCGAATCCCACCGGTGGTTACGCCATCTTGTTCAGTTTCTGCGCCTTCGCTTACGTAATCGCCTTCGTCATCCACCACGCGTTGGTGCCGAAGCTCGAAAAAGCGGTACTCTAAGAGAATCCTTAGCGTAACAAAAAGGGCCCCGTGACGGGGCCCTTTTTGTTGGCATGGGGCGCGGAGCTTACCCGGCGACGACGATGTTCACCAGCTTACCCGGGACGACGATCTCCTTCACGACGGGTTTACCTTCGGTGAATTTAAGCACGTCAGGATGGGCTTTTGCGAGCGCGAGCAGGGCGTCCTTGGCGATGTCCTTGGCGACCTTAGCGGTTGCCCGGACTTTGCCGTTCACCTGAAAGACGACTTCGGCGGTGGTTTCGACGAGTTTCGAGGCATCGAGTTTAGGCCAGCCGGCGGCGGTGACGCTTTGGTTGTTGCCTAGGCGGGCCCAGATTTCTTCGCACACGTGCGGCGCAAACGGGGCGACTAACCGGACGAAATCTTCCACGGTACTGCGCCGGACGATCGGCGATTTTTCGGCGACGTTCATCAGGATCATCATCTGCGAAATCGCGGTGTTGAATTGCAGGGTCTCGATGTCCTTCTCGACTTTCTGGATGGTGCGATGGAGCTCGCGGACGAGGTCTTCGGATTCGGCGCCGTCTTGCGAAAGTTTCGGCGAAACTTTGCCGCTGATCTCATCGACGGAAAGTCTCCACAGGCGACGCAAGAAGCGGGTGATGCCGGAGATGCCTTCGGAGCTCCATGGTTTCGAAGCTTCGAGCGGCCCCAGGAACATCAGGTACATGCGTAGGGCGTCCGCCCCGTGGTCCTTGACGATGGAGTCAGGGTTCACGACATTACCGCGACTCTTCGACATTTTTTCGCCATCCTCGCCCATGATGAGGCCTTGGTGGAAAAGTTTCTTGAACGGCTCCGCTGTCGGAACAACGCCAATTTCATGCAGGAAACGGTGCCAGAAACGCGCGTACAATAGGTGGAGTACCGCATGTTCCGCGCCGCCGATATAGAAGTCGGGGCAACCCCAGTATTCCATGGCTTCCGGTGAGGCGATGGCTTGGCTGTTCTTCGGGTCGAGGTAGCGGAGGTAATACCAACAAGAGCCTGCCCACTGCGGCATCGTGTTCGTTTCACGCGAGGCCTTGATCCAAAGCGGGCCGGGTTGGGCTTGCGATTGCGGAATGGTGGCGGCGGAAGCGGTATCATACCAGACTTCGGTCCACTCCGGTTCTTTGGAGAGCGGAGAATCGCCGGTGGGCGAAGGTTGGTAGGATTTAACCTGAGGCAACGTTAGCGGAAGTTGCTTCGAGGTCAGCGGTACGGCGCAGACTTCGACGCCGTTAAGCTGGCAAGTGACGGGTTCCTTGGGGAGGAATTCACGCACTTCGGAATCAGCCGGAATCTTGGCGTAGTCGGCACGCGAGACCCAGAGCAGAGGGAAGGGCTCGCCCCAGTAACGTTGACGGGAGAACAGCCAATCGCGCAGCTTGAAGTTCACGGCCAGTTTGCCCTGGCCCTTGGCGGTGAGCTCGGCGGTGATCTTCTTCTTGGTCTCAGTGGCGGATAGGCCGTCGAAGGGTCCCGAGTTCACCATCGGACCGTCTTCGGTCCAGGCTTGCTCGTTGACGTCAATCGCTTCTTTCGAGCCGACGACTTGGATGATCGGAAGCTTGAACTCTTTGGCGAATTCCCAGTCACGTTCATCATGCGCGGGCACGGCCATGATGGCACCGGTTCCGTAGGTGATGAGCACGTAATCAGCCGTCCAGACGGGAATCTTGGCGCCGTTGACAGGGTTGATGGCGTAAGCGCCGGTGAAGACGCCGGTCTTCTTCTTGTCGGCCAAATCGGTCCGTTCGAGGTCGGTCTTATTCCGGACGGCTGCAACGTAGGTATCGACGGCGTGCTTTTGGGAAGCAGTGGTGATTTTTGCGAGCAACGGATGTTCGGGTGCGATGACCATGTAGGTCGCACCGAAAAGGGTGTCCGGGCGGGTGGTGAAAACGGTCAGTGTATCGGCATGACCTTCAATTTTGAAGGTGACCTCTGCGCCTTCGGATTTACCAATCCAATTTTTCTGCAGGCGTTTCGTGGAATCGGGCCATTCGACATGATCAAGGCCTTCAATGAGCTTATCCGCATATGCGGTGATACGCAGGACCCACTGGCGAATCGGACGACGCTCCACGGGGTGGCTGCCGCGATCGGAGCGTGGGCCTTCGGGGGTGTTGAGCACTTCTTCGTTCGCGAGCACGGTGCCGAGCGCCGGACAGAACCAGACAGGCTTTTCCGAAACATAAGCCAACCCATGGCGGAAAAGCTTCAAGAAGATCCACTGCGTCCAACGGAAGTAATTTTCATCCGTCGTCGAGAGTTCGCGGTCCCAATCGATTGCGAAACCAAGCATCTGCAATTGGCGGCGAAAATTATCGATGTTACGGCGGGTCTGCACGGCCGGATGTTCGCCCGTCGCGATGGCATGTTGTTCGGCGGGTAAGCCGAAGGCATCCCAGCCCATGGGGTGTAAGACGTTGTAACCGTTAGCCTTTTTATAACGGGCGAGGATGTCCGAAGCGGTGTAGCCCTCGGGGTGACCAATGTGCAGACCCGCCCCGGAGGGGTAGGGAAACATGTCCAAGACGTAATATTTTGGCTTACCGCTGGTGATGGCGTCGGTGCGGAAGGTCGATTGCTGCTTCCAATAAGCCTGCCATCGCTGTTCGAAGGCGGAGAAATCATATGAGCCGGGCAAGTTGTCCATGAAGGTTTGAGATAGGAGAGTTGGGACGCGGCTGGCAAGGTTTTGGATGAGATTAGCCCCTATCCCGCTTGCTTCCGCTCTTTGGCTTGGGTTATCTGCTGGAATGAACGTGCTCGTTGTCGGCGGGGCCGGTTATATCGGCAGTCATTGCGTGCGCCAGGCGATGTCCGCCGGGCACGTCGTGGCCGTCCTCGATAACCTTTCCTACGGGCATCAGGCATCCGTTCCTCGCGGGGTGCCCTTCATTCATGCGGATATGGCGGACACGTCCGCGGTTCGCCAGGCTTTGCGGGATCATCAAATCGAGTTGGTGGTCGATTTCGCCGCGTTGACCAATGTGGGTGAGTCGGTGCAGCAACCCGAGCGCTACCACGATAATAATGTTATCCGTACGCGATCCTTGCTCGCTTCGATGCTGGCCGAGGGCGTCAAGAAGATCGTTTTTTCCAGTACCTGTGCGACTTATGGTATTCCGGAAAAAATGCCGATGACGGAGGATCTGCCGCAACATCCAATCAATCCCTATGGGCAGAATAAGCTCGAGGTTGAGCGTCAGTTGATTGCCTTGGCGACGACGCAAGGCTTCAGCTTCGCCGCTTTCAGATACTTTAACGCCGCCGGTGCGGTGGCGGATGCTTCGATCGGTGAAGATCATACGCCCGAGACGCACCTCATTCCGCTGGCGATCGCCGCCGCCCTTGGACGCCGGCCGCCGCTCAAGGTTTTCGGGAACGATTATCCGACGCCCGATGGCACCTGCTTACGCGATTATGTCCACGTCGACGATCTCTCCCGGGCCCACCTGGCTGTTTTCGATCGTTTGAATGTTCCAGGTCGTCAATTTTTCTATAATCTAGGCACTGGTACGCCGCACTCGGTGAAGGAAGTCATCGCCAGCGTAGAGCGCGTGAGCGGCAAGAAGGTGCCGCATGAATTCGCGCCACGTCGCGAGGGCGATCCGCCCGCTCTTTATGCCAATGCCGATAAGGTAAAGCATGAATTGGGCTGGCGTGTCCAATTCGCTTCCTTGGACTCCATTGTCGAAACGGCCTATCGCTGGCATCTGGCTCGTCCGCAAGGTTTCGCTACCGCTTGATTTTTGATATGACCACGCACCTTCATCCGTATTGGCGCATGCAATACATCCAATCGCGCAAGGATCCGCAGGTGGGGAGTCCCTTCGCCCGTTTGTTGGCCAGCTCCGACGATCGGGCCTCTTTGATTGTTTATCGTGGGCCGACCTGTTTTGTCATCTTGAATAATTTTCCTTATAACCCAGGCCATCTCATGGTCTTGCCAAATCGCGAGGTCGGAGCGTTGGCCGAACTGACGGCGCCCGAGCGTCAGGAGATGATGGAATTGTTGGTGCGCTGTCAGGCTGTCCTGACCAAGGTGATGAAGCCTGCGGGTTTCAATATGGGACTTAATCTCGGCAAGGCTGCCGGCGCCGGTATTCCCAGTCACCTGCATTTCCACGTCGTTCCGCGCTGGGAAGGTGACCAAAACTTCATGCCAGTGACGGCCGAAACGCATATTTTGCCGCAGGCGCTTGAAGATCTTTGGGCCCGGCTACAGCCGGAGTTCAGCTGAGCTGACTCGGTCTTGTCATGGGTTGATGTTTAATTAAATTACAGAACCACCTTTAATGCCTGAACTTACTTTAACGTTTTCCGAAGGTCGGCATCGCTCGGCCGTGCATTGCGGCTCCGATTCGCTGCTGGCTGAAAGCGAAGCGGCCTTGGGTATTAAGATCGTCGCCCGCGATGCCTGGATGGATCTGCAAGGTGATAAGGTCGGTTTGGCGCGCGCGGAAGCCCTGTTTAACCTTTTGGAATTGGCGCGTTCCCAGGGAATGCTGATTCGCCCGGATGATTACCGGAAGATCCTGGCCGCCGCGGCCATCGATCAATTGGGTCCGTGGACCGAGTTGGTGCGCGAGCCTTTGATCCTGCCGCTTAAGCGAGTGAGCATCGTGCCGCGGACTTTCGCCCAGAAGCAATACCTGCACACGATCTTGACCCAGGATATCGTCTTCGGCGTCGGTCCAGCTGGGACGGGTAAGACCTACCTTGCGATGGCGGCCGCGGTGCACGCCTTGGCCCAAGGTCACGTGCGTCGGATCATCTTGACCCGGCCAGCCGTCGAAGCCGGGGAGGCCTTGGGTTTTCTCCCAGGCGATCTGCGCGAAAAGATCCTGCCGTATCTAATCCCGCTCTACGACGCATTGTATGAGATGTTGGGCAAGGAAGAGACCAACCGTCTGCTGGAACGTAATATCATCGAGGTGGCGCCGCTCGCTTACATGCGCGGACGTACTTTGACCGAAGCTTTCGTGGTGCTGGATGAGGCTCAGAATGCCACCGCCGAGCAAATGATGATGTTCCTGACTCGCCTAGGCGAAAAGGCCAAGATGGTCGTGACCGGCGACCCGACCCAGGTGGATTTGCCCCGCAATCGGTTGTCGGGTTTGCACGAAGCCCTTGAGGCTTTACACAACGTCGATGGCGTCGAGATCTGTCACTTTGCCGATACGGACGTCGTCCGTCACGCCTTGGTCGAACGCATCGTGCGCGCTTACGCCCGCCACCGCAAAGCCCACGGCGCATGAGTCGTCTGGTCGATGTGACGGTGCGTCATCCCCGAGTCAGGATTTCG
>CAILOT010000104.1:0-3234 GCA_903835965.1 uncultured Opitutia bacterium
CGAAGAAGCCTTCAACGCGCAGGAGTTCGGTCACCCGGCGTTCGCGGGCGGTGGGTTCGCCCTTATTGCGCTGGGCGATGAGAAAGATGTCCTTCACGACTTGCGAGCGCACCCCCCGTAGCGCCGGCATCCACCGGTCGAGCACGATAAGCCTGACCCCGAATCGCTTCACCCAGGCGCTCGCATTGAATCCGGCCCGGTGATTCTGATAGCGATCGACCGCTTCGTGTCGCGATTGTCCGACATAAAAGACGCGAGCCTTCTCCTTGGCCTGAGGATTAAGCTCCTGAAGTTCGCGCTGCTTCCCGATGGGTAGCTCGGCGAAAGGCTGGAGCTCCACCGCATACACGATCCATCCCGGCGGCGTGCCCTTACTCAGCTTAATGGCCCCCACCGGCAAAGGCTTCTTGGCTTTCTTCTCAGGGCGGGGCGATGGGGTCGATTCGGGGGTCATGGGATCGGAGTGTATCATGGGTTCACGAAAATCAGCGGAAATTGGACCGCGCAAGGAGAAGCCCCTACGGGGAATTTTAGGATTTAAGGCTTGATGGGGTTAAAAACTCAAAGCGCGTAGGCACCCTAAGGCCCGACCCATCCCACCGGCCGAATGATCTGTTCTACCCATAAAAGCCCAAATTAACCCCCAGGCTTGACAGTGAACAAGTTTTCATAGAACATCCGTTCACTATGGAAGAACTGACCAAGAAACAGGCCGCCATCCTTGAATACATGAAAGGCCACGTGGCTGAGCACTCCTACTGGCCGAGCATCCGGGACATCCAGGCGAAGTTCCGCTTTGCGAGTACCAACGCCGTCTTCGGGCATCTACAAGCCCTTGAGCGCAAAGGCGTCCTACAACGCATCCCCGGCGCCGCCCGGGCCTATAAGGTGGCCCCTGTCGCCTTAGTCGAAGATCTCTCCGAAACCATCATCCGTTACGAAGGACCCGACGAAGACGCCATCCAGTTGGGTAGTATCCCTTTCGTAGGTTCGATTGCGGCCGGTTTTCCAGATTACACCGAATCATCGGGCGTGGTCGACAGCTTACAGGCTCCGATCTCGGCAGGCTCGCGCCGTCGCCCTCCCCAATCCTTTGCTTTGCGCGTCCGCGGAGATTCGATGATCGATGCCGACATCAATGATGGCGACACGGTCATCATCGAACCCGGCCACCCCAAACATGGCGATATCGTCGCCGCCTTGATTGACGGTCAAACTACCCTGAAGCGATTGGTCAAACAAGGGTCCAAGACATTCCTGAAAGCAGAGAATACAAATTATCCCGACTTAGTACCAGTCACCGAATTGGTCATCCAAGGGATTGCGAAATCGGTCATGAAGGCGATCTGACCAGAAAAGAAAGCCAGCGCGAAATCTGCGCGTTTCACCTCAGCCTCAAAGGCCCCAAGACTTCAGTTGCGCATCGATTGCTGCGCCCATAATCTCGTAGCCTTTATCCGTAGGGTGAAGAAAATCGCCCATAATGTCCTTGGAGATGCGTCCATCGCTCACGAGATACCTGTCGGAAAGATTGATGAATTTATCGGCACACCTCAGCGCCCGATCCTTCAGCGAACTATTGGCATCAATCGCTTTCTGACGCATCGCATCAGGCCTTTCGGAACGAGGGAGAATACCCAATAAGAGGATCTTGGCTTGCGGAAACTGCTTACGAATCTCGAGACAGACTTCCTCCACCCCTTCGACGGTCTCAGGCACGGAATTAACGGAGAAGTTGTTCGTACCGATAAGCACCACGAACGCTTTGGCCTTTAGGCCGGAAATCTCGCCATGACGTAGGCGCCAGAGCACGTTCTCGGTACGGTCCCAACCAAAGCCCAGATTGATGGCCTGGTGGGGGGCGATATACTTCTCCCAAGAAAGCGGCCCGGCGATACGCGTAGCCTTTGGTTCGCCACTCCAGAAATGGGTGATGGAATCTCCGATGAGTACGACCTTAGCCGAAGAGGCTGCGGGCTTGTTCAAGGCCAAGATCTCCTGATGGCGCTGCACCCAATCATAGGTGCGGTGGTCGCGGTTTTGGGTGAGTGGAAGCTCGGCCGAATTAAAGAACTCGGCCGAAGGGACGACCAGAGAACGCGTGGCGACCTTACCGACCAGCTTCGTGCCTTCAAATACCGCCGCCTTCACGGTCGCTCCCAAAGGGGCGACGATTGGAGCCAAGTAAACGCCCGAGGTGAAATCAGGATCCTTGCCATTGAGGGTATATCGAACCACGTCGGTCGCCTTATCCGGTAAAACGGCGAACGTCTTGGTAGGCTTGTCTAATTCGATATCGAGCGCGAAAGCCGGAGCGACGACCAAGGCCAAGGCGGCCAGCCGCAAACTGAGGCGGAAAGGAGCAAATAAAGCGGTTGACGACATGGTGCTACGCTGACGCAAGCCGTCGTAAGTGACAAGGATAAGCAACGCCTGCCGGCTACGTCGCGAATCCTAGCTTTTACGCAGGACGAAGATAATATCCGAATACTCCAGATTAAGTTTCCGCGTAGACTCAAGGTCGTAATGGAAATCATGCATCGCGACGCGTTTCAGCGCCGGTACCTTGGCCAGCAGCGCCCGGACCTCGGCAGGCGAATAAGTCCGGAAATCCCAGCATGTTTCCTCGATCCGCGTCTTACCTTGTTCCGTGATCCGCATCCGGGTACGCATGGCTTCGGTGCGGCTCTTCTGATTCGCTGGTTCAGACCAAGTATCGCTGACAACGCGAACCCCAGGCTTGCGCCCGATCCAGCGTTCATGGTCGGGCGGGCTCTTCTTATAATCCGTCAGATGAATACCGAGCAACAGCAACCCGCCCGGGCGAAGAGCGGCGGAAAGGCGACGGAGCGAACTCAGCGCACCGGCTTCAGTGTCGATGTATTTGAACGTGCTGACAAAGCAATGGGCCACATCATACTTGGCGCCCTTCGGTACGGAAAAATCCTGCAACCGATCCTGCCACACCCTGCCCTGCAGTTTTTTGTCCTTCAGACGATTTTTAGCGAAAGCAATCTGATGCTTATTCAAATCAAAACCGTGGACCACGTGTCCGCGGGCGGACAAGGATTCGAGCAACCGACCTGACCCGCAGGCCGGCTCGAGTACGCGCATCGGTCCCGTCAGCTTTGGTCCATGTCGCTTCATCATTCCTTCAATGAATCGCGTCTCCTTGGGCGTGTAGTCCGCATAAACCATGTCATAATATAACGGCGAATCATACCAGGCAGTGGC
>CAILOT010000105.1:0-8503 GCA_903835965.1 uncultured Opitutia bacterium
CTCCGAGCCCGCCGTCGGGATGATCGTGATACGCGCGTCTGTCCGCGAACGGACGGCTCGGAGAGCCGTCCCTACCCGAGGCAACGAGGGCAGCACGCGGTGCTGTCCCTACCTCGATACAGGTGGCTGAACCTAAGATGGCGCAAAAAAGGCGCCGGGGGCGGCGCCTGAAGAAGGCAGACTGGGGACGGTTTATTCGAAGTCGTAGATCTTGACGGAATCCCAATACGCTTTGCAGTCGTTGATGAAGGCCTGGTGGATCGGGTCGATCTGATAGGCGTCGTGGTCCGCGTGGCTCTTGAAGACGAAGAACTCGGCGAAATCATACGAGGTGTCGATAATCGGGCGCACGGCATGGGTGCTCGGGATACCGACATACCCGCTATGGATGCTCTTGATGGCGAGGAGGCCGCGGAGCTTGGTTTCGAACTCCGCACGCTGGGCGGCGGTGATATCTTTTTTAAGGTAGAAGAAGACGATGTGGTGAAACATGAGGCGGGTAGGTTTGGAGAACTCCCGACGGAAGGAAACAGCAAAGTGCGGCCCCGCCAGAGACCCGCGCCACTCCGCCGGCATTCACGCTTTCCAAGCTCGGTTCCTGCGCCCATAAATAAAGGCGAAGCATGGCGCACCTCCTCGGCATCGACCTCGGCACGACGACGACCATCGTGGCCCGCATCGACGACGCCGGAACGCCCGAAATCATCCGCGACTGGGAAGGCGAGGCGATCACGCAGACGGCCGTGGCGTTCGAGACCGCGACCCACGTCGTCGTCGGCCGCGAAGCCAAAGCGATGTCCGAAGACGCTGAACACGTCTTCCTGGAATTCAAACGCGATATGGGCACGGGCGTCTCGCATCCGGTCTTCAGCAAACGCGTCACGCCGCTGGACCTCTCGGCGCTCGTCCTCCGTAAAGTCCGCGAACATGCCGAACAAGGTTACGGTCCTGTGGACCTGGCGGTGATCACCATCCCGGCGAATTTCACGAACTCGGCCCGCGAGGCCACGCTCGAAGCCGCCCGTCGCGCGGGTTTCGCGAACGTGCACATCATCAACGAGCCGACGGCGGCGGCGCTCGCCTGCGCCCGCGGCGGCAAGAAGCCGCTCAATGGGCTTTATGCCGTCTTCGATTTCGGCGGCGGCACGTTCGACGTCTCGCTGATCCGGGCCAAGGGCATGGCGGTGGAAGTCGTGTTCACCGAAGGCGTCCAACGTCTGGGCGGGAAGGATTTCGACGCCAAGCTGCATGAGATCGTCAGGCGGCATTTCCGGACGGCGACCGGCGAGGAATTGAAAGCGGGCGATTGTGAATTTTCGAAAGCGGATGCCGAAGAACTCAAGCATCGACTCTCGAGCCGCGAAGCCGTGCGCTTGCCGTTGCGTTCGGCGAAGCATGGACGCGTCGCAATCAACGTCACGCGGGCCGAATTCGAAGAAGCGATTGTCGGGCTCGTCGCCCAAGCCGAAATGGCGTGCGAAGGCGTGATGTTGCGCACCGGCGTCGACCGCCAAGCCATCGCCGCGGTTTTCCTGGCGGGCGGTACGTGTCGCGTACCAGCGGTACGCGCGGCGGTGGCGCGGGTGTTCGGCCAAGAACCGATTTTGCGCGACCCTGATACCGCGGTGGCTTTGGGCGCCGCGCTTTATGCGGCCCACAAGGCGGACCCTGCCCTACTCTCGCCCGCGCAGCGGAAACGCGCGGCGGAAATCAGCTTCCAAGACATCGCCCCGCATTATTACGGCACCCTGTCGGTCGACGAAGACGGTTTGCTGGAAAACAGCGTCATCATCGCCAAGGGCGAAAAACTTCCCGTCTCCCGGACGCGCACCTACTATACCGTCGAAGAAGACCAGCGCATCCTCACCTGCGAAGTCACCCAATCGGCGATACCGGAATCGGATCCGACGATGGTCTTGCGGATCGCCGAAGTCGAAATGCCCTTGCCGCCCGGACGGCCGGCGGACCAAGCCATCGAAGTCACCTTCGCCTACGACTTGAACGGCATCATGCGGGCGGAGTTCCGCGACCTGGGGACTGGCCAGCCATTGGTCATCGAGCTGCGCGACGAAGGCGCCGGCCGAGGTTCGCTCAACGTGGCCCGCATCCAACTAGGTTAAGTGCCCTCCCCGATCGTCATCCTCCTGGCCGTCTTCGGCGCCTGCATTCTGGGCGGCGCGGCTTGGGTGTTCTGGGTGCGACGCCCAGCGAAAAATAAGCCGAAGAAACGTCCGGCGCGGGCGAAGAAAGCCGAGCAAGTGAGCGCGAGTCGCGAAGGTTCTTCGGACGTGAAGCGCATCGCCTGGGTGATCGGCAAGATGACCGGCACGCCACCGCGCAAGATCCCTGCTTCCCGCGCGTTGGGCGAACTCCTCGCCCAAGTCGACCGCGTGGAATTCGCCCGGGCCGTCGGCCAAGAATTCAAGACCACCGTCGAGTTGGACGAAACGAACCTGGGCATGACCGTCGGGCAATTCGCGCATTACGCGAGGCACCTCAAACGCGGGCAGAAAAGCGAGAAGCCCAAGGGCCGGAAACGTTCGCCGCGGGTGGCGGGCGACGTCATGTTGGAGTTTCCCCCTGCGCTCCTGGCCCTCGCCAGCGAACTCGGCGTCCGCCGCGAATGGGATCTGGATAAGGCCCGCCTGCACGTGACGAAAGAGTATATGCGTTGGAATGCCCGCATCCACCTTGCGAGCAAGGAAGCCGAGCGGACAACCGTCCAGGCGCGGCTGGAGCAGATCGGGCAGCTCCGCGAGGCGTTGGCACCGGTCCGGCGGCCATGAAACGGCGAAGCATCCTTGCTTCGACCCCCACAAACCGCACGCTGAAAAAATAATATGCAGGCCCTTGTTCCGCTCTTTCCCGAAGTCACCGAAGCCCAATGGGCGCAGCTGACCGCCATGGCCGCACTCCACCGCGAATGGAACGAGAAGATCAACCTCGTCTCGCGCAAGGACATCGAAAACCTCGAGCGGCACCACTACGCCCCGAGCATCGCGGCGATCAAATTCCTCAAGCTCATGGACGGTTGCCGCGTCATGGACGTCGGCACGGGCGGCGGTTTTCCCGGACTCATCTTGGCCGTGCTTTATCCTAAGGCGCGCTTCACCCTGGTCGATTCGGTCGGCAAGAAGATCACCGTCGTCCAAGACATCGCGACGCGCCTGGAGCTAAAGAACGTCGACGTGAAGAACGCGCGGGCCGAGACGATGAACCACGAGCACGACTTTGTCACCGGCCGGGCCGTGGCGGACTTGCGGACCTTCGTCTACAACACCCGTCAGCTTTTAGCCAAAGGCCAGAAGCACTCGTTGCCCAATGGCATCCTTTATTGGCAGGGCGGCGATCCGACCGCGGAAGCCGAAGCGGCGAACCTCGCCCCGGTCTTCAGTTACGAACTGCGCCCGCTCCTCTGGAATGACGAGAAATTTGAGGGTAAGCGCATCGTCCTTTATCGGGCCCAGGACCTCCAACGCTGCAAGAAGCCCGATATCATCCCCGGCGGATGACACGCGAGGTCGCCCTGTGCCTTGACCCTTAGGCAACAAACCCCACGTTAAGGGCGATGTCACGTTTGCGACTACCCTTATCACCGGCCGGACAACGCCTCGAAGCGTTGCTGCGGCAGCGCATCGTCTACCTCGACGGCGCCATGGGCACGATGATCCAGCAGCTCAAGCTGCAGGAAGCCGATTACCGGGGCAGCCGTTTTGGCGCGCATCCCAGCGAACTTAAAGGAAACAACGACCTCTTAGTCATCACCAAGCCTGACGTCATCAAGAACATCCACCGCGCCTACCTGGACGCCGGTGCGGACATCCTCGAGACGAACACCTTCAACGGCACCTCCATCGCGATGGAGGACTATAAGATGGGGCATCTCATCCAAGAGCTCAACACCGCCGCCGTCCATGTCGCCCAACAAGCCGTCGCGGAATTTAAGTCGGCCAATCCTGGACGCGACGCGTTTGTCGCCGGCGCCATCGGCCCGACGAATAAGACGCTCTCCATGTCGCGCGACGTCAACGACCCGGGCAAACGGGACGTCACCTTCGTCGAGATGCGCGACGCCTACCGCGAGCAAGTCGACGCCTTGATCGATGCCGGCGCGGATTTGCTGCTATGCGAGACCGTCTTCGACACCCTCGTCCTCAAGGCCGCCCTGTTCGCGATCGACGAAGCCTTTGAAGCGCGGGGCTTCCGCCTGCCGCTGATGATCTCGGGGACGATCACCGACGCCTCGGGCCGCACGCTCACCGGCCAGACCACCGAAGGATTCTGGAATTCGGTCCGGCATGCAGACCCCCTCAGCATCGGCATGAATTGCGCGTTGGGCGGCGAACAGATGCGCCCGCACATCGAAGAACTTTCCCGCAAGGCGGACATCTTCGTCTCGTGTTACCCCAATGCCGGTTTGCCGAATCCGCTTTCGCCGACGGGCTTTCCCGAAGGCCCCGAAGACACCGCGGCCATCCTGGAAACCTTTGCCCGCGACGGCTTGGTCAACATCTTGGGCGGTTGCTGTGGCACCACCCCGCCGCACATCGCCGCGATCCGGCGCCGGACGGAAAAGTATCCGCCGCGCGTGCCCAGCCCGCTCTCCCCGGCCCTGCGTACGTCCGGACTTGAAGCACTCAACCTTGTCGGCGGGGCCAACTCCTTTGTCAGCGTCGGCGAGCGTAGCAATGTCGCCGGATCCAAGAAATTCCGCGAACTGATCGAAGCGGGAGATTTCAAAGCCGCGCTGAATATCGCCAAGCAGCAGGTGGAAGCCGGCGCGGGCATCATCGACGTCAACTTCGACGCCGGTTTGCTCGATGGCCCGGCCTCGATGACGCGGTTCCTGAACCTCGTCGCGCCCGAACCGGACATCGCGCGCGTCCCCGTGATGATCGACTCCTCGAACTGGGAAGTCATCGAAGCCGGCCTGCGTTGCGTCCAGGGTAAGGCCATCGTCAATTCCATCTCGCTCAAAGAAGGCGAAGCGGAGCTTATCCGTCGGGCCCGCCTTTGCCGGCGTTACGGCGCGGCCATGGTCGTCATGGCGTTCGACGAAAAAGGCCAGGCGGCGAACTTGACGGATAAAGTTCGCATCTGCGGGCGCGCGTTCAAGATCCTGACCGAACAGGCGGGCGTGGACCCGCAGGACATCATCTTTGACGCCAACATCCTGACCGTCGGGACGGGCATGAAAGAGCACAACCGTTACGCGTTGGACTTCATCGAAGCCGTGACGGAGATCAAGCGCCTCTGCCCGGGCGTACGGACTTCGGGCGGGCTATCGAACGTCTCATTTGCCTTTCAAGGTAATAACCCGGTCCGCGAGGCCATCCACTCCGTCTTCCTTTACCACGCGATCAAGGCCGGCCTCGACATGGCGATTGTCAACGCCGGCATGCTTGCGGTCTACAGCGACATCGAACCGGAGTTACGCGAGCTCGTCGAGGACTTGGTCCTTTGCCGGCGCGAAGACGCCACCGAACGCCTCGTCGATGCCGCTCCGCGTTACGCGAAGAACAAAGCGGCGCAGGACACCTCGGCGAAAGACGCATGGCGCCAGGGCACGGTCGCGGAGCGCATCGAACACGCTTTGGTCAAAGGCATCGACCAGCATATCGTCGCCGACACCGAAGCTGCCCGCGTGGAGCTCGGCCGACCGTTGCTCGTCATCGAAGGCCCTTTAATGGACGGCATGCGGGTCGTCGGGCAGCTCTTTGGCGAAGGCAAGATGTTCCTCCCCCAAGTGGTCAAGTCGGCACGCGTCATGAAGACCGCCGTCGCGCACCTCGAGCCCTTCATGAACGCCGAGAAAGTCGGCGGCAGCGCGCAGGGCAAGTTCCTGATCGCGACCGTCAAAGGCGACGTGCACGACATCGGCAAGAACATCGTTGGCGTGGTACTTTCCTGTAATAATTACGCTGTCACCGACCTTGGCGTCATGACGCCGACGGAAAAGATTTTGGAAGAGGCGCGTCGCCTGCAGCCAGATTTCATCGGCCTCTCGGGCCTCATCACCCCCTCGCTCGACGAGATGGTCGTGGTGGCGAAAGAATTGAAACGGGCCGGCTTCACGACGCCCTTGCTCATCGGTGGAGCGACGACTTCGAGGGACCACACCGCGATCAAACTGGCCGAGCACTACGACGGACCCGTCGTGCATGTGGGCGATGCGTCGCTCGTGACCACCGTCTGCAGCGACCTCCTGAACCCGGCAAAACGCGAAGGCTTCATCACGGACCTGCGCACCGAACAAGCCGCCACCAAGCAGGCTTATGACAGCCGGGAGCCCTTGGTCATCGTCCCGCTGGCGGAAGCGCGGACGCGGCCGCTCGTCTTGGAAGGTGCGCCGCAACCTGCGCCGCGCCAGCCAGGCGTCACCGTCTTTGAACAGATCGACCCTGCGGCCGTGGCGGAGCTCATCGACTGGACGCCATTCTTCGTGACGTGGTCGCTCAAGGGTACCTTTCCGAAAATCTTCAACTCCGCCAAATACGGGCACGAGGCGCGCAAACTTTTTGATGACGCGCGACGGGAGCTCGACCTCCTCATCGCTGGCAAGAAAGTGCATCTGCGCGGGGCTTGCGGACTTTGGCCGGCGCGTCGGATGGGCGACGACGTCCAAGTCTTCGCCGACGCCGCGCAAAGCAAGACCCTGGGTAAATTCCATTTCCTCCGCGACCAGCAAAAGCGCAAGACCACGAACCAAGCGCGGTCCTTGGCTGACTTTATTTCGGACCGTCCGGGCGACCACCTTGGCGCGTTCGTCGTCACCGCCGGACAGGAGATTGAAGATTACGCTGCGTCATTCAAGGCCACGGACCCCTTCCGGCAGATCTTGATCCAAGCCTTGGCGGATCGCCTCGCGGAAGGCGCGGCCGAATGGTTGCATCGCGAAGTGCGCCAGAAAATCTGGGGCTATGCGCCGGGGGAGAACTTCACCGTCGAAGAACTCGTGGACGAAAAATATATCGGTCGGCGCCCGGCGGCGGGCTATCCGGCGTGCCCCGAGCACACCGAAAAGGGCGAGATCTGGCGTCTGCTTGATGCGGATCGCACGACCCGCTGCACGCTCACCGAGTCTTTCGCGATGAACCCGGCCGCGTCGGTTTCCGGACTTTATTTCGGACATCCTAAGGCGATTTACTTCGACGTCGATTCCCTCGGGCGCGATCAGATTGAGGATTATGCGCAGCGCAAAGGCTGGAGCGTCGCGCAGGCGGAGAAGTGGCTCGCCCCCGTGCTGGGTTATAAGAGCTGACCATGGAAGCGCTTGAACGCGATAAACTCGTTGCGGCGGTTGGGGCGGAAGACGCCGCCGCCGTCGAACGATTCCTGGGAAGTTGTGCTTTGAGTACACTCGTCGAGGCCGCCGATGGCGCTGATAGCGATTGGCCGGAATGGGCGCGCGCGGCCGCGGTGCTGCAACGCTGGCTCGAAGTCGCTGGCCGTGTCGCCGATGCTGAACGCAAGCTCGGCTACCTCCATTGCACCGTCGAGGCGCAGAAGGTCGTAGCGACCGCGATCCGCCCCGCCCTGCCGCAGGCCGTGGCGCGGATGTTGAAAGAGCACGGGTTTGCGGAGTGAAGCGGCGCATAAGCGCCGCGGGGATCAAAAGGCAGGGACGTGATTGACATCGCCACCTTACCCACAACCCACCCATGCCACCTGCCCAATATCATCCAAATAATGGTTTAAATGTTAATAATACGCCCTGAAAGGAACCCCAACTGACCAATCGGATTGTATTCATGTATTGCATAGCCACTTCTCAAACCTTCATGAAACTGCTCAAAACCTCCTTCCTCCTCGCCGCCGCCGGCGCCTCGATCCACGTCCATGGCGCCTCCGGCGGCGAGTACACCCAGGCCATCGCCGTTTCCGCGGATGGCGCGGTCGTCGTAGGGGAGGCCGGAAACGCCTCCAATGAGTACCGCGCCTTCCTCTGGACCCGCGGAGTGATGACCGACCTCGGGACCCTCGGCGGGAATCATTCCTTCCCCTGGGCGGTTTCCGCGGATGGCGCGGTCGTCGTAGGATTTGCCAAAAACGCCTCCGACCAAACCCGCGCCTTCCGCTGGACCTCCGCCGGCGGCATGACCGATCTCGGCACCTTCGGCGGCGATGTATCCTACGCCGACGCTGTTTCCGCAAATGGCGCGGTCGTCGTGGGGAGGGCCAGCAACGACTCCAACTTTATCCATGCGTTCCGCTGGACCGGCGGAGTCATGACCGACCTCGGCACCTTCGGCGGGAATTATTCCTCCGCCAATGCCGTTTCCGCGGATGGCTCAGTCGTCGTAGGGCAGGCCAAGAACGCCGCCGACTTTGTCCGCGCGTTCCGCTGGAAGGACGGAGTCATGACCGACCTTGGCACCCTCCCCGGCGGAACTTTTTCGGTATCCAGCGCTGTTTCCGCAGACGGCTCGGTCGTCGTCGGGACGACTTCCGATGCCTCCGACGAAGTCCGCGCGTTCCGCTGGAAGGACGGAGTCATGACCGA
>CAILOT010000106.1:0-13629 GCA_903835965.1 uncultured Opitutia bacterium
CATTTATCCGCGACCAAATCCCAAGATCCGGTTACCAGTCCTTCGAGGTCAAATCCGGCTTGTCCGATGACTTTTGAAGCACTGCCCGAATTGTCCAAACTCGAAGACCATCCGGTGGTGCGGACGCCGGCAACGGGTTTGAAAGTGAGCCAATCTTGAAAGGCGATGGGATAAATCAAACCGTAGTAAGCATCAATCCGTCCGGTCGACCAGTTCGTTTGATTCGCGGGCAGCGGGATTGCCGCCGAAGGGCGCTCGGAAAGATAGCCAGCCGCCACGAAGCTTCGCTGTTTCAATCCGGAGTCACCCAAGGAAGTTTGCGGCAGATCAAACCTGACTTCCGGATACTTTTGGACGATGTCCTGGTAGTTGTCGACTTTGGCTACGACATTGGCCGAAAGGAAGCCATTGGCGAGCGGGGCGGAGATTTCAAAATTGGCCTGCGGTACGCCCGTGCGGTCTAAGAGGTTGGGCCGAAAGTCACGAATGAAGTCGGGGTCGCTTTGGGCGAAGAGTTGACCCGCGATTTCAATGCCGCTCGAAGTGCGGCCATTGATCTCACCCAAGACGAAATCGCGATTGTTTCCAGGACTCCGTCCAAAAGTGTCGAGGAGCGACACGCCGCGGTCATTGATGAATCCGGCCTGAAAGCGGCCTTTCCAGACGGTATCTCCGTTGGCTACTTTGGCGTTGTCGTAGCGTAAGGCCGGTCCGTAAAGAAAGCCGGACTTGGTGTAGTAATCAAACAAGGCTCCGACCCAGAGCGAAGGGGTCTGGCGTGCGAGCGCAGTCGTGCGGACGAAGAAACCTTTGTTGTCCGAGTTACCCATGCTCAGGTAGACATCGTACGGGATGTCTTTATAGCCTTCTTGACCATAGTAAGGTAGGACGAAGAACGGCATCCCAGCGAGGTGCGGCTTTACGTTCCGCATCGTCAGCCAATTGTCTTTTTCAGAATAGTTGGCTTCGCTGATATCTAAGTGCATGCCCCATTCGGAAGGTTCGTTATTCCACATGCGCACGCCCTTCATGGACTTATCTCCTTTGACGATTTTTAATTCCTCTGCGGTGAAGTAGACTGGGCTCTTGCCGAAGCGAACGTTGGTTGCGATGGTGGTATCGGCCTTGGGATCGACGACGACTTTTTCGCCGATGACGCGAAGCGCTTTGGTGGCGTAGACGACATCCCCTTCCGCGGTGATGACGCCCGTCCGATAGTCGACTCGGATTTTTTTCGCCCACAGGACGGAGTCCCGGCTTTCGAGGCGCGCATTGGTTGCCACGAAGACTTTGCCGTTTTCCTCAAAGCCAAGGTCGTCGCCTTCGATGTTAGGCATCTTGGCGATGGTCTTCTGCGCTGCCGATGTTTCCTCGGCGGCATAGGCAGTCAGTGCGAGCCCAAGGCTTGCGGCAAGAATCCAGAAACGACGGACAGGCATCCTTCCGAGACTTGTCGCTCTGGGGCTTCCCTCAAGTATTTTCGGGCAATGAGCGCTTGCCGACCTTGGAGGAGCGTGGATTGTCCTCCTATGCGCATCAGTCCAGCTGAATTGACCGCCCTGGCGGATGCCACCGAGACCTCGCCGCACCGCTTTTTAGGCCTCCATGCCTTGGCTGGTGGGGGTTGTGTCGTTCGAGCCCTCTTTCCCGGTGCGGTACGGTGTGAGCTTTTCAAGGCCAAGAGCAAGCAGGGTGTCGCCATGGTGCGACTGCACGACGCAGGGATCTTCGAGTTAGAACTGACCGGAGCCGCCGATTTTCATTACCGCTTCCAAGTCGCCTATGTCGATGGCACCGTGCACGATGCCGAAGACCCTTATCGTTTTTTGCCGACGATCTCCGAGCGAGATCTCTTCCTGATCGGAAAGGGCGATGATCATGGGGCGCACTATAAGTTCGGTTCTCACTTGCGGACGATTGACGGCGTCGCCGGGGTTTCTTTCTTGGTCTGGGCGCCTTCCGCCCGCCGCGTTTCCGTGGTTGGCGATCACAACCTCTGGAATGGGCGCTCCCATCCGATGCGGGCCCTGGGGGCCTCGGGAATCTGGGAGTTGTTCCTTCCCGGTCTCGCGGCTGGCGCCCGATATAAATATGAAATCGTGGGCCCGCATGATGCGACGCCTTTCCTGAAGACGGATCCGTACGGCTTGCATTTCGAGCCTTCGCCCAATCATGCGGCGATCGTGTGCGACCTCTCCGCCTATGTCTGGCATGATGCCGAATGGATGGAGGCCCGTAAACGCAGCGATTTGCGCCGTCGGCCGATGTCCGTCTATGAAGTCCATCTGGCTTCTTGGCGCCGCGTTCCCGAAGAGGGCGGACGGGTCCTGAACTACCGTGAGCTCGGTGTTCAATTGGCCGAATACTGTAATAAGCTCGGTTTCACCCACGTGGAGCTGATGCCGCCGTCCGAGCACCCCTTCGATGGTTCATGGGGGTATCAAGTGACGGGCTTCTTCGCTCCCACCCATCGTTTTGGCTCCCCGTTGGATTTCATGCTGATGGTCGATACTCTCCATCAAGCTGGCGTCGGCGTGATCGTCGATTGGGTGCCCGCACATTTCCCGCGAGATTTTTTCGCTTTGGCCCGCTTTGATGGTACGCACCTTTATGAGCATGCCGATCCGCGTCTCGGGGAACATCAGGACTGGGGCACGCTCATCTTCAATTATGGTCGGCATGAAGTCCGTGGTTTCCTGACTTCTTCCGCGCTTTCTTGGCTGGAGCGCTTTCACGTCGATGGCTTGCGCGTCGATGCGGTGGCTTCGATGTTGTACCTCGATTATTCCCGCAAGGCCGGCGAATGGATTCCGAACCGTCATGGCGGTCGCGAAAATATCGAAGCCATCGATTTCCTGCGGCACGTTAATTCCCTGATTCATCTCTATCAGCCCGGCGTTGTCTTGATTGCCGAGGAGTCGACATCTTTCCCGGGAGTGACCAAGGCCGTGGCGGACGGCGGGCTGGGCTTCGACTTCAAATGGAACATGGGCTGGATGCATGATACACTTTCATATTTCCGCCAAGATCCTCTGTTCCGTAAGTTCAACCACGATAAGCTGACTTTCGGCATGCTTTACCAGTGGACCGAATCGTTCATGCAGGCTTTTTCGCATGACGAAGTGGTGCACGGTAAGGGTTCGCTGATCAATAAGATGGGGGCCGGCGACAATGAGACGAAGGCCGCTAATCTCCGTTGTTTGTTGGCTTTGCAGTGGGCTTGGCCGGGTAAGAAGACCCTTTTTATGGGCTGTGAGTTTGGCCAATTTGCGGAATGGAAATACGATCAATCGCTTGATTGGCATTTGCTCGAATACCCTTTGCACGCCGGTTTACAAAGCCTCGTCCGTGATCTTAATCAGCTTTATGTCGGTGACGTCGCGCTGGCGGAGAACGAGTTGAATCCGGATAGTTTTGCTTGGATCAATGCGGAAGACGGCGCCCAGAGCGTCTTGGTTTTCGAACGCAAGAGCTCGGCCTGCCACTGGGTCGTGGTGGGTAACTTCACCCCAGTCGAGCGGACGTATCGCTTCGGCGTGCCTAAGGCTGGGCGATGGGAAGAGGCCCTGAATACGGACTCCAAACACTATGCTGGCAAAGGCCTTGGTAATCTCGGCGGCGTGGATTCCGAAAAGATTCCGTGCCACGGGCGCGAGCACTCCCTCGAAGTCCGTCTCCCAGGTTTATCCCTGGTGATTTTCCGACAGGCCGATCGTCCGCTTCCGCGCCCATCGGTCAAGAAAGCGAAGCGATAAAAAATGGCTTCCCGCTCTGATACTTTTCGGGTGCATGTGGCGGCCGATCCCGCCAATCCGCTCTTTCGTTTTTCACTCGGTCAAGCTTTGCTGACCGAAGGAGATTATAGGGGAGCACTGGAGCACCTGCGTATTGCCGCGAATTCAAAGTCGGATTGGATGATGCCAAAGATTCTCCTCGGAAAATGCTACCTCGCATCCGACCTTCGAGCCGAAGCCAAGGCTGTCTTGGACGAAGCACTTGCTCTCGCCGTTGCCCAAGGACACGAGGAGCCTGAGGAAGAGCTACGAGCGCTACTGGCGACGCTCTGAGGTCTTACTCCGTCTCAGGATAAGGCAGGAAGGTCGTGAAGCTGATCGTCTTGACCGCGGTCTGTTTCATGAAGGCGCTGCGCATCGGGCCCGGTTGGTCGATACGTTCGAGGATGACGCGGCGGAGGTCCATGACCGCTGATTTTGCCTTCTGGAGCGGTCGAATCGTCAAGGTGTTAACGCCGGCCGTCAGCTCGATCTGGCCGATTTCACGTGGGACAAAGCGCTGGAAGTGGCCGGTCTCCTCGACCGTGAACTCGCATTTGCTGGCGCCAGCTTCGACCGCTACGGTCGAGCCGCCGCTACCCTTGCCGCAGCCTTGCAGGACCGTCACGCGATACTTGCCGGCCAGCGGGGCCGTGAATTTCCAGGAGGCGGTGTCTTCGACGTTCACCCAGAAGCCGAGGGTATCTTTTTGCGGCAGGTCTTCATACTTCATCTTCGTGGCCTTCACCTGAGCTTCTTTGGCTTCCAGATAAATGAGTGCATTGCCTCCATCGGTGCTGGAATCGTTCATGGCTTTGCGCCAATCGGCTTGGAGCGGGCGCATGGCCTCGGAGGTCGCGGCTGCCTTGATGAGTGTAGGGTCGAGTTTGACGAAGCACTCATTCCACAGGCTGCGATTGAATTGAGGATTAGCGACCATCGGCTTCGCTCCGACGTTGCGGCGCCAGGCTTCGAGTTTACCGCGCATCGCGGCCACCCGGGCTGGTTCAACAGCGGCCAGATCCAAGGTTTCGCTGGGATCCTTCGATAGGTTGAATAACTCCATGCGTCCGGTCTCGTAGAACTCAATCAGTTTCCAGTCGCCTTCCCGAATCACGCCTCCTGGTTGGCTGCCTTGATTCATGTAATGAGGCTGATGCCAGCAGAGAACGCGTGTGTCCGTCCGTGGCTTGCTGTCGAAAAGTACCGGCGAAAGATCTTGGAAATCCTGGATGGCGGGCGGCGTGATTTTCGCGAGGGCGCAAAACGTGGACGTGATGTCGCCCAGCACGACTGGCTCCGAGATCACTTTGGTAGCAAGGTGCCCCGGGTAGCGGATGATCAAGGGCGTTCGGATACCTCCTTCGTAGAGAAAGCCTTTTCCCGAGCGCGTCGGCGCATTGAAGGTGGGCGGACTTTCTTTGAGTTCGGAGACGTGGACGCCGCCGTTGTCGGAAGCGAAGACAACAAAGGTGTTCTTCGAAAGGCCGTTATCCTCGAGGGCCTTCAGGACGCGACCGCAGGCGACGTCGAGCGACTCCACCAGCGCGGCGTAGGTCGGGTGAAAGGCCTTCGCATTGGCTTCGATGCCTTTGGCGGGAGCGGCCAGCGGGATATGCGGATTGTCGAAGGCTAGGTAGAGAAAGAAAGGTTTGGCTTTATTGCGCTCGATGAATTTCACCGCGTAGTCCGCATGCCCGAGCTCACCTTTTCCACCCATCGGCGATTCTGCGCCCGGATTGGCTTTGCCGGCGAAGTATTCATCGAAGCCGTGGTCCGTCGGCTGATGGCCTTTGCTGCCGAGGTGCCATTTGCCGACGGCACCTGTCGCATACCCTTTGGCTTTAAGTAGCTCGGCGATGGTCTGCACACCGACAGGAAGATTATTATTAAGAATCGGTGCCATCAGGCGGTGGGAAGCGCGATCCGAACGGCCGGGCAGGAAGGTGGTGATGTTAAGGCGCGCAGGGCTCTGGCCCGTCAGGAGGGCGGCGCGGGAGGCGGAGCAGACTGAGGCTGCCGCATAGGCTGAAGTGAAACGGGCGCCTTCGGTGGCGAGTTTGTCGAGGTTAGGGGTGTTCTGATCCTTCCGACCGAAACAGCCTAGGTCATTGATGCCGAGGTCATCAGCGAGGAGGATGACAAAGTTGGGCGGGGTTTCTTGCGCGATGACCGGAACGAGCGCGAGCAAGGCGCCGAGGAACAGGCTGAAGATGAGGCGGGGCATGACTTGGGTTTAACGTCTCGCCGAGTTGTGCAAAGGGAAAAACCGACTTCGGTACCCTCATGAACCTTCTTTTAATCCAATCCGGTGTGGCGTGCGTCGATGTCGCCATGGCCTCGGTCTCGTGGCTGATCCTGCTCTGTACTTATCCCGACTTCGCCCGCTGGCGGGCCGAAGGCTTCGCCCAAGCGCATGAGGCTTATACGCGTCGCGTCGGCTGGGTGGTCGGGCCGCTGCTGCTCGCGCAGCTCGGCGGGCATATCTGGCTGTCCATAAGCGCCAGCGGGGGCTTCGGTCTCGCTCTTGTGCTCTTGTGCTGGGCGCTGACGGGACTCTGGTCCGTACCTTGCCATCGGCGGCTTCAGCAGGAAGGCCCGACGTCGCCGGCGCTTCCCGAGCTGGTGCATTCGCATGTCTGGCGGACGGTGGTATGGTCGGTCTTGGCCGGCGTTTCTTTCGCGAAGGCGGCGGGTTGACAGGGTGTGGCCGTCGGCGATGCTCAATGGTGATGAGGACAGATGAACCGACCCAAGTCCGCCAAGCCTCGCGCATGGCAGCTTTCCGTCGTTTCCTTGCATTTGTGGGCCCGGGTTTTTTGGTCGCCGTGGGTTACATGGACCCGGGGAATTGGGCGACGGATCTGGCCGGTGGTTCGCGTTACGGTTATTCGCTCCTCTGGGTCATCTTGCTTTCCAATTTAATGGCGGTACTTTTTCAGCATCTATGCGTGCGCTTGAACGTGGCTACAGGTCTCGATCTCGCGCAGGCCTGTCGCCAGCGCTATTCTTCTTTCGTCGGTAAATTCCTTTGGGCCTCGGCTCAAATTGGAATCATCGCGTGCGACTTGGCCGAGCTGCTGGGCTCTGCCATCGCCCTTCAGATCCTCTTCGGCATCCCGCTCTTTTTCGGAGCGATTATCACGGCCCTGGATGTCTTGATTCTGCTGGCCTTGACGCGCTTGGGCTATCGTTGGTTGGAGGCTTTTGTCGCCGTCCTTGTTTTTACTACTGCGGCCTGCATCGGGGTGGAACTCCTTCTGGCCCAGCCCGTCATGGCTGAGATTTTACGCGGTTTTATTCCGACGACGGAAGTGCTGGCTCGTCCTGGTATGCTCTTTATCGCCCTTGGTATTATCGGCGCCACCGTGATGCCACATAATCTCTATCTGCATTCCTCAATCGTCGGGACGCGGTCTTTCGGTCTGACGGAGGCATCGAAGAAGGAAGCCATCCGCTTCGCGACTTTAGATTCCACCATCGCCCTGACTTTTGCCTTCTTCGTTAACGCCGGCTTGCTCGTACTCAGTGCCGCTGCTTTTCATGGGCGACCCGAAGCGGTGACGGATATCCGTGAGGCGCATCGCTTGCTTGATGGCGTCCTTGGTTCGACGATCGCGGGTACGCTTTTTGCCTTGGCGCTTTTATCCTCCGGCCAAAACGCGACCATCACTGGCACTTTGGCCGGTCAAATCGTGCTCGAAGGTTTTCTGAATATCAAAACCGTGGGCTGGGTCGTCCGTATTGCCACCCGTCTGGCCGCGCTGTTGCCTGCCTTGGTTGTGTTGGGACTATCCGGAGAGGGGAGGGTGGAATCCCTCTTATTGTGGAGTCAGGTCATTCTCAGCTTACAGCTCGGCTTTGCTTGCTGGCCTTTGGTGAAAATGACCGGCGATTCTGCTTTTATGGGTAATTACGTTTCACCTCGGTGGGTTAACCTTTTGGGCTGGGTAGCCACCTTGGTGGTCGTTTCCGCTAGCCTCTGGTTTGTGGCAGATTTTTTTATTCATTAGTATAACTATATGCTAATGAATGGTTTAAGTTAATTCAGGTAGAATTGTATTCCCTTTTTGCGGATAATCATTTAATCATAAGTAATAATATCAACTTTTCGATTGATGCGTCTTTTCTGCCATATCTTCGTACTTTTAGCTCCGCTCGTCTCTGTCGCGGCGCCGGAAGCCGTGAATTTGAAGGTCGGTTATTTTCCTAATTTAACGCATTCCCCGGCATTAGTCGCGCGCCAGTGGGAGCGTGAAAAGTCGGATTGGTTTCAGGCTCACTTGCCACCGGGATCAAAAATCGAATGGCGGGCCTTTAATGCCGGACCTTCCGCGATGGAGGCTTTGCTGGTCGGGTCGGTTGATGTGGCTTTTGTCGGGCCATCCCCGGTCCTTAACGCGCATATCCGGACTAAAGGGGCGGAGATTCGCGTTCTGGCCTCCGTCGCACGGGGTGGTAGTGCCCTGGTGGTGCGCAAAGATCTGGGATTAAAGACCGCGGAGAATTTCCGCGGGCTTCGGTTGGTAACGCCCCAGCTCGGAAACACCCAGGACATCGAAGCGCGCGCTTGGCTTCGCGGCGCAGGGCTTAAGGTGATGCTGAGCGGTGGGGATGTGCAGATCATCCCTGCTAGTAGCGCGGATATGGTCATGCTTTTTTCCCAAGGTAAAATCGCGGGTGCCTGGACGGTCGAACCTTGGGTTACGCGTCTGACTACGGAATTCGGCGGCGAAATCCTCCTCGAGCGACCTGACTCGATTGTGACGGTCTTGGCGACTTCGCGGAAAGTTCTGGAACAGCGCGGTCCGGCGGTCCGTGCTTTTGTGCAGTCTTATTATTTATTAAGAGATCAGCTCCTCGCTGACCCGGTCCGCTATACGCAAGCCGTGCGTTTAGGCCTGGGGGCAGAAACCCATTCCGCTCCCCCTTCGGAAAGTCTTATGGCTGCTTCCTTGGGGCGAGTCCGCTTAGAGGCTCGTGAAGAAAGTTCGGCACGAGTCATCCGTCTGACGGATTTCTTTACCCGTTCCCTTAAGGATTCGCAGGACTCCGGTTTATTGGTCGGTTCAGCCCCGCTGGCTCCGCTGCTGGAGTCGCTGGTGCCTGATCCCTTACCATCCCCTCCGGGAAAATAACCGACAAGCCTTGCTTCGCTTCCCCTTCCACGCCGCAATCCTTTCGTCAGTTAACCCATGACTCCCGCTTCCTATAAGGCCAATCCTTTGGCCGCACTTACGCTTCGTAATGTCACGAAACGTTTCAATGGCGCTGCTGGTTGCGTCACCGCGCTCGATGACATCACGCTCGACGTCAAGGAAGGCGAATTCCTGGTCTTGGTGGGTCCTTCGGGTTGTGGTAAATCTACTTTGCTTAGTTTGCTGGCTGGCCTCGATCAAGTAGATGAAGGGGCGATTCGCTTAGGTGATGAGCCGGTGCGCTCGCCGGGTCGTGATCGGTTGGTGATGTTCCAGCAAGACGCCCTCTTCCCTTGGTTGAACGCCTTGGAAAACGTGATGTTTGGTTTGCGGTTAAAGCCCGATCTGACCGAGGCCGAACGCCTGGAATCGGCTCGCTACTACCTTTCGCTCGTCGGTTTGGCGGATAAGGAAAAGGCTCGTCCGCATGAGCTGTCCGGCGGTATGCGCCAACGCGTGGCCTTGGCGCGCTCGCTTGCTCCTAATCCTCGGGTCTTGCTCATGGATGAGCCTTTTTCTGCCTTGGATGCGCTGACGCGCGATCAGCTGTATCGTGATATTCAGGATATCTTCACCAAGCGGAAGAAGACGATCGTGTTGGTGACCCATAATATCCGCGAGGCCGTTTGCTTGGGCGACCGGGTGGTGTTGCTTTCGCCTAATCCAGGAAGGATTCGGCAGATTTTTGATATCAAGCTGCCTCGGCCTCGCCGCATCAATGACCCCGAGTTAGCCTCGCTGGCTGCCGAAGTGACCGACGCGCTTTCTTCCCACCTTTCAAGCTCGCAAGAGGGCCTCGCATGAAACTTCCCCGCTTTGTCATCCCCACTTTGGTCGCCGTTATTTTTCTCGGCGGCTGGGAATGGTTTGTCCGTGCCGAACACGTCAACGACGTCTTGGTGCCGGCGCCTTCGCAGATTCTGAAGTGGTTTTGGGATTCCTTGCTCAATGGTGAATTGCTTTCAGCCACCTGGGTGACGATGCGTCGCCTGATTATCGGTTTTGCGATTGGGGCGGCCTTAGGCGTGCCGCTGGGTGCGCTCTGTGCGCGCGTCCGCTGGATCCGTGATACGCTTGGCGTCCTCGCGCTCGGCCTCCAGACGCTGCCATCCGTTTGCTGGGTGCCGCTGGCTTTGCTCTGGTTTGGGCAGGAGGAATCGGCCGTTTTATTCGTAGTGGTGATGGGGACAATCTGGGCCGTGGTCATCGCGGTTCAGGAATCCGTCTTGAACGTCCAACCTCTGTATCTCCGAGCAGCCATGACGATGGGCTCCAAGGGCTGGCATCTTTGGTTAAGGGTTATTTTTCCGGCGGCTCTGCCCGGAATCCTGAGCGGCATGAAGCAAGGCTGGGCCTTCGCCTGGCGTTCGCTGATGGCGGCGGAAATCTTCGTGGTCATCCTGACGGGCTTCGGTCTGGGCTCTTTGCTGCATGCCGGCCGTGAGCTCCTGAGGATGGATCAAGTCATGGGCGTCATGACCGTCGTCGTGCTGGTCGGTCTATTGGCCGATCTCATCTTCTTTTCCCCTTTGGAACGCTGGTTGCGCCGTTCACGCGGGCTCTGAGGGCTTAAGTTAATAGTTTCCTGCTCGACCCCCGCTCGGGTCGTCTCAACCTTCGGCCTATGTTTATCGACGAAGCCAAGGTCATTTTGAAGTCAGGCGACGGGGGTCATGGCTGCGTGAGCTTCCGTCGCGAGAAGTTTATCCCGAAGGGTGGGCCGGATGGCGGCAACGGCGGGAAGGGCGGCGATGTCGTTTTTCTCTGCGACCGTAATCAAGGCGATTTACAGGCCTACCGCTGGCAGCCGCATCGTCGGGCTCCTAATGGCACGCCAGGCATGGGACGCCAATGTGCCGGTCCAGACGGGGTCGACCTTATCCTTCCCGTGCCTCCGGGTACACAGATTCTTGAAGAGGGTACCAATCGCTTGGTCGCCGAACTGACCGAACATGGTGAACGCGTGATCCTGCTCGCCGGCGGTAAGGGCGGTCAGGGTAATATGAACTTTAAGAGTTCGGTGAACCAAGCACCTCGTCGTACGACCCCTGGTTATCCAGGTGAAGAAGGGTCTTTTCGCATCGTGTTGAAGACAATCGCCGACATCGGCCTTGTGGGCTATCCGAATGCCGGCAAGTCATCGCTGACCAATCTGCTCACGGCGGCCCGGCCGAAGATGGCGCCATATCCGTTTACGACTTTGCACGTGAATGTTGGGGTCATTGAATACCCGCACGTCTTCGGTCGCATCGTCATGGCCGATATTCCGGGTCTGATCGAAGGGGCACACGATAACCGTGGCCTCGGTCACCAATTCCTGCGGCATATCGAACGCTGTGCCTTGTTGGTCTTTATCATCGACATGGCCGGCAGCGAAAACCGTAAGCCGTGGGATGATCACCGTATCCTGGAAAAGGAATTGCGTCTCTACTCCAAGATCCTCGCCGCCAAGCCGCGTCTGATCGTCGCCAACAAGATGGACCTTCCGGCGTCCGCCCAGATGCTTAAGGAATTCAAATCGCGCATCAAAGATTTGGTGATCCCGATTTCATGCTACTCTCGCGAAGGTTTGGAGGATTTGCGTATGCAGCTCTGGAAGGCCGTGAAGGGAAGTCCTTCGGAGCGTCCGCAGCCTCCCGTACTCGTTGAAGATGATGAGGCCTCGTCTCATCTGGCCAAGAAGCTCTCTAAGGCCAAGAAGGCCCCGGTTAAGGCTAAAAAATCAGCCACCAAGAAGGCCAAGTCGGCCCCAAAGACCGCTGTAAAGGCGAAGAAGAAGCCGATCGCGGCGAAGAAGAAACGCGTCGCCGTTTCTAAGAAGACTAAGCCTTCCGCGAAGGCTCGGGTGAGCGTTAAAAAGAAAGCACCGAAAGCGAAGACTTCCGTCAAAAAGAAGGCCGCCCCAGTCAAGAAGGCGGCCGCGCGCGCTCAATCGAAGAAGAAGTAATCGGTCCAGAAGGCTGATTACTTCTTTTCGGTTGGTCGCTCTTTAAACTTAAGGGATTCCGAATTTAGGCAGTAGCGCAAGCCAGTGGGCTTGGGACCGTCTTCGAAGACGTGTCCGAGGTGGCAGTCGCAGCGGGCACAGAGGATCTCCGTCCGCGTCATGCCATAGGCATTATCCACGATGGTCGCGACGTTCTCCTTGGAGACGGGCTGGAAGAAGCTGGGCCATCCGGTGCCGGAATTAAATTTGGAATCAGAGGAGAAGAGCGGTAGGTCGCAACAGATGCAGTGGTAGGTGCCGACTTTATGGTTATCCAGGAGGGTGCCGCAAAAAGCCCGTTCTGTGCCTTTCGCGCGCGTGATGCGATATTGCTCCGGGGTGAGTTGTGCGGCCCATTCTTTATCGGTCTTCACGACTCGCTCGACGAGCTGAGGCTTGGTCAGGCCGCCTTTGCCGTCATCAAGGGTGACGAGCACTTTATTCGCAGCGCTCTGGTCGGAGGATTTTTCTTTCATGGGTTGAGTGGCGGCTTCGGCGGTGACTAAACTGAGGGCCATGAGCGCATAGGCGCCGAAGGTGAGCAGGGTGGCTTTCATGATTTTAGCTAAAGGATTTGCCGCAACCGCAGGTGCTGCTGGCGTTTGGGTTACGAACTTCAAAACCTTTGCCATGCAGACCATCGTCAAAATGCACGGTGGAGCCGTCGAGATAGGCGTGGCTGGTGGGGTCGATCAGGATTTTTAGGCCCTGGCTCTCGAATTCCAAATCGCCTTCTTTCCGAACATCAAAAGCCATCCCATATTCAAAGCCAGAACAGCCCCCGGTCTCGACGAGCACGCGCAGGACAGACTCAGGATTGGCCTGTTGCTGGAGGACGCGGACCTGTCCGGCGGCGGCTTCGGTGAGATTGATCATGCCTATAAGTTTAGGGGCAATCGAAGGGAGTCAAGGTGAGGGTGATTCTAGGCTGCGGCTCTTTATCGTGGATTCAACGGCCGGATGGCCCAGACTGGGAGGAACCCCGCCCCAGCCATGCTCCGCTTCCTTAAGGCCTTCCTTTTTTCGATCCCCTTGGCCTTCTTCTTTAATCTGCTCCTGTGGCTGATCGTCGGGCTGGTAGGTTGGAATTTTAAAGACATCAATCCGGACAATATTTTCGCCCTGCAATTGCTTAAAGCTGACGAATTGAACGACTTCTTTTGGCCGCTGGTTCTTTGGGGCCTCGCCTTCATGCAGGCATGTTTGCTCTTGGTGCCCATCCATCTGCCAACGCCTTCGACGGAAAAGAGCGCCCTTGGTCCGCGTATCATCGCCGCGGCTTTTTTAGGCGGCCTGTTCATCGCCATCCCGTTTTTCGCTTCGATTGATTTTTATTATTTTTCACCTAAGGCCGACCCGAAAACTTTTGATTCGACGGGATGCACCATGGGGGTGTTGGGTGTCTGGATGCTGTCGTGGCTGATTTGGATCCCGGTGTTATTGCATCGGGCTCGTGGCCAAGCCGATGCGGTGGAAAAATTCGTCGGCAAATCGATTGCCGGTTCCGCCGTTGGCTTGGCGCTCTGTCTCCCTTGGTACTATGTGCTGCGCAAGAAGCAGTCTTGTTACTGCTCCTTGGGAGGCTTCTGGGCTTTGGTCCTCGGCCTTTGGTCCCTGCTCATCGTGGGTGGCCCGCTCCTCTTTATCCTCGCGCGTGATCGTCGTCTTCGGG
>CAILOT010000107.1:0-25155 GCA_903835965.1 uncultured Opitutia bacterium
CAGCCTCGTCCGCGGAAGTCTCCGGCTGGTTGCCCGCCAGGTTGATGCCATGCACGCATTTCCAGTCCGTCGCCTTGAGGAAGTCGTAGAGGTCGTCGAGCGTGGCGCGCCCAATGACGGCGAGTCCGGTCTTTTTATCCAAGGTAGCTGGTTTGATTTCTGCCTGCCAGCGCGTGAGTTCGACTTTATTGCCACCCAAACGTAAGGTGCCTGGTCCGAGGTTGCGATGGAGGTGGATGAGCTCTGAGTTCGCTGCCCGGAAGTGCGGCTCAACTAAGGCGTTTTTTTCATAACTGATACCCAGGAAATCTTTGGGGATCGTCAGGCCGGGCTTGGTGGCGTCGACGACGACGGTGGCCGGCACGCTTTCCGCGGCGGTCAGGGTGAGGCCGCAGCAGATGGCGATGGATCGGAAGAAGATGGACATGATTCAATTGAAACTAAGGCGAAGGAGCGGGGGAGATATAAAAAAGGCGGACCTTGCGGACCGCCTTTCGTGGGGAAGGGTGACGTCGATCTTATTTGCCCGACTTGACGAACTCTTCCTTGGTGAGGGAGCCGTCCTTGTCTTTGTCGAACTTGATGAAGTTCTCTGCCGCATGCGCCGGGTCTTTCTGTTTGTCCATGAATTCTTCCCTAGAGAGCTTGCCGTCCTTATTCACGTCGCGTCGATCGAACATCGGGCCGCGCTCCTTGGTTTCTTCAGTCTTAGGAGCGGTGATGCTAGGTGCGGTGACGTCCTCGTCTTTTTTCTTCGCGGCAATATCGACCATGTTCTTCTTGCCCTTGGCGATCTTCTTGGCGTTCGGATCGGCGGCGGGAATGGGTGGCGGGAGGAACTTCGAAAGGCGTGCGATGACTTCCTGGTTCTCCGGTTTCTTGGCAAGATTCTCCGGCTCAGTCGGCGCATTGACTTCGTCGTAGAGTTCGGTGTCCACGATCTTGTTGTCCGCCAGGCTGCGCCAGAGGGTCAGGCGCCAGCGGTCATCGCGGATGCTGTAACCCATGACGTCACGTTTGGCAGTTCCTTTGGCGCCTTTTTTGTCGGACACGCCGGCGCTCTTCGGGTATTGGCTGATGGCCACTTGCTTTACGGTGACGGACGGATTTTCCATGATGGGCTTGAGGCTGACTCCATCGGTGTCGGGCTTAGGCAAGCCACAAAGGTCGGCGAGCGTCGGGTAGACGTCCACGAACTCGACCAGCGAGTTGCTCTTCTGTCCGGCGGTCTTCATGCTTGGCGTGCTGAAGATGAGAGGCACTCGCGTATCGACTTCAAAGTTGGTGTGCTTGCCCCACTCTTGGTGATCGCCGAGTTTCCAGCCGTGGTCGCCCCAGAGGACGATGACGGTGCTGTCCGTGAGGCCTTCTTTGTCCAGCGCATCCAGCAGGATGCCAAGGTTGGCGTCGGTATAGCTGACGGCGGCGTAATAGCCGTGGCGTACTTGCGCTGCGAATTCCGGAGGCAGCGGCGTGAACGCGAGGTTCTTATCTTTGCTCGGCACGTTGGTGTAAGCCCGGAACTCGCCGCTATCGCTGTCTCCGACGTAGGCGGGCGCACCGACGGGGAAGGGGCTGGCGGTGTCCGGAATGGTCTTGGGGTCGTAGAGATCCCAATACTTCTTAGGGGAAACGAAAGGCAGGTGGGGCTTGGAAATGCCGACCGCCAAGAAGAAGGGTTGGTTCTTCTTCTTGAGTTGTCCGAGGGTTTCAGCCGCCAGACGCACGGTCTTGCCGTCAGTATAAAAATCATCGGCAACATCCCCGGCTTCGAAGGCCACGCCCTTGCCCTTGTTCTTGGGGTCTTCCTTCACGACGTCGGCCTTGGTCGGGGCCTTGGCGTAGGTTTCGGCTTTGGGGGTCATCCAAGGCGTCGACCAGGTCGGCTCATCGTCGAAACCGCCATGAAAAATCTTACCCATACCTTGGGAGAAGTAACCGTGCTCTTTAAAGTATTGGCCGACGGTCTTGACGTTCGGCAGTGCGACGCGGAAGTGCGTCTCGAGATCCCAAACGCGCGTGGCGTCGGGCCGTTTGCCGGTCATGATCGAAGAGCGCGAGGGGGCGCACACGGCTTGTTGGCAATAAGCACGGTTGAACACCATGCCGCGTTTGGCGAGGCGGTCGAAGTTCGGCGTTTTGATGACGGGGTTGCCGTAACAGCTGAGTTCGGGGCGCAGGTCATCGATGGCGATGAACAGGACGTTCAACTTTTTTTCTTGGGCTTGGGCCAGGGCGGCCAAGCAAGCCAAGAAGGCGGTGGTGAGGCGTGTAATCGATGTCATGAAGCGCGGGGTATTCGCCTTTATAACCCCATAAACCTTGCACGGTTTCAATCATCGATTGTGTTATTCTTTGGGATTACCCGCAATTTGCCGTTTATCCGACATCTTCTCGGTTGCCTGCGGCTTTCTTATCTTCGTATTTCCCTTATCTCGCCCGAATTCTTTCGCGATGCCTCCCGCTTTTCGTCCTCTATTTCTGCTCTTGCTCGCCGCTTCTGCGTCCGGTCAGACGCCACCCGTCGCCGAAAGTGCCTACGATCAGCTCTGGTCTAAGGCTCTGTTATATAAAGGTTCCTCCGACACTTGGCTGCAGGAGCTCCGCTTTACCGGCCGTGAACAGTTCGACTGGTATAGTTTCGGCAACGGCGACGCTCATGCATCCGGATGGGCCAACCGCCGTTCCCGTGTCGGCTTGAAAGGACAGTTCCTGCAAGATTGGTATTTCTCCGTGGAGCTCGATTTCAACCTCGGTGCTCCTCATCCGCTCTTCAATAAGGTGACCGATGCCTATGTGCGTTGGGCGCCTGACGCGGAACGGAATTGGACGCTCGGCCGCCAAGGCGTTCGCTTCACGCTCGATGGGTCGACTTCTTCCCTCGTGCTTCCAACGATTGATCGCAGCGCGATTTCTAATAATATCGGGATGATCGAAGAATCCGTGCCAGGTCTCAGTTTCGAAGGCGATCGCGGCAAATGGTTCTATCGCGCCGGGCTTTTTACTGCCGGCACCGCCGATGAATATTTCGGCAAATTCAACGCCGGTCGGCTTGCTTTCGTTTCCACCGGTTGGCATTTCGATGAGCAGTGGGGCCTGCAGAAAGCCTTTGTTCGTTTCGATTACCTCAATCTTAGCGATGACTCTCAGAACGCGACGGGCTTCCCGCAGGCCTTCTGCCGGAATAATCATCAGGCTTTCTCCCTCAGCGGACAGTTCACCCAAGGTCCTTGGACGCTGAATCTCGACGCTTGCGCTTCCGAAGGGCAGGGCACCCAGTCCGACCTTCACGGCTTTGAATTCGAGCCTATTTATAATCTCAACTCGGATTGGCAGTTGGTCTTTCGTTACACCTACCTGGCCAGCAAGCTGAATAACGGCATCTACTCGATTCGTTATGACAGTTGGGTGACCGCCGGTCGCGGCGATCGTTATCAGGAATATTATTTCGGACTCAACCGCTACTTCTATGGCCACAAGTTGAAATGGATGCTCGCCGTCGAACATGCGGCCATGCATGACCGACTCGCCGATGGCGGCGCTTATGACGGCTGGGGCTTCACCAGCGGTTTCCGCGTCTCTTGGTAAGGTCAGCGACATAACCGCTCCCCCCTTTGTCTTTCTGCCTCGAGGTAGGGTCAGTACTGCGTGCTGACCTAGCTGTCTCTGTCTTAGGGTGAGGCGCGACTGCGTCGCATCCGCTGAAAGGAATGAATGCTGCGGTCTTTGGTAGGGATGATCGGCCCGGTCATCCGATCTGATCCCCTCGGGCGCGCGGGCCGCACGCCCCTACCTCTCCCGCCACCCGAAACTTTGTCTCCCACTTTTGCACCTTTGCACAGGAGCTCCGCTCCGATTTGCACCTTTGCACGGTTTCTTTGCCTCCCATGTCCCCATGTCACCGTGCCCACATGCCCCCTTGTTTCACCTTTGCACCTTTGCACAGGAGCTCCGCTCCGATTTGCACCTTTGCACTGCCTCTCACTCGTCTCCCTTGCCAGCCGGCCCACTGGTCAACCGGTCAACTAATGTATGCTGGCGCTTACCCCGCGCCTACTTCCCCCCATACGTCTCAACCGCTGTCTTCTGAAATTCCCGGCGGATTTCGCTCCCATCCGAATTAGGCAGATCTGTTCGTTGGATGAGTAAGACGTAAGCCCGCTTCTTGACCGGATCAATCCACGCTTGGGTGCCAAACGCTCCGCCATGTCCGAATGAGCCGGTACTCAGGCTTTCCGTGACGCCGATAGGGTTGTGCACGAGGTGAAAACCCAGCCCCATCTGCATGCCTTCCGTGAAACTTAGTTTAGTCATGTCGCCCAGTTGATTGGTGGTCATCTGTTTCAAGGTCGCGGTCTTAAGATAACGGTGACCGTCTTTCTCGCCGCCGCTCAGGATCATCTGGTAAAGTTTCGCGAGGTCCGCCGCACATGAGAATAATCCGCCCGCCGGGTACGCCGTCCGCTTGGGGTTATCCAAGGGTAGGCTGAAGCGGGTGTTCTTGGCTTCGATGAGTTCGCCGGTTTCTTTGTTCTTAGAGTAGGGCTTGGCCATGCGATCGAGGTCGTCGATGTCCGGCCAAAAAGTGCTATTGTCCATGCCCAGCGGGGTGAAGAACCGCTCTTGGATAAAGTCCGCATAGGGTCTGCCGCCAGCGACTTCGATGATGCGCCCCAGGACGTTGATGGCATTGTTGTTGTAAGCCCATTTCTCGCCAGGCTCGCTGGTGAGCGGGTTACGCGCATACGCATCACACATTTCGGCGAGTGGGATGAGGTCAATCGGCTGGCCGGCCGGAGTGACGGCGGCGGTGCTGATGCCACTGGTATGCGTCAGGAGATCGCGCACGGTGATCAAGCGTTTCGGCGCCGCCAAGCCCTGCGCGGTCTTGACTTGGATGCCTTTGAATGACGGCACGAACTTTTCGACGGGATCATCGAGTTTCACTTTGCCTTCTTCGACGAGCATCATGACGCCCATCGCGGTGATGGGCTTGGTCATCGAGGCGATCCAGAACATGGAATCTTGGCGCATGGGGCGTTTCGCTCCGATGTCCGCCAAACCAAACGCTTCGAATCCGAGGATGCCGTTCGGGCTGACGACCAAGGTCACCGCACCGGCGATATCATTATTATCCTGAAAATGCTGCAGGGCGAAACTCATCACGGCGTTCTGCTCCTTTAATTCGCTCTCGCTCGGCGCCTGGCCGGATGGCTTACACGCAGAACAAAGTCCGGCCAACATGAGGAGGGCTACGAAGCGCATGGCATTGGCATAGCTCCCCGCTGACCCCAGTCAATCCGGTCCCGCCCGGACCGTCCTCCTCTCTCGCCTGAAGGCTTAGATTTCCCAGCCTTTACGGTAGGTTTTCGTCAGGAGTTTTTCCGCCGCCGGTAAATTCGGAAATTTCATAGTTGCGGCATCCCATTCGAGTTTCTGGCCGCTGAAGCGCGACGCGACATTGCCGAGCTGGACGGCTTCCGTCAGCGGTCCCGCATACGCGAAGTTATCCGTGGTCTCATGGCCTTCGAGGATCGCATCCACCCACGCATGGTAGTGGCTGGAGCCTTCGACGAAATCGGGCAAGTCGACGGCGACTTTGTCCGTGGGTTTATCCTTGGCCCGCGCGCGACGTGCGAGTTCGCCGGGGTTGAGATTCTTGCCAAATTTCTCCTCCGGGAAGAGCAACGGCATGGCGACGTGCGGCAGCATCATGACGCCGTGTTCGCCGATGAAGATCGAACCGGCCTTGGTAAAGGTTTTACCAGGAGGCATCAACGCGAGGGCGAGATCAGGCAGGCGGCCACCATCATACCATGTGACTTTGAGGGTGTCGTTATGCGTATACTCGGTGCCAGGGAAGGTCCACTCGATGGTTTGTTGCTCGCACCAGGTCTGCTCATTGGCCCCGACGCTGTCAGCTTTGACGCTAATGGGCGCGCCGAGCTTGAGCGCGGTGAAGACGGGATCAAGCAAGTGGCACCCGAAGTCGCCCATGGTGCCGCTGCCGAAATCCACCCAGTCGCGCCAATTGAAGGGATGGTAGACGGTCGGGGCGTAGTCGCGCGTCTGCGCCGTGCCAAGCCAGAGATCCCAACTCAATCCACTTGGCACCGGGCCAGGCGTGGGCAGTCCGGTGAGTTTGGTATAACCATTACCCGTATTTGGGTGCCAAGTATGCACGGCAAGGATTTTACCGATGCGGCCCGATTGGATGAGTTTCACGCCCGTCCGATATTCCTTCGCGGAATGGATCTGATTTCCCATCTGCGTGCGCACACCTGACTTAGCGGCTTCGAGTCGCAGTTGACGCGCCTCCCAGACGGTATGCGTTAGGGGCTTCTGGCAATACACATGCTTCTTGAGTCTTAGCGCGCTGATTGCCGGCAAGGCATGCATGTGATCCGGGGTCGAGACGGTGACGGCGTCAAAGTTATCTCCCAACTTGGCGAACATCTCGCGAAAATCGGCGTAGTGCGTCAGTCCAGGATACTTGATGTCGATGCCGCCGAAGCGCGCGCTATCGATATCACACAAGGCGACGAACTTGGCCTTGGCGTGCGATCCGACTTCCAAGATATCGGAATGGCCTTTGCCGCTGCAACCCACTGCGGCAATCTGGATTTGCGAGTTGAGGTTGCGGGCTCGGACCAACGCCGGGAAGGCTAAGGTCGCAACGGCGGCAGTGGTCAGGAAACGACGACGGGATAAGGTCATGAGGGGGCAGGGTGGGGTTCGCTTACGATGGGTGACTCCTGACAGGGTGCAAAGTTCCAATTATGTCTTAAATAGGCGTTGTTGTTGATTAAAGCAAAGAAGACGAAGGTCGTAATGCATTGCTTGGCTTTCTATTTCGACCCAACCTGCCGCCATACCCCGCTATGCGTTACCTACGTCTGCTTTACGTACAGGTTTTGGTCGGCATCTTGCTCGGTGGCCTCATCGGTCATTTCTGGCCTGCCTTCGGCGCCGATCTGAAACCGCTCGGCGATGCGTTCGTGAATCTGATCAAGATGCTCATCGGGCCCATCATCTTCACGACGGTGGTGGTCGGTCTGGCCGGGATGGGCGACTTGAAAAAGGCCGGCTCGGTCGGCTTCCGTGCTTTCCTCTATTTTGAAATCATCACGACGGTCGCCCTGGTGATCGGTCTTATCGTGGCCAATGTCTTTACGCCCGGAGCCGGCTTCCATGCGACCCCGGCCTCATTGGACGCCAAGTCGGTCGCCAGCTACGCGACAGCTGCTCAAGGGATGTCCGTGGTCGATTACTTCCTTCATATCATTCCTAAGACTTTCGTTGGCGCCTTCGCCGACGGCGACGTGCTCCAGGTGCTTTTGCTCGCGGTGCTCTTCGGTCTGGCCCTCGGTCGCCTCGGCGACCACGCCCGCCCGGTCATCAATCTTCTCCACGAGGTGGCCCGCGTCTTCTTCGGCATCGTCGCCATCGTCACGCGGTTCGCTCCGATCGCCGCCGCCGGGGCCATGGCCTTCACAATCGGCAAGTTCGGTCTCTCCACCTTATTCCTGCTGGGTAAGCTGATGCTCTGCGTCTACCTGACTTGCGGGCTATTTATCTTCGTGGTACTCGGCGCGATCATGCACGTCTCCGGATTCAGTCTCTGGAAGGTCCTGGTGCTCCTGAAGGATGAGTTGCTGATCGTGGTCGGTACTTCGACCTCAGAATCAGCCCTGCCGGGCCTGATGGAGAAGATGGAGAAGGTCGGTTGCGCCCGGCCGACGGTGGGGATCGTGGTTCCGGCGGGCTATTCCTTCAATTTGGACGGCACTTGCATCTACCTCACGATGGCGGCCCTTTTCATCGCCCAAGCCACCGACACGCCGATGACATTGGCCCAACAGCTCGGTCTGATGGGTGTGTTGCTACTAACTTCCAAGGGCGCCGCTGGTGTCACGGGCAGCGGTTTCATCACCCTTGCGGCCACGCTCGCGACGACGGGTCATATCCCTGTCGCCGGCATCGCTCTCATCTTAGGCGTCGATCGTTTCATGTCCGAAGCTCGTGCCATTACTAATTTTATCGGTAACGCCGTCGCCACACTCGTGATTTCCAAATGGAGCGGCGATTACGACGCCACCAAAGGCTCCGAAGTCTTACGCCGCTAAACTGCCTCTGCCTCGGGTAGGGTCAGCACTGCGTGCTGACCTAGCTACCTAGATTCACCCATTCAAAGAGGGAAACCAGAATGAATGCTGCGGTCTTTGGTAGGGATGACCGGCCCAGTCATCCGTGGGCGCGCGGGCCGCACGCCCCTACCTCTGATGCTGCCCAGCTAATCATCCGGTCTCCCACTTTTGCACCTTTGCACGCGGCTTCGCCGCATTTGCACCTTTGCACTGCCTCTCTCTGATCCTCCGGGCCTCTAGTGTGTCTCCCTTGCCCCCATGTCACCTTGCCCACGTGCCCCCTCGCGGCGCTTACGCCGCGCCCACCTTTGCACTTCAGACCCGTACCCGTACCCGAACCTAAAGTCCCGAACCAGATACCCGATGGCCGAGACCTGAGACCCGAAAATGTATCTCTGCCTTGGGTAGGGTTGAGCGCCCTCGCTCAACCGCGGCTGACCAAGGTGGTCAGCCCTACCTCCGGAAACTATTTCCCGCCACCCGAAACTTTGTCTTCCACTTTTGCACCTTTGCACAGGAGCTCCGCTCCGATTTGCACCTTTGCACTTCTCCCTGCCTCTCCCATGCCCCCATGTCCCCTCGCGCAAGCGCGTGTCCCCATGTCACCGTGCCCACTTGTCCCCTCGCGGCGCTTACGCCGCGGTCCCCCTCGCGGCGGTTACGCCGCGCTCTATCTCCCAAACTGCGGATGTCCGATGATTCGTTTTTCAATTTCCGCCCGCTCCGCCTCGCTCAATCCATCGGGAAATTTCTTCGTCGAACGGCTCCAGCGATCTAACCAATCTTTCTCGATAAGCGGGTAGGGGCAGGGTTCCGGGAAGCCCGGACTCAGCGCGATGATGGTGTCCTTTTTTGAACCAGTACCTTCGCCGACCGCCACATAAAATCCAGCATTCAACATCGCGACGCGGGCGGTGGTGGAAGAGCAATACGTGAAGAGCTGCGCAGATTTCTTGGGATCGCAATGGGCGAAGAGTTTCTGGAATGACTCCAAGGCCCAGCAATCTCCGTTGGTTTTTTGCGAAAAGAAATCGTAATAAATGATATCTGGCTTCGCCGAAGCCTGCGTCGCTTTCTCCCAGAAATCTCCGACGTGCAGCTCCCAGCTCAATCCCGGGAATTGACGCGATTCCCACTGGCCACGCGCCAACACAGCGTCCGGCCCGGAATGGCGCAGATACTCGAAACGATTCTTATGCGTCAAGGCGAGGCGGATGGAGTCGAGGTCGTTTTCGAAGCTGATGACTTTTAATCCGCGCACGGGCCCTTTCGCCGCTTCGGTCTCATAGCATTGGATGGCGGCCATGGCGTTCGCCCCGGCGCCCAAGCCGAGATCCCAGATGACGAGGGGCTCAAGGTCTTCGGGTTTTTCGCCGGGCTTCAACTGCAACCTCGCCGTCAAGGCCGATTGGTCGATGTAAAGCGCTTTGGCTTCTTCCATCGGCGGGCGACGCAGATGCATGATCTCGCCTGAAGAAATCTGCCGGATGTTCGCGAAGCCTTGGGAATGCAGATGGATTTCATAATCGCCCAAGGTGCGCGGTCTCCGCTCTTTGCCGACTTTTGGCGGTTTGGCCGGATTATCCATGTCCTCGATCTGCAAGACTTGGCGGCGGTCATGGTAATACGCCAAGAATGAATCTTCGAGAATGCTCTGCCGGATCTCCCGCATCATCTGGTGATAAAAAGCGATGTTGTGCTGCCCCAGGAGCGTCCAACCCAAGGGCTCTTGAGTTTTGGTCAGGTGGTGCAGGTATCCCCGCGAATACTTCGCGCAGACCGGGCATTTGCACGTGGCATCCAGTTTCTCTTCTGAAAATTTATAAACCGAGCGACGGAGTTGCAGGAGGCCGCGCGAGGTGAAGGCAGTGCCGAATTGGGCGACTTTATTCGGGATGATGCAGTCGAACATGTCCACGCCGCGGTGGACGGCTTCGAGCAGATCCAGCGGCGTCCCTACACCCATGAGGTAACGCGGCCGATCTTCCGGGAGCATGGCCGCCGCGATTTCACACATGTCTTCGCGTTGCTGTTTTTCTTCGCCGACGGCGAGTCCGCCGATGGCAAAGCCGTCAAAAGGCAATTGGGTGAGGCCGTCCGCGCTTTGTTTGCGCAGGTCGGGAAAGAGCGCACCTTGGACGATGCCGAACATGGATTGCGGTGATTCGCCCCGGGCCGCCAGACTTCGCTTGGCCCATCGGTAAGTGATCTCCAATGCGGCTTGAGCCGTGGCCTTGTCCGCCGTCGAGGGGATGCATTGGTCGAGCACCATCATGATATCGCTGCCGATCGCGATCTGGGTGCCGATGCTCGTTTCCGGACTGAGCAGATGGACCTTGCCGTCCACGTAGCTCCGGAACTCCGCGCCTTCTTCCTTCATATTGCGCGCATGCGGCAAAGAGAAAATCTGGAAGCCGCCCGAATCCGTCAGGAAGGATTTTTCCCAACCCGTGAACTTATGAATGCCGCCAAAGCTCTTGAACACTTCCGGTCCCGGACGGAGCAATAGGTGATAGGTATTCGCCAGCAGAATCTGCGAACCCGAATCGAGCAGGGTGTCGAATGTCTGGGCTTTGACCGTCGCCTGTGTTCCTACCGGCATGAACAGCGGCGTCTTAACTTCATTATGAAGCGTCCGGAACGTTCCTGCCCGCGCCCGGGAGCCCGTGGCTACTGCCTCGAGTTTGAAATTGAGCCTGCCGGACGACATAGGAGAGGGGAAGGGGTAGGGGTCGACCTAGTCCTAGGCGAGCCTAAGGTTCGGATAGGGGTGCGATGTCATCGCATCCGCTGTCTCTAGGTAGGGTCAGCACCGCGTGCTGACCTAGTCGCCTATATTCACCCACTCAAAGGGGAACCGGGATGAATGCTGCGGCCTTTGGTAGGGATGACCGGCCCGGTCATCCGATCTGATCCCCTCGGGCGCGCGGGCCGCACGCCCCTACCTCTGATGCTGCCCAGCTAACTATCCGGTCTCCCACTTTTGCACCTTTGCACAGGAGCTCCGCTCCGATTTGCACCTTTGCACGGTTTCTTTGCCTCCCATATCCCCATGTCACCTTGCCCACTTGCCCCCTCGCGGCGCTTACGCCGCGTGCCCCCTCTCGCGTTTCACGCGAGTTCACCTTTGCACTTTTGCACATTTGCACCTTTGCACTTCATTGCCCGCACCCGCACCCGCACCCGAACCTGAAGACCCGAACCAGACTCCCGACAGCCGAGACCTGAGACCCGAAAATGTATCTGTGCCTTTGGTAGGGCTGATCACCCTTGATCAGCCGCGGTTGAGCGAGGGCACTCAGTCCTACCGGATATGTATCTCCCCGCCACCCGAGCCTTGAGGCTGCCCTCTGCGCGCTCGGCGCGAGTTCACCTTTGCACTTTTGCACATTTGCACCTGTATCCACACCTCTCCCCATGAAATCCCTCCTCCCTCTCCTCCTCGTCGCCGCCGCTTTCGCCGCCGATGCCCCTAAGCTTCCGGCGATCCCTGCTGACTCCATCGCCAAGAAGGGCGAACTGCTCTTCGCCGATGATTTCTCTGGCACTCCCGACAAGCGCTGGGTCAAAGTTGTCGACACCTTTAAGGTCGTCGATGGCGCCTTGCTCGGCACCCAGACTCGCGTGAAGGATGTTCTCGCCAAGGATGGCAAGACCGTCGCCATCAAGGCCCACGCCGCCGTCTTCGGACTTGAAGTTCCGAACAAGGATTCCGTCGTCGAATGCCGCATCAAGCTCGACGGCGCCTCGATGGTGGACGTCGAACTCGACGACCGTAACTACACCGGCTGCCACTACGGCCACATTTGTCGCGCCCAGGTTCGTTATGATGCCAAGGCCAAAAAGGGTTCCATTCAAATCATCGACGAAAAAGACGGTGGCATGCGCAACGACATCTACACGATGAAGAACGATCCGGCTAAGAAAGCCGAAGTCGCCAAGCTCCTGGTCGGTCGTTCCTTCTCGTTCCCGGCTGATGTTAAACCCGGCGAATGGCAGACCCTCGTCGTCGAAATCGTCGGCGACGAAATGCGCGTCGTCCTCGATGGCAAGGCCGTCGGTTACCTTAAGTCCTCCGGCATCGCTCATGCGACCAAGACTCGCTATGAATTCGGTGTCGCCGGCCAGAGCGGCCAGTTCGACGACCTCAAGATCTACAGCGCCTCGGCAAAGTAAGCCGACGCTCACGTCGCCCCGAATCAGCCTCCGTAATCGGGGGCTTTTTTGTGCCCGATGATACAACGTTCTCGGGTCCCGGGTCTCAGCCGTCAGGTCCCGGGTTCAGGTGTTCAGGTACAGGTGCAGGTTCAGGCCCGTTTATTTGCCTCCCGCATTTGCACCTTTGCACTTCATTGCCCGCACCCGCACCTGATAACCCGTACCTGATTCCCGACTGCCGAGACCTGAGACCTGGAAATGTATCTCTGCCTCCCACTTTTGCACTTTTGCACGCGGCTTAGCCGCATTTGCACCTTTGCACTGCCTCTCCCCATGCCCCCATGTCACCTTGCCCACATGCCCCCTCTCGCGTTTCACGCGAGTTCACTTTTGCACCTTTGCACGGTATCTTTGTATCCCTTGCCAACCGGCCAACTGATCAACCGGTCAACTAGTCTGCCTCTTTCTAATCCACCGGGCCTCTCATTAGTTAGTCCCTTGCGCTCCTTCCCCTTTCCCCCTCTAACTCCCACCACATGTATCTCGCCGTTTGGACTCCGCAGCATTCCCAGGCCGTTTTAGCCGGAGGTAATGTGCTGCTTTCCGGCGCGCCCGGGGCCGGGAAGTCCTACCTGATCCGCGAAGTCATCCTTCCAGCGTTATTAGCCCAAGGCGCCCAGGTCCTGGTGGTCGATTACGCCGATGTCTATGGCGCCAAGATCAAATCCGCCACGGGTGCTCCGTTGCGTCGCCTCGTGCTCGGTACGGAAACGTTCGGCCCCGCCGCCGCCAACGCGCCTTCGCCCGCGCCCGGTCTTTTGGCGAGTTCCTGCATTGTGACGTTGGACGGCCCGCGGGTCGCCCGCGATGGTATGTGCGATCTGCTGCTCCAATCCCTCTACGCCGAATTGCTCCAACGTCCTCGGCCACCTGGTACGCCGCAATATCTTATCATAGATATTTCCCACCTCACGCCCGCGATTCCGACCTTCAAACTCATGTTGCGTAACGCCGCCAAATTCGGCTTCACGCTCATCGTCACCTGCCAATCGCCCAGCACGCTGGACGACGATCTCTTAGCGCTCTTCCGGACGCACCTCGCGTTTTACCATTTCTTCAAACGTTGCCTCCGTTGCATGGCGCAAGCCGTCTTGACCACGAGTGCGCCTGCGTTGAGCGGATTGCAGACCCAGCCCTCGGACGGTTTGCAAGCGCAGCGCCCAGCGCCCCTGAATATGTTTGGCCAGCCCGTCGCGACGCCTACCAGTCAGCTTGCGGGCGTCATCGCCAAACTAAAAGTCGGCGAATGCCTCCTCGCGACCCCCGGGATCAAATTCGAAAAACTCAAAGCCAATCCCTGGGCCTGACGCGACAGGATCTGACTTCGTCATTTCGCACTGCGTGCTGACCTCGTATTACTGTCTCCAGGTAGGGTCAGCACTGCGTGCTGACCTAGCTGTCTCTGCCTTAGGTAGGGGCGCGACTGCGTCGCGTCCGCTGTAAGGAATGAATGCTGCGTTCTTTGGTAGGGATGACCGGCCCGGTCATCCGATCTGATCCCCTCGGGCGCGAGGGCCGCACGCCCTTACCTTTCCCACCACCCGAAACTTTGTCTCCCACTTTTGCACCTTTGCACGCGGCTTCGCCGCATTTGCACCTTTGCACTGTCTCTCCCTTGCCCCCATGCCCACATGTCCCCTCGCGCAAGCGCGGTCCCCCTCGCGGCGCTTACGCCGCGCTATTTCGTTTATTTCGTTTACTGACACCCGTGTATCCCCCAATCTTGCCCCATGTCCGCCCAGCCCTATCGCTACCGTCAGTCCAAGGCGCCCCTCTTATCGGTCGAGGAACGTGCTGCCGTCAGCACGCTTGCTTCGCGTGCCAAAGCTACCGGTCCATTACGTATCCAGGTGGGGCAGGGTAGGCCGATACTTATTCCTAAGGCTCTGCATGCGCTGATCTTCGCTGTGCTGAGTCTGGCCGCAGAAGGGACGCCGGCGGCCGTCGACCGCCTTACGCTGACGCTGACCACCCAGCAGGTCGCTGAACGCCTCGGTGTCTCCCGTCCACACGTCGTCAGCCTCATCGAATCCCGGAAGTTAGTCGGAACCAAGGTGGGCACCCACCGCCGGGTTCTTCTCGCGGACCTTGAAGCCTATCAGTCGCGGGAGGCTGCCTCTCGCTCCAAAGCCCTGACTTCCCTCGTGCGCCAGACCCGCCGACTCGGCCTCGGCTACTGATTCATTCGCAGGTTCATGTCTCCTCGGCCAGACATCCTGTTCCTGGATGCCAACGTTTTGTATTCGGCCTGCTCACGTGACCTTCTGATTGAGGCCTCCTTGGTTGGTCTCTGCCATTGTCGATGGTCAGACCAAGTCCTCTCCGAGGTCAGGATCGCGTTGCATCGAAAACGTCAGGACCTACGGCCGCCGCAGTTGGACCGGCTATTCCAGCTTCTTGCGCTGGCTTGTCCCGAGGCGCTGACCCGGCTTCGACCAGAAGTGTCGCTCAAATCGTTGCCGCTAATCGATCCGGCGGACGGCCATGTGATCCAAGGAGCGTATACAGCCCGGGCAGATGTCATCATCACCTTCAATCTCCGGCATTTTCCACGCCGCCACCTTAGTCCTTTGGGGTTGATGGCACTGACGCCTGATCAGTGGTTACTCACAAAGGCCAAGGCCGACCCTCAGGGTATGAGCGAACTCGCTGAGCGTTGCCGCCTCCGGCTTGCCCGCCCGCCGCTCAGCAAAGTCGATCACCTCAAAGCCCTCCGCCGCTCCGGCCTCACTCAATTCGCGGATTTCCTAGCCTCGAGGGTGGGATAGCACCACGTGCTGCCCTATTTGCATTCATTTTCAGGTCCCAGGTCTCAGCCGTCGGGTCCCAGATTCAGGAGTTCGGCACCAGGTTCAGGTTCAGGCCCGCACCCGTACCCGTACCCGAACCTGATAACCCGTACCTGGCTCCCGATCGCCGAGACCTGAGACCCGAAGATGTATCTCTGCCTCTCTCCGGTCCTCCAGCCCTCCGGCCCTCGTGTCCTCTCGCGCGCCTCCCTTGCCCACGTGCCAACTTGTCAACCGGTCAACTAGTGGTTCTTCGGCGCTTCTAGCGCCTCAGAACGGCGTCTCCTCCACAAACCCCACCAAAATCTTCCCCTTAGCCAGCCGCGTGAAGTGCATCATCAGGTGCGGGCCGTCGAGATCCGGCTTCACCACGATCTGATTCCGCAGGAAGAGCTTCTTGCCCTCGAACAGGCAGACCTTCGGGTCTGGGTGCTTGATGTTCGCCAGGTGATACTTCGTCTGGGTGTGCCTGTCTTGTTCATCGTAGGTGCGCTTGATCGTCCGGAGCTTGGCCAGGAAATCCAGCGCCTTACGGACTTCGCGATAATCCTCGAAGCGCAGGTCATGGGCGGACTCCACGACAGCGTCCGTGACCAGCACCTTCGACTTCAGGGGGTTACCCTGGATCATCTCGAAGAAGTAGGCCATACCCTTCGGGCGGTTCAGGCCCGGGACGGGCAGGGTGGCACGACGCGCGATCGACTTGCCGAGAGCCGTGATGATTTCCACCACCTGGGGCTCGTCGCCGGCGCGGTGTTCGATCGTCAGCTCACGCCGGGCGCGTTCCGTCCGGTGGCGGACGATGATGTCGCCGTGCTGGTCCAGGCCGCCGATGCGGGTGTCCTCGTCCCATTCCCCGTTCAGGAAAGCCGTGTTGAAGAGCGCGGACGTCTCGACCAGCTCCTGGAGCTTACGCTTCACCGCGTCGGCAGGGAGATCGGTCGTGTAGGTGCGCAGGACGAGTTTGGTAGGTGGCAGTGTTGGGTTGTTGTGCATAAATGTTAAGAAAAGGTGTTGGCGGTTAGCGGTTAGCGGTTGGGGCTCAATTGTCTCGGGGGTAGGGGCAGCACCGCGTGCTGCCCTAGGTGTCTTTGTCTCTCGCCGTTCCCAACCGCTAACCGCTTGCCGCTAACCGCTCGCGGCTTAGCCGCGCAGGGTAGGGCTGGCCATCCTTGGCCGGCCGCTGTCTTGAGCTGTTCTTGGTTCTTAGTTCGTCGTTTTTGGTCGTTTTCGCGTTCTGGGCCTCCGGGCCTTTGATCAACTGGTCAACTTGAGCCATGCGGGCATAGTTGCCCCCTGGGACGTTTGTCGGTCGCTTGGATCGGCTTCGCAGCCTGCCAGCGGAACAGCAGTACCCACCGTAGCTAGGCTACGGTTTCTGAGTCGCTTAAGCGGCCGTCGGTTCGATTAGGTGCCCCGACGGCAAGTGCTCGGCATTGGTTATCTCAGAGGAAGACAGTACATCAGAAGCATCTCATTCTGTCGAGCAAAATCGTAGTAGAAATCAACAGACACTGCCACGACCGTAGGTCGTGCGGGGATCCGCTGGCATGGTGAACCGCTGCGAAACCAGGCCGCCGCATGGTGGCCGGAGGGTAGGGGCAGGACTACGTCTTGCCAGAGCCATTACCTCTCTGTGTTCCCAACCGCTAACCGCCAACCGCTTCCACCTCGCGGCCCCACCGCGCTGGGTAGGGATGCGATGACATCGCATCCGCTAAATCGACTAGGGACGCGTCAGATCCGGATGCAAATAAGTCCGCCGCGCTCCTTCCTGTGTAAATGCGCCGGGGACCTGGTGTTCCCGCCGCAACCCCGCTACGCGGTATGCATCTATTCCTAGTAATCCTAGTGCTGCTAGGATTACTAGGATGCAAGTCGTTCTATCGCTGCTAGTGTTGCTAGAATTACATTCACAAGTACTTAACTAGCAACAGTTTCTGCAACAACCGCCTTGGCGTTTCGGCTGTCTTCGGCTAGGTTTGGGCTCTCCCATGTGTCACTTCGCTCGTAAGAATCACCGCCTTAGCTTCGACGTCTTCGCCTCCGCGGACTCGCTGTTCTGGGCTCTCTGCCATGTCCCGGAATCCATCGAAGGTGCATCACTCTGTCGCTTCGGCCAGAACGCCTATCGAGTCATGTTGCCTGGCGCCTGCGTGCGCTTCCGCATCTTCGAGCGAGGTGGCCGCACTCAGCTGATCGCACAGTTCAAGACGTGTGCGTCGTCTTTGTGGCAACGTCTGAAGGAGCTGCTTCGTGCTTTCGTGCCGCTACGTCAGCAGCCTGCGAGCACGCCCCCGCCTCGCGAGCCTGACACCAAGCCACGCAAGCAGACTGCTCAGAGCGTCGCGCAGTTCGTAGACGAATGCATGACGAATCCGGACATCGTGGGGCGCGTGGTCTTTACGTCCAAGGCGCAGGATCTGGCTCTTGTTTGCCCATTCCGTCATGTCCATCAGCTTGAGCCCATCATCGTCAAGCTGACGATTGCTGCAGGCCTGATTCGAGGCGGCCTTCATAGCGGTATGTCCTCAAAGGATTTCTGGGAGCTTGAGGTCGGCTTGCCGGTCACCCTCCAGCTTTCGGACACCCAGGAGAAAAAGTTCGGATCTCACTACGACGCCGTGCATGACGGCAAACTGCTACGCGGTCACATGCACATCACCTTGGGCGCGGGTCATAGTCCGGCCGACTGCATGTCCATCCACTTCGCCGTCTGCGAGGATTGTGGAGCCATCGTCATCACCCGCTTTGGCGAGCATGGCCCGACGGCTCGCTCCTGATTTCCCCACATGCCTAAACCAAAAATGAAAAAGTCACTTCGTCCTAAGGCGGCACTTCGGCCCGCCGGACCTGTTCGTAGTATACGTGTCGCTCCGCGGCCGTTTCCCTCCGTCCGAGGCGTCCGCAGTATTCATATTGCCCGAAACACCAACGGCCGGGATGCCATCGTCATCCAGCTGGCCCCGCACCACCTGGTCATCATCACCGGCGGACCGAAGCCCACAATCGGGCTATCGTACACCCATCACGGCTTTGTCGCCGAGGCTTTCGAGCTCAACGGCCAGCTCGAACAGGTCATCAATCTAGTACGCCAGCACCTTCCTCAGCTTAGTACTGACTGACCTGATGCGGGGTTGGGTGGAGGCTCTGCCGTGCCCTTCACTTACACCCTTTCGCGAAAAACGATATGATGAAAAATAGCACCATCAGTATGCCGAACCCTTTTGCCATGTTTCCCAGGCATGAGCCATAGCCGCCCTGGCTTTGGGCCGTCTGGTGTACGCCTAGGGCGATGCCTTTGATCAGTACCCAAAAGCCCACCAGCATCACTATGACCGGAATAAGGCGCAGATTCTCTGGCAATGCATTCATCAACACAGCCCCGATGATCATAAGCGCAATGAACCCCAAGAAATGGTCAGAGCGAACTGGCATTAATAGTCTGGAATCCTTTTAAGATAGGGTCTGATATGTTTGGATTCACTTCAATCGCTCTTAGGCGATTTCTTTTTTAAGAAATCTCTCCAGATAAAAAATGACATAACTATGGCGAGGAAGATTCCGCACCATGCGCCTAATTCCTCATCTGCAACATACCATGAAGGGTAGATTACCCATCGTGATGGATAGATAGCGCCGAGTACGCCGCTGTAATAGTGTTTTGTAATCTCCTTTATGCCCGAGGTCTTGTCGATAATTGTGAAGCGGTTCGGCGTGTCTGAGTTGACTAAGGTTCTGAGCTCCGATTTCAGTGCGATAAGTTGTTGGTAATCATCTTCGTTGGTGATGAAGTAGGTTTTTCCAGCCAGTTCTTTCATCTTTTCATCATCAAGGTTCTGATAGTCCGAACCAAAATCTACTTTCTTCCCCATGGCTAAACCGCAGCCGGACAGAAGCATGGCGCAAAGGAGTGCTATGAGTAGGTGGGTAGCATTGCTTTTAATTCTCATGCGAGTCTTCTATTATCAGTTAAAGATAAGTCTAGCCCTTTGAGTCTGGGCTTTTGCGAAATTACTGCGAATTCGCCGCTTCAGCACTCCACTAGCTCACCCTTGCGGACGTGTATTAGCACACACCGGACCTTATCCGGGCTCAGCCCGCACAATTTCGCCACGGCGATCCGGTACAGATCCATCTGGCCCTGATACATTTCCCTGAGGGCTTCTACCGAGCAGTCGTTGGTCTTGTAGTCGATGACGGTCGCGGACTGGCCGGGAATCACGTGCACGCGGTCGAAGACGGCGCTGAGGAGTTTTCCTTCGTGCACCAGGGCGGCTTTCCGCTCGAGCCATAGGGTGGCTCCCTGGGGGGCTTCTCCCAGGAGCTTCCGTACCTCAGCCGACGCGAGGCACTTCTGGATGAGTTCGATCGCCGGTGCCTTGAGAGCGGCGGATTCGGGCGCGACGTTCGCGCCTTCGAGTCCGCCCAGGAATCCATCGATATCCCAGCCGAGGCCCTGCATGAGCCCGTGGACGAGATTGCCGAGCTCGCGACCACCGGGTTCATCGCTCGACGGCTTCCATCCGTAAATCTTCCCATCCGCCGGCTTCGAGGGACGCAGCTTCTCGAGCACCTGAGCCGGGGTATAGCGCATTGCGACGATCGACGCCCGGCCACCAGCCTGACGTCGGGCCTTGGCTTCTTCTTCCTGGGTCCGGGTTTCGACCCACGCGACCCCTTCGCCGACGGCCTGCCAAGCCATCGCGGCTTCGATACCGCCGAGCGATACATCCGTAGGCTTACCGAGCTTCCCCAGCGTCATCTCAATCAACCCAGCGAAATCAGCCTTACCGCTTCCCAGCTCCAAATCGGTGAGCTTGTCTTCGCTCAGGGCCGTAGTCACGAGCATGAGGCGATGCTTCGCGCGGGTCATGCCGACGTAGAGGCGGCAGAGATTCCCATAGGCGCTCTCGGACTTGGCCCGCGAGACGGCCGCGCTCAGCACAGGGTCGAGGTGAGCGACGTTCGTGCCGACGCTCGCCAGCAGCCACTTGGGGCGGAAATCCTGGCCCGACGTCGGCATGGACAGCAGCTCGCCGGTCCGCAGGGCGGCGATGGGCTGCCGCGAGTTGTTCAGGCACGGCATGTAGACCATGTCGTACTCCAAGCCCTTAGAGCGGTGGATGGTGATGACCTGCACGGTCTGCGGGTCGGCGCTGTCCCGCAGCTGGCTGGCAGTGCAGAAGACCGCGAACTCAGCCAGGTCGCGTCGACCCGAGCTATCATACGCCAACGCCACCGAGCGCAGCTGCCCGAGGCGCTTGCGGATGAAGCCGGTGTCACCTGTCAGGTCGACGTCCTTGGCCAGCAGATCGGCCAGGCCTTCCGCCCCGGCTTCGGCGAAGCGGTTCGCGATGCCCTCCGCCGCTCCGTCCCAGCCGCCATGGGCCTTGAGGAACGCCGCCGCGGCCGGCGAGATCTCCGCCATGCCCTTGGCCAACCCGTTGTCGGGATGCACGGTCGCCTGGATGAGCGCCAGCAGGCCGGCGGTCACGGGGTTATCCTCGATGACCGACGTCTTGGCCTCGTCAGTGGCTTCCACGCCGAGCATGCGCAGGATCTGGGTGATCTCCGCCGCCTGCTTGTTCTTCGAGACGAGGATGGCGCACGTGAGGCCCGGGCGGAGGCGTCCGTCCGGCATCAGGATGCCCGGGGTGGTCTTCAGGTGCTCGCCGATCCACCTCGCCTGGAGTTGGTCTTCGGTCTCTTCGCTTTCCTTGGGCTTGGTGATCCGCACCCAGGCGGCTTCGCCCGGCTTGGCCGGCTTGCCGGCTTCGGACACGGCCTTCTGCTCGTGGAAAGTCTCGCTCCAATCCGCCGCGGCGGTCTCGGAGTAGAGTCGGCCCAAGCCCTGTTCGGCATGCCCGCCGAGCACGGCGTTGACCATCTCGAGCACCGCCGGCGCGCACCGTCGGGTCTCGTCGAGGCTGAGGTTCACCCCATTCCGCGCGATGGCCTGGTGGAGATTACCCAGGAGCTTCCGGTTGCCAGCCCGCCATTCGTAAAGGCTCTGCTTGAGGTCGCCCACGACGAAGACGCTCCGGTCTTCCTGCGGCTGTTCGACGATCTCGCTGATGTTGCGCTCGAGCACGGCGAACTGCTGGGTGCTGGTGTCCTGGAATTCGTCGAGCAGCCAGTGCTTGATCGTACAGTCGAGGCGGTAGGCCATCTCGTCCTTGTCGAACGGCTCCGCGTGCGTGAGCAGGGTGACGTAGTCGCTGAAGCCCAGCAGGCCCGTCCGGCGGTTCTGCTCGTCGTAGGTGGCCTCGTAATCCCCGAGGCAGCGGTGCAGGGCCTGGGTCTGCTTGAGGCGCGTACGGACGAGCTGGTCGATTGATCGCCCGACCAGCCGGCGCATGGCGTCGGAGGCTTCGATGGGGACGTCGATCTGGCCGCGGAAGCTGATGATGCCCGAAATGCCCACCGGGCGCTGCAGGGTGGCCGCGAAGAACTCCGCGAGCTCGTTGGCGGTGCCGTTATCACAGCGCTGGCTCGCGGCGGCTTCTCCGAGGGTACGGCAGGCTTTCGGGTATTTGTCCGGCGAGCCGAACTGCTGCAGCAGGAAAGCCTCCACCTTAGCCCAATCGGCCCTGGCATCGACGGAGTCGGCCGCGCCCGCCCAAGCCGGCTTGCCGCCTTCCCAGATTAGGTCGGGGTTACCCCAGATGACCGCATCTGGCGAGCTCACCAGCAGACCGTGGTATTCCTTGGCCATCTCTACTAGCGATTCGAGCGGGTTGGCGATCTCCTCGCCGTCGTTGTAGTCCTTGAGGTTGGCCAGCATCGCCGTCGCCTCGGACGGCTCGAGCTTCTGGACGATCGTCTGCACGGCCCGCAGGCGCAGGGTGTCGGTCTCCTGGTCAGGGATGGTCGTCGCCGCGCCGCTGCTCAGGCCGACTTCCAGGGGGAAGTTGTTCACGAGCTTCGCGAAGAAGCTGTCGAGCGTGCCCATCGTCAGCCGGTTCGACGACAGCAGCGCCTGTCGGAGCATCTCGCGGAACTTCGCCGCCCCGAACTGCCTCGGGTCGAGACCCAGTCGGGCGCAGAGTTCGGCGCGCTTGCGGTCGTCTTCGGCGGCCTCGCGCAGTTTGCCGATGACTTTCACGATGAACTCCGCCGCCGCCGCGCGGGTGAACGTCAGGGCTGCGATCTCCTCGTGCTTCACGCCCCCGGCGAGGAGTTTCACGATGCGGTCGGAGAGCTGGAAGGTCTTCCCCGTGCCGGCCGAAGCCAAAATGGATGTGTTGGGCAGGGTGCTCATCGGGCGGCCTCCTGGTCGGCGCTGCGGACGGTGCCGAGGCGCGTGGGGTCGAGGTATTGGTCGGCCTTACGGCGCTTGAACGCCTCCAGGACCGGGTAGGGGCCCGGCTTGGCCGCCGGCTGGAAGTCCTTGGGCTGTCCGCCCGCGATCCGCTCGCAGATGCGGTCGATGGCCGTGGCGGCGAATTCCCTCACTTCGTCGAAATCCTCCCAGATGACCGCCGCGGCCTCGCCGGCCGACGGTAGGATGATGTACCCGACTTCGAGACGGTGCCCATGCACGCGTGCGTCCTTGTCGGACAGGTTGCGGTGGTAGACGGCCAGCTGGAGGTCATCCCAGCGGTCGGTGTATTCCTTGGTCTTGCCGCTCTTGAGGGTTTCGGTCCGGGGGAAATGGAAGTCAGGGTTCTGACGGGAGTTCGACTTCAGCTTGGTCGCGTGAACCTTCCCGGGCTCCTTGATCTCGTCGAAGCTCTTGTAGTCGTAGACGCGCCAGGTGTCGCTGGCCGCATGGTAGTCCAGTCGGTCGAAGCGTCCGCCGACCTCCACGCCGTGGCAGGTCATCTTCGGGAGGCGGCCTTCGACCTCGATGGTCTCCCAGCCGTTTGCCACCAGCGAAGCCTGCAGGGAAGCGAAGGCGCGCAGGCGTTCCCGGGCGGTCTCGCGCTGGAAGACCAGCCCCGGCTCAGGGTCGGCGCTGAAGCTGGCCTCGAAATGGGCGTCGAGGCACTCCGAGAGCCGCTGGGCGATCCGCTCGCGGTCGGCGACCTTGCGCATGGAGACATCCTTGCCGAACTGCTCGAGCGCCGCGTGCAGGAGCGTGCCGAAGCCGGCGCGGTCGAGTTCCAGGTCATCATGCGAGGTCTCGCGCATTCCGAGGGCGTGCTTGAGCCAAAAGTCCGCCGGGTTGGTCAGGTAGTCCTTGAAGGCCGTGGCGGAGATGCTGAGTCGGAAGGACGTGACCTGCTCCGCGCGGGCCGCGGGGTCGAAGCGCAGCGGGGCGGGGATCTGCCAATAGGGTTCCGGTGCGGTCTCGAGTTCCTGCTCGAACAGGTGTTGGACGCGCATCGAGAGCTCGTCGTCGGCGCACTGGAACAGCAGGCGCGAGGGGCGCAGGCCGTCGCCCTTGTCGTCGAAGCGGGGCACGATGACGTCGAAGCGGCCGTGGGTCCGGTCTCCGTCGACGGACTCGCGGGAGCGTCGCAGGCGTTCCAGGGTATAGGCCGCGTTGGCGAAGTGGTGTTCCTGGGTGGTCAGGCCGAGCTTGGCGCGCAGTTTGGCCGGCAGGAAGGGGTGGGCATGGCTGGCCCGGGGAATCAGGTCATCGGTGAGCCCGAAGACGACCAGGTGTGGCACGGGGTCCCACGGGGCTTCGATCCAGCCCGGGAGGTTCACCGGCTGCAGGGCGAGGCTCTGGCGGAAGCGCTGCTCGCCCGTGAGCGTGAGCGCCAAGCGAACCCACTCGGTCGGGCTGAGCGTGACGCCATGTTGGTAAGCGCAAAGGGAGCGGAGAGTCTCCTCGAGGGCGTCGGCGACTTCCTTCGAGAACTCCAGGCTAAGCGGATCGCCCGACTTCGGCGGGTCGATCGAAAGCACGAGCAACTGCGCCGCCAGTTCACGCGGCGGCAGGGCGTCGAGTTCGGCGATCTTCTGCAGGATGGCCTGCAGCGGCAGGCGGAGGCCTTCGACTTGCTTCCACTGGAAGCGTCCGCGTCGATCGCTCTCCGGCGGCTGCGGGAGGTTCAGGGCGAAGTCGAGCGAGCGGCTAAGGTCCTGCGGGGGCTTCAGCTGGCTGAGCGCATCGAGCAGGGTGTTTAACTGATGGAAAGGGATGCGTCCGCCCGTCAGCCGTTCGGCGAGGGGAGGGTGGAGCAGGGCGCGACGTAGCGTCGCGAAGGTCGGCGTGTCCAGGACGTCGAGCAAGGCGCGTAGGCGATGGTGGAGGACGTGTCCCGCGTGGGTTTCGCCCAGAGGGTTCACCGCTTCGGCGCCGAGGCTGCGGAGCTTGTCGGCGATCAGTTCCGGGTAGGTTTCGCGTTCGCACGGGGCGACCGCGAAGGCGCCGTGGTCGGGCTTCGTGTGGCCGAGGAGTTCGGAAAGACGATCCGTCGCGTGAGTCGGGTCGGTCGCTAGGTGGACCGCGTCCTTAAAGTTCGGCCAAGGCGTCTGCCGATTGGCCCAGCGGGCGGGGTCGGGTCGACCCCAGGCATCGAACAGGGCCGCATCGGCTTCATCGGCGCCGATGATCACGTGAATGTTCAGGCGGTCTTTGCGACGTTCCAGCGCCTCGATCAGCAGCGGCTGCGGTTCCAGCAAGCCCACCAGCCAGACGTCCGTGACCCCTTCCGGCATCCCATCGCCCTTGGCTAATTCCGTGCGGACCTGGTTATGGTCCCGCTGCCCCAGGCGCTTCAGCACGTTCAGGTAGGCAAGTTCGAGACGGTGGAGGTTGTTCCATCGTTCCGGATTCGTCTCCACCACCGCGGCCACCGCCGCGAAATCGTGTCCATCGCGTGAAGCGCCCAACTGATCGCGCAGTTGCATCAACTGCTCCGCGAACTTCTTCGCCTCCTCGAACGTGAAGTCCGGCGTCGACTCCACCGGGAATAACGCCGGGAAATCCGTCCGCGAGAAATGCGGACTCGTCAACACCTCCACCCACGCCAGCAAGCACGTCTCCTTCGCCGCCACCGGCCCATGGTTTTCCTGTTCGCTACTTTTGCACTTTTGCACAGGCC
>CAILOT010000108.1:0-17085 GCA_903835965.1 uncultured Opitutia bacterium
CCGCGGCTGACCAAGGGTGGTCAGCCCTACCCGATGCAAGGGCACTCAAAGGGAAACCGGAGACCGGATGATTAGCTGGGGTGGATTCATTTCAGGTGACGGGTGACGGCCGTCTGGGCATCGGCGGTTCGGGAGTCAGCGCTTCGGCCATCAGCCATCGGCTTCGGGTTCCTGCGGCCGTCCCCCGAAGGGCCGATGCCTGAACTCCCGGTTCCCGTGCCCGTCACCTGTCACCCTTCAGCAATTTGTACCCCAGCATCCTTCCCGGTTTCCGGTCTCCCTTTGTCTCTCTGCCTTTCCTGCCCCTTCCCCTAGCCCTGTCCCTTCGCTATTGTTTCCCGTCCCAGCATAAGCCAACTTAGGGGTCGTGGCAGTCCTCTGTCATCCTCCTTCCCATGTCCCTCCGTTGCCTCATCACCGCAGGACCCACGCGCGAGTTTTTCGATCCGGTACGCTTTGTGAGCAATCCTTCGACAGGCAAGATGGGTTTTGCTTTGGCGACAGCGGCCCGGCAAGCTGGGTGGACGGTAGATCTCGTGGCGGGCCCCGTGGCACTGCCCGAGCCGGCGGGCGTCGTGCTTTACCCGGTCGTCACCGCGGACGAAATGTCGCGCCAGGCGGACGCGCTCTTCGGCGCCTGTGATATTTTAATTATGACCGCGGCTGTCAGTGATTGGCGACCCAAGGTTCGCCACCCCGAGAAACTGAAAAAGCAAGGGCACGCGCTGACGGTGGAGTTCGAGCCGGTCCCGGATATCTTGGCCACTCTGGCAGGGCGGCGTCGCCCGGGGCAGTTGCTGATCGGATTCGCCGCCGAGACTGAAGACGTCGAAGCGAATGCGCGCGCCAAGCTCGTCCGGAAGAAAATCGATTTCATCGCGGCGAATTCGGTCGCTGGACCGGACGGGGCTTTTGGCGCCGAAACCAATCGCTTGATTGTCTTGGGTGCCGACGGGTTCCGTCAGGTCTTGGGGCCGGCGACCAAGACGGTCCTCGCCCAGCAATTGATTGCTCTCCTGCTTCAGCACCTCACCGTGCGCGCCCGCTGATATGTCGCACCGCCCCTTCAGTTCCTTGGCTCGCGTCTTAGGTCGAATCGACGACCTGGATGCCCAGAACCTCGCGATTCTGGCCCGCCGCCTCGAGCGCGAGCGCGCTTTGATGGAGACGGTCTTGGACACTTTGCGCGAAGGGGTGCTTGTCATCGCCCATGACGGTTCAATCGAATATGCCAATACGGCCGCGGTCCAATTGTTGGGAGTGAGCGGTGAGCTGATCAACGGCGCCGAGCTTCGCCGGATTTCTCCCGATATCGCCCTGTCTCTGGAATTGCCGGAATCCGTGGGCGCCTTGACGCGTGAACTCGAGGTGCGTTATCCCGAGCCTCGTCTGCTTCGCTTGCATCTGACGCGGGTAGGGGATGCCCAAGGGGCCGAGCGCGCCCGCCGCGTCGCCGTGCTGAGTGATGTCACTAAGGAGCGCGTGCAAACCGAAGACCGTATCGAAAGCGAGCGCATCGATTCCATCGTCACGTTGGCGGCCGGCGTCGCCCATGAGGTCGGCAATCCGCTCAACGCCATCGGGATTCATCTCCAACTTCTGCAACGCGAAGCTGCGAAACTGGGCGATTCGCCGGCCGCGGTCAAAGTCCGCAAGGCGGCGGAGGTCTGTCAGGGTGAGATCGCCCGGCTTGACGGCATCGTACGTGATTTCCTGGGCGCCGTCCGGCAAACCCCGCCCAATCTGGCCGACACTGACCTTGTAGCGTTGGTAGCCGAAGCGATGAATCTCTTGCGCGACCAGATGGAGCAACTCGGCGTCCGGGTCTCGGTCGATGTGCCCGAAGAAATCCCGCTGATCTTGGGTGACCGCAATCAGATCAAACAGGCCTTGTTCAACGTGATGAAGAACGCCCTTGAGGCCATGGATCGCGGGGGCGATATCCATGTCCGCCTGACGTCAGACGACGAATGGGTCGTCTTGGCGATCGCCGATACCGGCGTCGGCATCCCCGCCGACAAACTTACCCGCGTCTTCGACGCCTACTATACCACTAAGGCCTCGGGCGGCGGTATCGGCATGCTTGTCTTATTAAGGATATTACGCGCCCATGGCGGGACGGTCGATATCCAGAGCACGCCGGACGTGGGAACCACCGTGACCTTGCGTTTCCCCCTGAAGAACCGGCGGGTGCGCACCTTGGACGCACCGCGGGCTTGAAACCTTCGCCTCGTTAGGTTGTCTACTTTTTATCCCCTTATGCTCCGCCTCAGACTTCTGCTTCTTCTTAGCCCCGCCTTGCTCTTGGCCCAAGACAAGGAATTGCCGCTGGTCCTGCCTAAATCCGTGGCCATGGGCACGCCACGCCCTTTTAAGATTTCCAACCTCGAGCCAGTCAGCAAGGGGCCGCGGGTCTTGCCCAAGGTTCCCGCCGCCGCGCAAAACCTGGCGAAGGGTTGCGTCGTGACGTCGAGCGCCAAGGAAGCGAATGCCGGTGACTTCTCCTACCTGACCGACGGCGATAAGGGCGGCGAAGAAGGCTTTGAAGTCGAACTTCCCCGCGGAGCGCAATGGATGCAGATCGATCTGGCTAAGCAAGGCGAGATCCACGCCATCGCCTTGTGGCACTTTCACCGCGAACGTCGGGTCTACCTCGACGTCGTCGTCCAGCTTTCGAACGATTCGCAGTTCAAGAAGGACGTCGTGACGGTCTATAACAACGATGCCGAGAATGAGCTCGGGCTCGGGAAGGGCTCCGATTATTCTTATTATGAATCGAACGAAGGCCGGGTCATGCCGGTGTCCGCCGTGAAGGCACGTTACGTCCGTTTCTACTCCAAGGGTAATTCGGCGGCGCCTTCGAACGATTATGTCGAAGCGGAAGTCTGGGGCGTGCCGGCCAAGTAGGCCTTCGGCTGACTTTGCTTGAATCGCCCCGGGTTATCTTCACCTTGTAGGGCGTGAAGGTCATCCGAGCCAAGTCCGCGGGGTTTTGTTGGGGTGTCGAACGTGCCATCGATATCGCCCGCGAGTATGCCCAGAAGGGCCGTCACCCCGTGTACACGGATGGCCCGTTGATCCATAACCGCCAGATGATGGAAGTGCTCACCGGCGAAGGCATTCGCGAAGTGGGCGATTACAGCAGCCAAGCCCAGCTCGAAGTCGCCAAGGCGACGGATGATCATGCGGTCATGGTGGTCCGTGCGCACGGCATCTCGCCTGAGCGTCGCGCTTATCTCAAAACCCTCGGCATGGAATTCCGCGACGCGACCTGTCCGGATGTCGGCATCATCGCCGGCAAGGTGCGAATGCACGCCAAGAAGGGATTTAAGACGGTGATTTTTGGCGACCCGAAGCATCCCGAGGTCATTGGTCTGCTTGGCTATGCCGAAGGGCAGGGACACGTCATCACATCCGTGGCTGAAATCGATGCGCTTCCAGAATTAGGTACGCTGGTCTGCATGGTCTCGCAATCGACGATGTTCACCGACGAGTTTGAGAAACTCGCTGACCATTTGAAAAAGCGCGTTCCAAGCGCTTTGATTTTTGATACTATCTGCGGGGCGACCAAGGATCGGCAGGCTGACGTGGTCGAACTTCGCCGTCAGGGTTGCGAGGCGATTGTCGTCATCGGTGGACGTCATTCGGCCAATACCGTGAAGTTGGCCAAACTGGTGGAGCTCCAAGGGTTACCTTGCTTCCATGTGGAAACCGCCTCGGAACTCGATTTTAAGGCTATCACGCGGTATCGAGTGGTCGGCGTGACGGCCGGCGCCTCCACCCCCGCTTTCCTGATCGATGAGGTCTGCCAGCGCTTAGAAGCCTTGGTTTAAGTCCGATTTAGAGGGTGGAATCAGGCGGTCGTTCCAATTGTTACACCTAATTATTATAGAGATGATTCGCGCCGACTTGCGTCTGGGGCTTCTTCGGTTAAAGTGACTCCAATCATGATCCTTCCTCTGTTCTTCGGTTTAGTCGTGGTAGTTTTGCTCGCTGGTTTTATCGCCGTCGGCATGTACAACGGGCTCGTTGAGCTCCGTAATTTGTTCCGCAACGCCTTCGCCCAGGTCGACGTGCAGCTTAAGCGTCGTCATGACCTGATCCCCAATCTCGTTGCCTCGGCCAAGGGTTACATGGCACACGAAAGCGGCACCCTTACGGCCGTAATCGAGGCCCGGGCCAAGGCCACGCAGGCCAATGTGCGTTTTGCCGGCAACCCTGGCGACCCGGCGGCGATGAACGACGTCATCAGGGCAGAATCTGGTCTGAGCGGCGCCTTAGGTCGTCTGATGGTGGTTTCGGAAAAATATCCCGATCTGAAGGCCGACGCCACCATGCGCAGCCTGATGGAGGAATTGGCCTCGACCGAAAATCGAATCGCCTTCGCGCGTCAGGCTTACAACGACGCCGTCCTTTTCTATAACACCGGCCGCGAGACTTTCCCCCGCGTATTCATCGCCAATGCTTTTGGTTTCACCGCCGCCGAGTTCTTTAAGGTCGAAAGCGAAGCCGAGCGCGAAGCTCCGAAGGTTTCTTTCTAAACTGAAGTCGGCCCATGGCGGCGACGATGAATTTCTTCCGGGCGCAGGATGAGGCCCGCGGACGCACGACCAAGCTGGTCGTGCTCCTTGTTTTGGCGATACTCGTGCTGACGGGGTCGCTGTATGTGATGGCGGTGTTGCTCACGCACGGAAGCATGGGCGGTGCACGAGGCCATCTGGCGCTGCACCAGGTGAGGGGCTCATACGACTGGTTCCAGCCTAAGCTCTTCGGATTGACGACGGGTCTCGCCCTGACGGTGATTGTCGGCGGAAGCCTGCTCCGGATTGCAGAATTAGCCAAAGGCGGCGGGGCGACGGCGGAACGTCTCGGCGGCCGTCTGGTCGCAGCCAACACCATCGACCTAGCGGAACGTAAATACCTCAATGTGGTGCAGGAGATGGCCCTCGCGGCCGGTTTGCCCGTACCGCTTTGTTACGTCATCGACGGAGACACGACCATCAACGCCTTCGCTGCCGGCAATACGCCGCAGGATGCCGCGATTGGCGTGACGCGTGGCGCTCTTGCGAACCTCAGCCGTGATGAATTGCAGGGCGTCATCGCCCATGAATTTAGCCACATCGGTAACGGCGATATCAAGCTGAGTTTGCGTATCATCGGCGCGGTCGCTGGGTTGACCGCGCTGGCGCAGTTGGGTTATATTTTTATAAGATTAGGACTCTCTTCGAGTTCCGATCGGAAAAATAGCGCCTGGCCGCTCGCGGTGGCGGGGTTGGTCGTCGTTCTTATCGGCCTAGGTGGGGTGTTTTTCGCCCGTCTTATCCAGGCCTCCGTCTCGCGTCAGCGCGAATACCTCGCCGACGCTTCGGCAGTGCAGTTTACGCGTAATCCGCTCGGACTGTCTTCGGCCCTGAAAAAAGTAGCCGGTCTTTCGGGGGCCAGCCGTGAGACTACGACCGCGGATCTGGAGTCGCAGCATCTCTTTTTCGCTTCCTCGGGTGGATTGCTAAACTTCCTTTTCTCCACGCACCCGCCCATCGGTGATCGGATCAAGCGCATCGACCCCGCCTTCGATGGTGTCATTCCAGACATCGTCTCGGCCCAGGTCGCGTCGTCCGAACCAACGGCTGGTTTCGCGCCTGCATCGCACACGGTTCCACCGCCTTTACCGACGGCTTCACGCGCCTTGCCGACCGACCTGCAGATTCAGGATGCCGTCGGTTTTCACGGAAAAATTCCGGCCGAGCTGCGTGACGCTTCACAGGACCCCGTCAGCGCGATGGGTATGGTGCTCGGGCTGATTTTGCGCCGCGATACCGGGTTGCGCACGGCCCAGCTTGAGAAAGCCAGCAGTCTTGCTGGTGGCGAAGTCGCCCGTGAAGCCAAAAAATTCGAGCCCTTGCTTCGCGCCTTACCAGCAGGTTCGCGCCTCCCGCTGCTCGACCTCTCGATGCCGGCGTTACGCCTGCTTTCGGCTGAGCAACAAGCTTTGTTCCGCCTCGCCCTCGAAAAAGTCGGCTACGATGCGGATGACGGCCTTATCGTCTTGCTCATCCAGGCGTCCATGCGCCGTTATCTTTCGAAGGAGAAGAACCCCGCGTCCCGTGTCGGCGATCTGCCGGCGGCCTGCGGCCTCGTCCTCTCCGCGGTCGTCCAGACTTCGAGTGAGACTCCTGCGGCGCAGGTTGAGGCTTATCAGTTGGGTGCCGGCTTACTTGGATTGCCTGGCCTTAGTTCGACCATGATTGCCGCTGAGCAGGTCGATTTGCAAAAGGTCGACGAAGCCTTGGGCGTGATCGCTGGTCAAGCGGTCTACGACCGCCGCAAATTCGTACGTGCGTGCGGCGCAGCCATGCTCAACGACGGCAAGGCCGAGCCGGCGGAGATTGAGATCGTCCGCGCTGTCGCCGATTCGCTTGGGATCAGTTTAACGACGGGGCTGAAGGCGTAAATTACGGCTTCGCCGCGTGCAAAAGTGCGAAGGTGCAAAAGTGCAAAGGTGTGAGCACGGCCAACCCTGCGGGGTATTTCACTTTTGCACGTTTGCACGGGGGCGACAGCCCCGTTTGCACCTTTGCACGGACGGCTTTGCCGTCCTTTAGGCGATCAGCGACTCGCCGGTCATCTCGGCCGGCTTCGGCAGGCCCATGAGGGCGAGCAGGGTCGGGGCGATATCGGCCAAGCGACCCGTCGGGCGGGTCTTGAGATTCTTGCAGCCTTCGCCGTAGAGGATGACCTCGACGGGGCTGAGGGTGTGGCGGGTGTGGGCACAGTTTTCTTCCGGCTCCCACATCTGGTCGGCATTACCGTGGTCGGCTGTGATGAGGGCCTTGCCGCCGACTTGGTCGATGGCGGCGAGGAGGACGCCGAGGCCGCTGTCGACCGCTTCGCAGGCCTTGCAGACCGCGGCGAGATCGCCGGTGTGGCCGACCATGTCGGGGTTGGCGTAGTTGACGACGATGAGGCCGAACTTGCCGGAGAGGATCGCGGCCTTGGCCATCTCGGTGACGTGCGAAGCCGACATCTCGGGCTTCTGGTTATAGGTGGAGACTTCCTTCGGGCTCTGCGCCATGCCGCGCTCTTCGCCGGTGAAAGGTTCCTCGCGGTAGTCGTTGAAGAAGAAGGTCACGTGCGGGAATTTCTCGGTCTCGGCCGTGCGGAACTGCGCGATGCCTTGCTTGGCGACCCACTCGCCGAGGATGTTCACCATCTTCGCGGGTTTATCGAAGACCACGTTGGGGCAGAGGCCCTTCTCGTAGTTGGTGAGGGTGGCGTAGAAGATCTGGAGCAGCTTCGCGCGGGGGAAGCCCTTGAATTCCGGATCGGTGAAGGCACGGGTGATCTCGCGCGGGCGGTCGCCGCGGAAGTTGAAGAACAACACCGAGTCGCCGTCCTGGATGAAGGCGGTGCCCTTGATGCGAGTGGCCGGGACGAACTCATCGCCGGTCGTATTGGAGTCGGTCGGCTGGTCGTAATAGGCCTGCACGGCTTCGGCGGCCGAAGCGGCTTCCGGAGCCGGGGCGCCGGTGAGGGCGTCGTAAGCGGTCTGCACGCGTCCCCAGCGGTTGTCGCGGTCCATGGCCCAGAAGCGGCCGGTGACGCTGGCGACCTTACCGAGGCCAATCTTTACGAGCTCGGCTTCGAGCTGCTTGAGATAGCCAAGGCCCGAGGTGGGCGGGCTGTCGCGGCCGTCCATGAAGGCGTGGATGTAGACCTTGGAGAGGCCTTCTTCCTTCAGCAGGCGGAGCAGGGCGTAGAGGTGAGGCAGGGTGGAGTGGACGCCGGCTTCGGAGCACAGGCCCATCAGGTGGACCGCGCCGCCGGTGGCCTTGACGTTCTCGACCAGGCCGCGGAAGGCCTTGATCTGGCGCATGGCGGCGGGGTCGGTGAGCCCCTTGTCGATACGGACGATCTCCTGGTCGACGATGCGACCGGCACCGATGTTCTGGTGGCCGACTTCGGAGTTGCCCATGATGCCGACCGGCAGGCCGACATCGAGGCCGTGGGCCATGATCTCGGTGCGGGGCCAATCCTTGGTCAGACCGCGCGAGACCGGGATATTCGCCAGCTTCACCGCGTTGAACTTGTCGTGCTTAGGATTGTGGTTTTCGCCCCAACCGTCGCGGATTACCAGAAGTACGGGTTTCATAAATGGATAGGAGGGAGAGATAGGGTGAGTTAGGGCAGGGAGGCAAGAAGCAGGTGCGCCAGCTCAGGTGCAAAGGTGCAAATCGGGGCCAAGGCCCCTGTGCAAAAGTGCAAACGTCTGTTTTGGGTAGGGTTGAGCGCCCTTGGTCAACCGCGTCTGGATCGGGTAGGGCGGGCTCTCCGAGCCCGCCGGGGGAGGATGCCATCATCCGGTGTCCGGTCTCCCCTTGAGTTTGGTCCTTTGCCTCAAGGTAGGGATGACCGGCCCGGTCATCCGCGGGCGCGCGGGCCGCACGCCCCTACCTTCGCCTCCGGGCCTCTTTGCCGCTCCCCCGCCTCCCTTGTCGGCGCATTTCTTGCTCCACCTTTGCACTTTTGCACCTTTGCACGGCCTCTTTGCCTCGTTGCCGCCTTCCTCGGCCCGCCCGCCCTCCACTTTTGCACTTTTGCACGCGGCTCCGCCGCAGTTGCACCTTTGCACGGCCTCTTTGCCTCTTCCCCCTCCGCCACCCGAGAGTGAATCTTGTCTCGAGGTAGGGTTACGACCTTGAATTGGTTCCCCCTCCGCACAAGGTTGGGCTGACTTCATGAAGCGCCTTTTCGTCGAGAAGAAACCCGAGTTCCGGTCCGAAGCCGACCACCTCTTGCATGACCTGCGGGACTCCCTTCGCCTCCCTCACTTAAAGGGCCTCCGCATCCTTCAACGTTACGACGTCGAAGGTGCATCCGATGCCGCCATCCGCCAAGCGATCCCGACGGTCTTCGCTGAGCCGCCCGTCGACGATGTTTTCGAGGAATGCTTTCCGCTCGCTGCGCATGAGACGGCCTTCGCGGTCGAGTTTCTGCCCGGTCAGTTCGATCAACGTGCCGACTCCGCCGCCCAATGCCTTCAAATCGTCGGCGGTGGCGATCGTCCATCCGTCGCCGCGGCCCGCACTTTCGTCGTCAGCGGTGCTTCGCCCGAAGACTTGAAGCGCATCAAGGCCTACCTGATCAATCCGGTCGATTCGCGCGAAGCTGATCTCGCCAAGCCCGCTTCGCTCCGACGCGCCGCACCCACGCCGGCCGCGGTCGCTTCACTCACGGGCTTCCTTACGAAGGACGTCGCCGCCCTCGCCGCCCTCCGCAAAGAACTCGGGCTCGCGATGTCCGACGCCGACCTGATTTTTTGTCAGGCGCATTTCCGCGACCAGGCCCGCCGCGAGCCGACGATCACGGAGATCAAGCTGCTCGACACGTATTGGTCCGACCACTGCCGCCACACGACCTTCCTCGCCGAACTGAAGTCGGTCGAGTTCGCGGATTCGCCTTTGCTGGCGCCCTTCAAGGCCTCGTGGGAACGCTATCAGGCGGTGCGCCTCGGCCTCAACCGCCAGGGCAAGCCGGTCTGTCTGATGGACATCGCGACCATCGCCGGCCGCGAGCTGAAGCGCACGGGCCACCTCGACGACATGGAAGACTCCGAAGAGGTGAACGCCGCTTCGATCGTCGTTCCGGTCGAGATCGATGGCCGCGTCCAGGAGTGGTTGGTGATGTTCAAGAACGAGACGCATAACCACCCGACGGAGATTGAGCCCTTCGGCGGCGCGGCCACCTGTCTCGGCGGCGCGATCCGCGACCCTCTTTCCGGCCGCTCCTACGTGTATCAGGCGATGCGCGTGACGGGCGCCGGCGATCCGCTCACGCCTTACGAGCAGACGCTCCCGGGCAAGCTCCCGCAGCGCAAGATCACCACCGGCGCGGCCACCGGCTACTCCTCTTACGGCAACCAGATCGGTCTCGCGACCGGCCTGGTCTCCGAACACTACCACCCGGGCTACGTGGCCAAGCGCATGGAGATTGGCGCGGTCGTCGCCGCGGGTCCCCGTGATTGCGTGCGCCGCGAGGTGCCGACCCCGGGCGACGTCATCGTGCTCGTCGGTGGCCGCACCGGCCGCGACGGCGTGGGTGGCGCGACGGGTTCCTCAAAGGAACACACCGAGACGGCCCTCCAGAATTCCGCCGAGGTCCAGAAGGGCGACGCCCCGACCGAGCGCAAGCTGCAGCGTCTCTTCCGCGATCCGGCCGTCAGCCGCCTGATCAAGCGTTGCAATGACTTCGGCGCCGGCGGCGTGTCCGTCGCCATCGGCGAACTCGCCCCTTCGCTCCATATCCATCTCGACCGCGTGCCGCTGAAGTATGACGGCCTCGATGGTTCCGAGATTGCGCTGTCCGAATCGCAGGAACGCATGGCCGTCGTCCTCGAGCCCAAGGACGTCCCCGCCTTCCTCGCCGCCGCCCGCCGCGAGAACCTCGAAGCGGTGCAGGTCGCCGATGTCACCGACTCCGGCCGCCTGATCATGGAATGGCGCGGCCAGCGCGTCGTCGACATCGCCCGCGACTTCCTCGACACCAACGGCGTGACGCAGACCGCGTCCGCGAAGGTGCTCGCGCCCGATGCCTCGAAGCATCCTTTCCAGTCCGGCTCCGCGCCGACGGCTGACGATCTTCTGAAGGCGGTCTCTTCTCTCCCGAACGCCGCCCAGCGCGGCCTGGTCGAACGCTTCGACGCCTCGATCGGCGCCAACACGGTGCTGCATCCTTTCGGTGGCGCGACGCAGTCGACCCCGCAGGAAGCGATGGCCGCCAAGCTCCCGGTCCTCGGTGGCGAGACGGACGTCTGCACGATCATGGCCTACGGTTTCAATCCCGTGGTCGCCCAGTGGTCTCCCGGCCACGGCGCGGTCTGCGCGGTGGTGGAATCGCTCGCCCGCCTGACCGCCGCCGGCGGCGATCCGGCCCGTGCCCGCCTGACGCTTCAGGAATACTTTGAAAAGCTCGGCCAGGATTCTTCCCGCTGGGGCAAGCCGCTCGTGGCGCTCCTCGGCGCGCTCGAAGCGCAGCTCGAGTTCGGCACGGCCGCTATCGGCGGCAAGGACAGCATGTCGGGCTCCTTCAAGGACCTCGACGTTCCGCCCACGCTCGTCTCCTTCGCCATCGTCCCCGGCAAGGCCAGCCACGTCATCTCCGCCGAGTTCAAGCAGGCCGGCTCCACGGTCGTGGTCGTCGACGTGCCTCGCACGTCCGCGCTCCTGCCTGACTTACAGGTCGCCCGCGAGCGCCTCGCCGCCATCCACGCCCTCGTCAAGGCCGGCAAGGTCCGCGCCGCCGCCGCGGTCCGTCAGGGCGGCATCGGCCACGCGCTGACGCGCATGTCCTTCGGCAACCGCCTCGGCGTCACGCTCGCCGTCGCGCCCGCCGCCGACTTCCTGATCCCCGCCTACGGTTCCGTCGTGCTCGAAGTCGCTTCCGCCGCCGACCTCGGCGCGCTCCCGCATCGCGTGCTCGGTCAGACCAACACCGACGCCCAGATTGCCTGGCCCGGTGCGTCCGTCTCCGTTGCTGATCTTCTCTCCGCGCATGAAGGCGTGCTCGAGTCGGTCTTCCCGACCAAGGCCAGCGAGCCGCAGGGCACGCCCGCCCCGATCAGCTTCACCGTCCGCTCCGGCCTCAAGCCCAAGGTTCGCGTCGCCAAGCCGCGCGTGATCATCCCGGTCTTCCCCGGCAGCAATTGCGAATACGACACCGCCCGCGCGTTCCGTCTCGCCGGCGCCGAGCCCGAGATCCTCGTGCTGCGTAATCTCGACGCCGCCGGCCTCGGCGAATCGCTCAAAGCCCTCGCTGATGCCATCTCTCGCTCGCAGATCCTCATGATCCCCGGCGGCTTCTCCGCCGGTGACGAACCGGATGGCTCCGGTAAGTTCATCGCCGCCGTCATCAAGGCACCCATCGTGCGTGACGCCGTCATGGAGCTGCTCAAGAACCGCGACGGCCTCGCGCTCGGCATCTGCAACGGCTTCCAGGCCCTCATCAAGACCGGCCTCGTCCCGTATGGTGAGATCCGCGACGTCGATGCTTCCGCCCCGACGCTGTTCCATAACCGTATCGCCCGTCACATCTCGCGTTACGCCCATACTCGTGTCGCCTCGGTCAAGTCGCCGTGGCTCGCGCGTATGGACGTCGGCCAGGTGCACACCATCCCGCTCTCGCATGGAGAAGGCCGCTTCACCGCGCCTGCGTCCGTCATCGCCGACCTCGTCAAGAACGGCCAGGTCGTTTTTCAGTATTGTGATGCTGCCGGCGCGCCCTCGAACCGTATCGAGTTCAATCCCAACGGATCGCTCGAAGCCGTCGAAGGCATCACCAGCCCGTGCGGACGTGTCCTCGGCAAGATGGGTCACACCGAACGTGCCGGCGCCAACGTCGCCAAGAACATCCCCGGCAACAAGCACCAGCCCCTCTTCCAAGGCGGCGTCGATTACTTCGCGTAACCCCAGGTAGGGGCAGCACCGCGTGCTGCCCTAGTTGCCTCACCATCGCATCCGCTGCCTCTCAGGTAGGGACAGCACCACGTGCTGTCCTCTGTATCTAAGGTAGGGTCGGCACTGCGTCGCGTCCGCTGTATCTCCCCTTGTCAACTTGCCCCCATGCCCACTTGCCCCCTCGAAGGCTCCGCCTTCGCTCCCCCATAGGCCTACAATCCCAGGGGTTTATTCCCATCCGCCGCGCCGGGCAGGGCGCTTCTGTTCTAGCCGATGTCTAGATTCCCTTGAGCTGTTTCTCTTTTTCGACTGCTTTTCTTAAGTCTTCTAGGCTCTCAATTTTTCCTTCGATTTCTTTCCTAAGTTCTCTGGTTCGCTGTTGGCCAAGCAGTCGTACGTTCGGTTGCATGGTTTCTTCCATTGTTGCGATCCGCTCCCTGGCGCTTTTTTCAGTGGCTCCTGCTAGGTTGAAATAGGCATAAGCTTCAATTTCGTCTTTCGCGACACCTTCGCCGGTTTCATAGGCATGTCCGAGCATGTACTGTGCGATAGCTACTCCTTTTTCGGCTGCCTTGTGGTACCATTTCACAGCCTGTACTTTATCCTCTGGAACTCCTTTACCCGAATCGTAAGCACTTCCGACGTAGTATTCTCCGTCCGCATCGCCTTGCTCGGCGGCCTTCCGGAACCACCTAACGGCCTCGGCATAGTCGACCGGCCCAACTTGGAAAAACGAACCGAGTCCATATTGGTCCGGCTTATTCCCTCTCTTTAAGGCTAGGCCAATCATGATCTGGGTATTGGGTGAATGTTTGATTCTTCCATCTATCTCGACGTGAAGTTCTTTCGTCCGCTGCACGCCTCGTCGCTTTTCTTCTGGTGACATCTTCAGTTCTAACTCGTTTAGGCCTGGAGACTTATCATCTCCGATAAAATTCGAGATATTGAGATAGGCATAGGCATCGACGTTGCTCTTTGGGACTCCGGTTCCCTCAAGATAGCATTTCGCCAAGAGTTCATGGGCTTCCCGGCATCCTTGCTCGGAGGCTTTCCTTAGCCATCTCAGACCTTCATCGGTCTTCTTATCACGGAAGTAACTCCAACAAAGCCACATTTGGGCTTTAACGTTACCACCTTCTGCTGCTGCCCTGTACCATTTGTCGGCCTCGATGTCGTCGCGTGGGAACTTCAAGTCTTTGTAATATCCAATTAGGTAGTATTGGGCGATCTCGCCTTGGGCCTGAATGTCTCCTGCGGCTGCTCTCTGCCTGAGCTCCTCGAACTCCTTTTTTTGCAATATTAGTGCGTCTTTTTTTGCACCTTTGAACTTGCTTGAAGCCTGGTCTAAAGCCTCCTGGATTACCTGTGCGCGCTTGAGCCCTTTTGCTTGATCATCCGCGGCGATAGATTTTTCGAGTATTGCGGCATTAGCCTTGGCCTCGTCTGTCGCAGAATAACGAAAACTGTTGTTGAAGCCGTCCCTGCATAGTTTCTCTAACACTGAGTTTTTCGTCTGCTTGGCATCCCGTCTCCATCTGTCGAGTTGGTCATAGGAAGGCCTTTTTATCTCATCTTCTAGGTATTTATTGAGATCATAAGCACATAGTAGCCAGTAGCCATATGCTTCTGTTTGATCTTTGGCCACTCCTATGCCGTCATAGTAGCAATGTCCCAGGTTAAACAGGGCGATGTTGCTGCCAAGTTCAGCAGATTCCCGCCATGATTTGAATGCATCAACGTCTGATTTGTTGACTCCGTGCCCCAAGAAATATGCGTTGCCAAGCTCAATTAAATGGCTGCCCAAAGCTAAGCGTGCCCACTTTTGTTTATTGAAGTTTTCGGCTGTTACAGGGTCGCGGATTTCGTCCCTGTATTTTGTGACATTAGCGACAACTTCCTGGAATTCACTCACCTCTTTAGGCGATAGCCCTGCGTGAATTGTGCATGGTGTGCACCACGCCATGATGAGAGTTAAGAAAACGCATCTAACGCCACAGATGTTCATGAGAGTTCTTTAGGATGAGCGGCATCACTCGTCAAATGTCATAACTAGCCGGGGGCCGAACACGTGGTCAGGCCGTACCCTAACTGTGCCTGAACCGAAAACTAAAGATTTCATGCCGCTTTTGGTTCAGCTCACCAAAGGTACGGCCTGACCCTTTAGGCTTACTGCGAAATTGGCGTTCATGTTCCAGTGTCCCCAGAAGCCGCTGAGCGTCTGCGCCGGGTCGGTCACGCCGAGGGCTTTGTAATCCGTAGCGGGTCCGGCGATGGGCGTGAGCATGAACGCGGCCCAGGTGGCGACGGCGATGACGCCGATGGCGCCGAGCTGGACCTTCCAGCCGCGTCTGACGAGTAGGGTGAGGAAGACGTAGCCGAGACCGATCTGGGCGAGGACGTTGTGAAATCCGAAGACGGGTTGCTTGCTGCTGCCGGTGGTCAGGAAGACGCCGAGCGCGACGAGCACGAACGCCCGCCAGAGGGTATGCAGGAAAAGCTTCCTCTGGTCCTGGCCTTCGGCGTTGCGACGCGACGACGAGAACGCGAGCGCCATGCCGACCATGAACATGAACGAGGGTTTGGCTGAACATGGGGTCAGGCCGCACCTTTTGGCGAGCGCACCTAAAGTTGGCCGAACACGGGGTCAGTCCGTACCCTGACTATGCCTGAACCGAAAACTTAACATTTCATGCCCTTTTGGTTCAGCTCACCAAAGGTACGTCCTGATCCCTTAGGACGTGCCCCTTGGTTTCGTGTGCAAGGGCTTACTGGAGATCTTCGTCCTAGGTATTAGGCAATCAGTCGACCGACCATGAGGGAAAGCTTATCCCCGAGTGGGCCGGTCTGGTCATCGCCGACGTGGACTTCATAGTCTCCGAATTCCACATCGAGCGTCCATGAGACAGCGCGGACAGGCACCTCCTTCAGGCTGACGGGACACTCATGGAGCTTCTCCCTGATCAGGTAGTCGAGAAACTCCCGCCAGCGCCCTTCCTGGGGAGTGCGCTCGAAGCTCCCAGTTTCCTCATCGGGAAGATAATCATAGTCCGGGTTAATCAAGTATTCCCTTTCCATCTGCCGTGCCTCAAGGCGGGCGATCTTCAAGCTGATGCTGGATAGGTCAAAAGTGATGAGTACCGTATGAGGCTTGGCATCGACATCGTGGTACTCGTAACGGAATGCCGAGGGGAAGAAACTTCCGCTGTCTGCAATCAATTTCTTCCAGCCACGGATCTCCGCGATCCGTTGTTGTTTGGCGCCCGAAGCCTTCTGCGAATATGATGCGTACTTCCTCTTTGTCGGAGTGATAAATGCCATACGTTTCTTGAACTTGACCCCGCATTTATTGGTCAAATGGCTTCTCCTTCGGTCGCTTGCCGCACTGGTGGCGGCTTGTCGCCTATTGTGTGCGTATATTTCGGGTTCAACCATCCGGGAGCTGATTTGCGCACACTGCTCGAGCAACGCCTCCTCAAGATAACTCTTCTTGATGTCTCCGTTTGGGTCTGGGCCGGCCTCAGCCCGCCAGTCGTCATAGGCCTTTTCGTAAATAAATACCGCATCAACTATGTCATCGAAGCGTCGGATGGCGCCAGCTTCGAGGTGTAGCGGGGTGAAGCGCCCGGGTGTACGATTGTTTATCGGGCGTGCTGGCCGGGATGGAATCAGTACTAGCCGCACGAGCAATCTGAAGGGGAAGAAGAGGGTCCGTAAAGAAACGATTAAGGCAGAGACCAGAAAGCTAATCGCGGCATTCTTGATACCGATATTTGGAGAGCTGAAGATATCCTTGAAGAGGTAACGGACGCTATGGTCTCTGTCCCATGAAATCAGCTTGGCGACTTGTAGAGACTCATCCTGCTTTGCTTTTTCATCGGCCTTGGCCTGGTGTTCGGGCGTCAAGGCCGCGACCAGACGATTTAGGTCTTCTTGCGTGGGTGAAAACGGGATTGGCTGGGGGTATTTAATCATCGTCCGGGGCTCCGAAATTACTAGTCCGCTGGCTATTGGCAGGAAAGACCAAATCGGGATGCTTAAGCCGAAACACTCTTATATAAACATATTGAGGCGGAGGCCGAAAACGGGGTAGGCCGAACACGGGGTCAGGCCGTACCCTGACTATGCCTGAACCAAAAACTTAAGATTTAACGTCAGTTTTGGTTCAGCTCCTTAAAGGTACGGCCTGACCCCGTGATTAGGGCGTGCTGTTCCTGCCTTCAAATCCGGATGAAGACCTTCCTCTTCCACAGCCACCAACAGAAGGTCCAGAGGACGGTGAGGACGAGGAGGCTTGAGGTCAGGGCGCCGTAAGTGCCTTCGAAGAGGCCGCTGCCGAGCCAGGTGCGGCCGACGCTGCGGATCCAGCCGGCGGTGAGCTGGTAGGCGAGGTAGATGGCGATGGAGTTCATGCCGACGACGACGAGCGGGAAGGTCCACGCTTTGTGTCCTTTGATGTCGATGAACCAGTAGAAGAGCGCGAAGACCCAGAGGACGACGGCGCCGCTGTAAAAGGCCCACGAAGGAGTCCAGAGTTTCTTGATGACGGGGAACTGAAAATCCCACAGCCAGCCCAGCGCGATCGCCAAAACTCCCGCGCCCGCGAGCCACGCCACGCATTAACTGCTCTAACCGGCGA
>CAILOT010000109.1:0-5018 GCA_903835965.1 uncultured Opitutia bacterium
ACGGCAAAGCCGAAGGTGATACGCTCGGTAAATTCATCGACTTCGCCTCCAAGCAATTAAATGCCTCTGATCTGGAAACCCGCGCACGTTTCGAGTCCTTCATCAAGGATACTTGGCGCATCAACAAGGCGATGACCATCCTCTCCGGTGGCGGTCACGCTACGGCAGCTCAAATCAAACGTATCCTTGATCGTGAGCGGGCCAAATGGACGGTAGACGCCGCCACCCTCCCATCGGCCAATTTCAAAGCCACGATTGCCGACGATGAAGCCAAGGCCAAAGCCTCTTTCGAAGCCAATAAGGAAACTTACCGCTTGCCCGCCAAAGTCGAAGTCAGCGCCGTGACCATCACGGACGTCACTCCCGATACGTCCCCGATTTCGGACGATGACGTCGTCACTTTCGGCTATAATGTCGCCGAGAAATTTAAGTTCGAGACGGGTAAGGTGAAGGAACAAGCTTTGGCTCGCCGAGGTGAAATCGAGAAATTAATCCGGGCCGAACGCGCGGTCACCAACCTCGCCGGCCTGATTTCCGACGAGCTCTCCGAAAAATTCGCGCTAGATGCGACTAAGGCCGACAATCAAGGGTTTGCTGCTTGGCTCAAGGCCAAGAAGGCGACCATCACGGCCCTCCCGGCCTACGACGCTGGCAGCCCTCCGATGAACGATAAAGTGCCCGCCGAAGCTTTGCGAGCCGGCGGCGATCTCACCGAAAAAGAATGGCGCACCGACGTCTACCGTACCGAACAAGGCGCCGTTTTCGTCCTGCTCAATAAGCGCGCCGAATCACGTCTGCCCGAATTCGCTGAAGTCAAGGCTCTCGCCTTGAGCAACTGGAAAGCCACGGAGCGCTCGCGCCTGCTGACCGAGGAAGTCGGCCGCCTCAACAAAGCCCTTCTCGCCGACCAAGCCGCTGGCAAAAGCTTCACGGAGAGCGCCAAGGCCCTCGGCCTGACCGTCTCATCACCCGCTGCCTTCACCGCTTTCACCGTACCTGAAAACCTCACGGGCGTGACCGAGAACACCGGCCAACTCATCGAAGTCGCCGGTGTCGGAAAAATTACCGCACCCATCCGGACGCGCAATGGCGATTATGTCTTCCTCCGCCCCGCTAAATCCGAAGTCCCTAAAGATGAGTCCACGGCCGAAGAAACCAAATTATTCGTTCAGCGCATTTCCGGACGAAACGCCTATTTCACTTCGATGGGGCTGATCCAAGATCTGACCGCCCCGCCGGAACCTGAAGCCGCCAAATAAATCCAGGCCGGACGTTCTGAAAAGGCGGCGCCAGCCGCCTTTTTTATTCTTATAAATGATAGGCCTCGCCCGAATCAGGCGGGCAAGGATGCTCCCCATAAAACCGTGAACTCGCCGACTTTCAGGCCCCTCGGACCCTCCTGGCTCTTTTCCGCTTCCCCTCACCCCTTCCCTGCCTCCAAATGGCATGACTGAGGCTGATTCCAGCCCCACCCTCCTTCTTCTCCCGCATGTCCCAAGTCCGCGTCCGCTTTGCTCCCAGCCCCACCGGCTTCTTCCATATCGGAAGCGCCCGGACCGCCTTGTTCAATTGGCTCTACGCGCGCCATACGGGCGGAAAATTCATCCTGCGCATCGAAGACACCGACAAAGAACGTAACTCGGAAGCGTTCCTGAAAATCATCCTGGATTCGATGCATTGGCTGGGGATGGATTGGGACGAAGGTCCCGTGGTTGGCGGCGATTTCGGTCCTTACTTCCAATCCCAACGCACCGAACTTTATCGCACCAAGCTCAAGGAGTTGGCCGACAAAGGCCGAGCTTACGAAAAAGACGGTGCTTGGTGGCTCCGCCTCGAAGGCGCCCGTTCCACGGTCTTCGATGATCACCTTAAGAAAGACATCGAAAAAGTAGCCGCCGCACCGATGGTGCTCGAAGACCTCGTCCGCGGCCGCGTCGAACGCGCCGAAGATCGCGACTTCGTGCTCTTCCGCTCCAACGGCGAACCAGTCTTCCACCTCGTCAACGTCGTCGATGATATCGAGATGAAAATCACCCATGTGATCCGCGGCGAGGACCACCTCTCCAATACGTCGAAGCACCTCGAAATTTTCAAAGCCTTCGGCGTGACTCCGCCCCTCTACGCCCACATTCCGCTGATCCTCAAGACCGATGGCCCGGGCAAGATGTCCAAGCGCGATCGCGGCGCCCTCATCGAGGAATATCAGCAACGCCGCTACCTGCCGGCCGCAGTCCGGAATTACCTTTGTCTATTGGGCTGGACGCCGGCCGACGGCAAAGAAGTCATGCCCATCGAAGAGATTGTTCGGCAGTTTGAAATCTCGGCCGTCCACCAATCGAATGCCCGCTTCGACGAACGGAAGATGTCGCACGTCAACGCCCAGACCTTGCGCCAGCTGCCGCCCGCGGAGTTCGCCGCCGTCGCCCGACCTATCTTGACCGAGACCGGTGTCGTCCATGCCGATGTTTCGGACGCACGCCTGACCGAGGTCTTGGGCATCGTGCAGGAGAAAGTGATCTCCGTGGAACACCTGCCGGAGTTCCTCGCCTTCTTCTTCGCGGATAAGTTTAATAAGGACGAAAACGCCTTGGCGAATCTTTCAAAAAAAGGCGGCGATCCGGTGGCCCGCGTCCGCGAACTGTTGCCGACGCTCACCGCCGCCGCCTGGGAGGAAACCGCGCTGGATGCCGCTTTCACCGCCGTCGGTGCGACGCACGGCCGCAAGCCTACCGACTACTTCGCCCCCGTCCGCTATGCGATTTCAGGTCAAGGCGGCGGCGCGCACCTCCTCGGCGTCCTGCGCGTCCTCGGCCGCGACACCACCCTCGCCCGCCTCCAAGCCTTCGCCGCCTAATCCCATCTTGGCAATTTTGTACCTTCCCTACGATTCTCACCCATGTCCTCCGACACCCCTCTTTCGGCGCCCACTCCGCGTCACTTCATCCAGCAGATTGTGGATGCCGACCTCGCGGCGGGGAAGCATGCCGTCGTCGCGACCCGTTTCCCACCCGAACCCAACGGCTACCTGCACGTCGGCCACGCCAAATCAATCTGCCTCAATTTCGGTCTAGCCCTTGAATTCAAAGGGCGTTGTCACCTCCGGATGGATGACACCAACCCGACCAAAGAAGAGGTCGAGTATGTCGATTCGATCAAGGAAGATGTCCGCTGGCTGGGCTTCGACTGGCACGAACACTATTACCAGGCCTCCGATTATTTCGACCGCATGCACGCCGATGCGATCAAGCTGATCAAATTGGGCAAAGCTTTCGTCTGCCACCTCACGCTGGAACAAATGAACGTCTACCGCGGCGACCACAAGACGCCCGGAAAAAATAGCCCAACGCGCGATGCTTCCATCGAAGAAAACCTCGCGCTCTTTGAAAAGATGACCCGCGGCGAGATCGACGAAGGCAAGGCGGTGCTCCGGGCCAAGATCGACATGGCCTCGCCTAATTTCCACCTGCGCGACCCGATCATCTATCGCATCCGCAAGACTTCGCACCACAACACCGGCGACAAATGGTGCGTCTATCCGATGTACGATTATGCCCACCCGCTCGAAGACGCCTACGAAGGTATCACGCATTCCATCTGCACGTTGGAATTCGAAGTGCATCGCCCCTTCTACGATTGGCTCCTCCGCACGCTCGATACCCCCGCCAAACCGCAACAGATCGAATTCGCCCGCCTCAACCTGACCTACACCGTCATGTCCAAGCGCCGCCTGCTCGAGCTCGTCCAAGAAAAGCGCGTCACCAGCTGGGACGATCCGCGGATGCCCACGATTTCCGGCATGCGCCGCCGGGGTTACACACCGGCCGCCATCCGCAAGTTCTGCGAAACCATCGGCGTCACCAAGCATAACTCGCTCACCGATGTGGCCCTGCTCGAACACGCCATCCGCGAAGACCTTAACAAGACTTCGCCCCGTTTCATGGCCGTACTCGATCCCGTCCGGCTCGTCATCGAAAATTACCCGTCCGACCAAGTCGAACACTTGGAAGCCCAGAACAATCCCGAAGACCCAGCGGCGGGCTCACGCCAAGTCCCCTTCTCCAAGACGTTGCTCATCGAGCGCGCCGACTTCATGGAGATTCCGGAAAAGAAATATTTCCGCCTCACGCCCGGCCAAGAGGTCCGGCTCCGCTGGGGTTACTTCGTGACCTGCACCGGTTGCAAAAAAGACGCCGCTGGCAACATCACCGAAGTCACCTGCACCTACGATCCGGCGACCCGTGGCGGAGACTCGGCGGATGGACGTAAAGTCAAAGGTACAATTCACTGGGTCTCCGAAGCGCACGCGGGCGATGTAGAGGTACGGCTCTACGACCGCCTCTTCTCCCACGAGAATCTGAACGACCTGCCGGATGACGCTGATTGGCGAAATTTCTTAAATCCGACCTCCCTCAAAGTCATCCGCGGCTTCGTCGAACCGGAACTCCTTAAACTTAACCCATCGACCCGGGTCCAGTTCGAGCGCACTGGCTACTTCTGCGTCGACGCCAAGGACTCGCAAGCGGGCAAGCCAGTCTTCAATCGCACCGTCGGCCTAAGAGACTCCTGGGCCAAGCAGGTCACGAAGTGAGGGTGGGGCGCGACTGCGTCGCGTCCGTTCGCCACGCAGCGTGTCTCGCGGTAGGGCGGGCTCTCCGAGCCCGCCGCTGTACCTAGACACGGACGGCTCGGAGAGCCGTCCCTACCGTCCCCCATCCGGCCAACTGGCCCTCTGGATCAACCGTTCGGCCTTCGGCAGCTGGCTCCGGGTTCCCGCTTTAGACCAAAGACAGTCAGCCCTACCCCAACCCCTGTCCCTACCCCTGATATCACCTTTGCACTTTTGCACAGGAGCTCCGCTCCGATTTGCACCTTTGCACTGTCTCATTGCGATTGAGGTAGGGGCGCGACTGCGTCGCGTCCGTTCGCCAAGTGATTCGGGTCGCCGATCAGCTTAGCTAAGTCACACAAGGGGTGACAGGTGCCGGCCACCTTTAGTTGTCTTGAGGTAGGGTCGGCAC
>CAILOT010000110.1:0-13516 GCA_903835965.1 uncultured Opitutia bacterium
CTGCCACCCGCCACCTGAAACTTGTCTCTCACTTTTGCACCTTTGCACAGGCCGCAGGCCGATTTGCACTTTTGCACTTAGAACGGCACGTGGTGCTGACCCTACCAATCCCTCCTTTCCTCGGAACGTTTCCTCCCTTACTCCTGTCTTAAGCCTACCCCTGCCCCCACCCCTATCCCTACCCCTAATTCAATGACTAAACTTAACCGTCGTTCCTTCCTCAAGAGTTCCGCCCTCGCCGGCTTCGCTCTGGGCTTCCCGTCCATCATCCCCGCTTCGGCCTTGGGTAAAGACGGCACGGTCGCTCCGAGTAACCGTCTGCAGCTCGTCGGCGTGGGCCTTAAGGCCCAAGGCGGCGGCGACATGCGCAAGCTCCTCGATAAAAAAGGCGTCCAAGTTATCGCCGTTTGCGACGTCGATTCGCGCGTGCTCGATTCATCTTCGCAAACTGTCGTCAAGAAAGGTCAGGCGGCTCCGAAGCAATACCGAGATTTCCGCGAATTACTCGCCAAGGACAAGCCTGACGCCGCCGTGATGGGCCTACCTGATCATTGGCATGCCGTCATCAGTTGCGCCTTCCTGCGCGCCGGCGTCGATGTCTATGGTGAGAAACCTTTGGCCAAGACTTTCGCCGAAGGCCGGAAAATCGTCGATACGGTGAAAGAAAACGGTCGGGTCTGGCAAACGGGCATGTGGCAACGCTCCACGCCGAATTTCCGCAAAGCCGTGGAGTTGGTCCGCAACGGCTACCTCGGAAAAATCTTACACGTCGAAGCCGGCACCACCTCCAACAAGCATGCCATGCCGGATGCGCCTAAGCCTGGCGAAAAGCCCCCGATCGAAGTCGATTACGATCTCTGGGTCGGGCCCTCATCTTGGATGGAATATGATCCACGCGTCTTCCATTTCAACTGGCGCTGGAACCTTAATTTTGGCGGCGGGATGGTGCTCGATTGGGTCTGCCACCACGGTGATATCGCTGCTTGGGCGCTCGGTAAAGACGCCGAGTTTCCGGCCGGCGTCGAAGGCACAGGTACGATGCGCGAAGCGCCTTGGAATACGCCCAAAGATTATGATTACACGCTGACTTATGCCGACGGCGTGCAGCTCAACGTGAACAGCAAGTTCGAGGGCGTGAAATTTACGGGCGAAAAAGGCTCGATGTTTGTTCACCGCGGTGGCCAGACGACTTCAGAGCCGGGTCTTTTCGAGAAAGACCTCGGGCCAGACGCTTGGCGCTGCCCGGGTACGACCGACCACTTCCAAGAATTCGTCGATTGCTGCCAATCGCGCCGTAAGCCGATCTCGCACGCCCTCGCTGCGCATCACGCGACGGCCATCGGTCACCTCGGTAACGCCGCCATCTTCACAGGACGTAAACTTAAGTTCGACGGCACCGCCGGTAAATTCGTCGACGACGACACCGCGACCGCGATGCTCACGCGCGAATTGCGTAAGCCTTGGTCACTCGAGAAGATTTGAGCGCGGGCGCAAAGCGCCCACGTGACCCTCGCGGTGCTTCACGCCGCGCTTACTTGCGCCGGAACGGATAGAGTAACTGTGCCCAATAGCCTTTCGGTACGGGATGACCTTCGATTCCGTAACTGGCAGGCCACTGATCTTTAGGCAGGTGATAGGTGCCGAAGAGTCGATCGAACAGCGGGAAGTGGATCGCGAAATTGACGTCGATGGCTTCCTTGTCGGCCCCGTGGTGCCAGTGGTGAAATTGCGGCGTGACGAGCAGCTGGTCGATGAGCGGCAGTCGCCAGCCGACATTGGCGTGAATCAAGGTGGTGTAGACGTAGGCCAGCAGGACGTAGATCTCGACGGCCAATGGGGTGAATCCGAGAGCTAATACCGGAATCGCGGTGATGGAGCGGATGAGCAGTATTTCCACAAAGTGCATACGCGCACCGGACATCCAATCCATGCTCTGAGCGGAATGATGGACGGCATGGAAATTCCAGAGCCACGGGATACGGTGGAAGGCGCGGTGTGCCCAGTATTGGAAAAAATCCGCCGCAAACATGATGACCGGAATCTGGACGACAAGCGGGAGGCTACCTACCCAGCGATGGATGGCGCCGAGGGCAGAGAGGTTCCCGACAAATTGTCCGGGGGCCTGCGGCAGGAAAGCCAGCGCCTGGATCATGAGGCTGCTGATCAGGACGTAGAAAACATCTTCGCGCCATTCGTCGCGGAAAATCGATTGATCTTCTTTGTGCGGGCTGAGTCGCTCGATGGGGATGAAAATCAGGCCGGTGAAGAGCACGTTGAGCGCAAACCAGTCGAGGCCGAAGAAGATGGGCAAGGGGTGGGAGTTATTCGCGGTCGCAACCAACTGGCCGATGACGGTGGCCGCTAGCGCCAATACGACGCCAGTGGTGCCGAGGATTTTGGCTTCGCGTAGCGCGAGGCTCACCACGGAGGCCACGAAGCCGCCCACCAGTAAAAGGAGGATGCCGAGTTTGAACCAAGGGCTCTCTTCGACCGCCGTGATCTGTGGCGTGGTCAATAATTGTCCTGGTGCGCGCATCGAGATGACGAACAGCAAACCCGCGAGGCTCAGGCCGATGCCCAGGACTCCACTGGCCCAGCCGGAGCCGAAGGCGCGTTGCGGGGCGGCTGATTCGAGTTCAGCGCGAATCTTCAGCCGCGTCTCATGGAAAGGCTTCATCGGCAGTAGGGGTGAGCAAAGGTAATCCGTTCCGATGCGATAACGCAAAGGCTAATAACCCTCGCCACAATTCGTGGCTGGAACAGCTAATCTTCAGCCCTGCAGTCTGCCGGCCTTTAATTCCCTGCCGTATGCGGTGAACTTCGCTTTGATCTCGTCGCGGACGCGGCGGAATTCATGCAGGATCTCGACCTCGGTGCCTTGGGCGTGCGCCGGATCGTCAAAGCCCCAATGAAAGCGGGCGACTTGTCCAGGATACATCGGACAAACTTGGTCGGCATTTCCGCAGACGGTGATGACGACGTCGATACGACGTGGCAGAAAATCGTTCATGTGCTTCGAGGTATGGCTCGAGATATCGACGCCCGCTTCAGCCATGACCTTGATGGAGAGCGGATGAACATAGCCAGCGGGTTTTGAGCCAGCACTAAAAACTTCGGCGCTATCGCCCGCGGCGACGCGCAAAAAACCTTCGGCCATATGACTTCGACAGGAATTGCCGGTGCAAAGGATGAGGATGGCTGGCTTGGTGGGCATGGCTGGAAAGGTGGGGGCAATGGGGCGAGGCGGCAAGAACGGGGATAAGGGGCAGGGACAGGTTTCGATTCCTTGGGGCAGACTCAGGAACAGACGCAGGAAGTTTTCTGAATCTGGACCTGGAAAAGCAGCATGAGTTGACCCGTCGACTGGCTGGCATGTTGGCCAGGAATGCATTGGGTAGGGGCGCGACTGCGTCGCGTCCGTTCGCAGAGAAATCATTAATGAAACGGGCAAGCTATCCCGATCCTACAAAGTCGGTCCGCCTACGGACGCCACGCAGTGGCGCCCCTACCCGAGAGCACAACTAGGACAGCACGTGGTGCTGTCCCTACCTCTCTCATGTCCCCTCGCGATTTCATCGCGCGCCCTTGCCCCCATGCCCACTTGCCCCCTAAACTCTCCACTGCAATGTCCTTACGTCGCACCGCGCAGATTGCCGCCGCCTTGGCCTTCGTGGCCTTGGGCGTCTGGGTCGTGCGTGGCAAGAAGTGGGAGGCGTTGCGCAAGCCTGTCGTGATCGTTTCGGCCGAAGGGGCCCCGACCAGCAAACCACGGTCAGCTGCTGATATCATCCCGCACCTGCAAGATCCGCCTAAGCGCACCGGCGTTACGATCAAAGACCTGCTTGCCGGCAAGGTGCCACAACTCAATCAACTTGAAGTCGAAGCGTTCCTCAAAAACCAGGGCCGCTCGTCCGCCAACCTCCTCGCCGCCTCGCGCCTACTGAATGACCTTAGCTTCGCTCGCGAAGCAGCGAAGGCGGACCCGAAAGACCCGGCGGTTCAACTCGAACTCGCGTTGCGCGGCGAGACGCCCGAGGAGAAGTCGGCCGCAGTCGCCGCCTTCCGCGAAGCTGCACCCGGCAATTCGCTCGGCGACTTTCTCGCCGCTCACCAAGCTTTCTTAGCGGGCGATGCCGGCGCGGCCGCCTCGGCACTCGCGCAATCTTTGGATAATCCGCTCTTCGCCGATTACTCGCAGAAAATTGTCGCAGGCTCCGAACAAGCCTTTCTCGAAGCTGGCTATGAGCCGACGGCGGCGGCCGGTGCGGCGATGTTTGCCCTGACCGTCCCGCGCGCGCAGCCCCTGATGGACGTGTCGAAGAACCTCATCTCCTTGCAGCAGGAGTTCATCCGCTCCGCCGACTTCGACGTCGCCGAGCCTACGGTCATCATCGGCCTTACGCTCGGCCAGCGCATCCAGGACCAAGGCCCGTATCTCATCGATCAGCTAATGGGCGTCAGCATCGAGCGCCAATTCCTGGAACAGCTCGATCCGCTTACGCAGGCCGGACCAGGCGGCCAGAGCGCCGGCGAGCGGCTTGCGGCCTTGGACGCCAAACTCATGGAAGTCCGTTCCTTGACCACGGCCTTCACCGAAAAATTCGCCTCCTCCGATGAGCCCACGCAGGCGCAGTATCTCGAGAAAATGAAGTCCGAAGGTGAACTCGCCGCGATGAGGTGGCTGGTAAATGGAAAGTAAACAGAAGGGGTAGAGACAAGGGGCAGGGACAGGTTTCGATACTTAGGGAGAGGGCCAGTTACAGATACAGGTGAGATCCATTTTCAGGTCTCGGTCTCTTGCCTCGAGGAAGGAGCGCGACGGCGTCGCGTCCGTTCGCCGAGAAATCATTGATGAGCCGGGCAAGTTATCAGACTCGATAAAGACGGTCCGCCCACGGACGCCCCGCAGTGGCGCCCCTACCCGATGCACCCAAACAAAGAGGGCGCCCGCAGGCGCCCTCTTCACTTCCCCTTGTCACCGTGTCCCCTTGCCCACGTGACCCTCGCGCCGCTTCACGTCGCGCTTAATAACGATAATTATCAGGCTTGAAGGGCCCTTCGACCTTTACGCCGATGTACGAAGCCTGCTCCTTGGAGAGTTTCGTCAGGCGAGCGCCGATTTTTCCGAGGTGCAGACGCGCCACTTCTTCATCGAGGTGCTTAGGCAACAAGACCACGCTCGGCTTGGCGGTCGCCCGCGTCTCCCAAAGCATGATCTGAGCCAAAACCTGATTGGTGAACGACGTCGACATCACGTAGCTCGGGTGGCCGGTGGCGCAACCGAGGTTCACGAGACGACCTTCGGCGAGCATGTAGAGCTGACGACCATCCTTGAATGTATAGCGGTCGACCTGCGGCTTGATCGTATCCTTCTTGGCGCCCTTAAAGGCGTTTAGGCGGACCACCTGGATTTCGTTATCGAAGTGGCCGATGTTACAGACGATCGCCTGGTCCTTCATCTTGGTCAGGTGCTCGAGAGTGATAATATCCTTATTACCCGTGGCGGTGACATAGATGTCGGCCTTACCGAGGGTGTCCTCGACCGTGACGACACGGAAGCCTTCCATCGCTGCCTGCAAGGCACAGATAGGATCGATTTCGGCAATCTGCACCGTGGCGCCGAGGCCGCGGAGAGATTGGGCCGAGCCCTTACCGACGTCGCCGTAACCGATGACGAGGGCGACCTTGCCCGCAATCATGACGTCGGTCGCCCGCTTGATGCCGTCGACGAGCGATTCGCGGCAACCGTAGAGATTATCGAACTTCGATTTCGTGGCCGTGTCGTTGACGTTGACCGTGGGCACGAGGAGAGAGCCTTCTTCGAGCATGCGGTAAAGGCGCTTCACGCCGGTGGTGGTTTCTTCCGAGACACCCTTCCAGCTCTTGACGACCTTATGCCAGTGACCGGGGCGCTGCTTCGCGACCTTCTTCAGAAGATTTTTAATGATCTGCTCTTCCTCGGAATCTGATTTTGTATCGACCCACTTGGAGCCGTTTTCGAGTTCGTAGCCCTTATGGATGAGGAGTGTCGCGTCGCCGCCGTCGTCGACGATCAATTCAGGTCCGTCGCCGTTCGGCCAGGTCAACGCCTTCATGGTGCAATCCCAGTATTCTTCGAGCGTCTCACCCTTCCAGGCGAAGACCGGAACACCCGACTTGGCGATGGCGGCAGCGGCGTGATCCTGGGTGGAGAAGATATTACAGGAGGCCCAGCGGACATCGGCGCCGAGTTCGGCGAGCGTCTCGATCAGGACCGCGGTCTGGATCGTCATGTGCAACGAGCCGGCGATGCGCACGCCCTTGAGGGGCTTGCGCTTGCCGTGTTTGGCACGGAGCGCCATGAGGCCGGGCATCTCGTGCTCGGCGACCTGCAGCTCTTTGCGTCCCCACTCAGCGAGGCTGAGATCGGCGACTTGGAAGTCGGCCCCCTTATTGGAGGCGCGAGAGGATTTTTTGGCGGACATGATTGATGGTCAATAAAGGTTAGCGAACGTTGGCGTTGATGGCCTTAATGAACGCCGGGAGCTTCGAGGTGACTTCCCAAGGCAGGCCTTTCTTGCCGAAGTGACCGTAGTGCGTGCTCGCACGGTAAATCGGACGGCGTAAGTCGAGCTGACGGATGATCTCGGCGGGATTGAAGAGGAAGATCTTCTTCACCGCGGCGAGGATAACCGCGTCGTCCACGGCTCCGGTGCCAAAAGTATCGAGGTGGATGCTCGTCGGCTCGGGATGTCCGATGGCGTATGCCACCTGCAGTTCGCAACGTTCGGCGGCGCCGGACGCCACGATGTGTTTCGCGACCCAGCGGGCCATATAAGCGGCCGAGCGGTCGACCTTCGTCGGATCCTTGCCGGAAAACGCACCGCCACCGTGGCGACCCATGCCGCCGTACGAGTCGACGATGATCTTGCGGCCGGTGAGACCGCAGTCGCCCTGAGGTCCGCCGACGACAAAGCGTCCCGTGGGATTGATCAGGTATTCGGTCTTCTTTCCGACGAGTGCCTTCGGAAGGACTTTGCGAATGACCTGCTCGATGCAGAATTTTTCAATCTGGCGATGGGAGACGTCAGCGGTGTGCTGGGTGGAGATGACCACATTCTCGATTGCTACCGGGACGCCATCTTCATAACGGACCGCCACCTGGGATTTGCAATCCGGGCGGATCCATTCGGTGCCCTTGGCGCCGGATTTACGGATGCGGGCCAACTCCCGGTTGAGGCGGTGGGCAAACATCACCGGAGCCGGCATCAACTCAGGCGTCTCGGTCGTCGCATAGCCGAACATGATACCTTGGTCGCCGGCACCCATCTTGGCGTGCTTCTTTCCTTCGGCCTTACGCTCGTCGACGCCTTGGGCGATGTCGGGAGACTGCTTCGTGAGGAGATTGGTGATGAAAACCTTGTCGGCGTGGAAGACGTCGTCGTCGTTCACGTAGCCGATTTCACGGATGGCCGCGCGGACGACCTCTTCGAAGTTGACCTTGGCCTTGGTCGTGAGTTCGCCGGCGATAACGACGTGGTCGCTTTTGACGAGCGTCTCGCACGCCACGCGCGAGAACCGGTCTTGAGCGAAACAAGCGTCGAGGACGGAATCGGAGATACTGTCGGCGACCTTATCGGGGTGCCCTTCGCCCACCGATTCGGAGGAGAAGGTATAGGAGGAGTTTGCCATAAGGTCAGGGAAACAAAAGGGTAAGCGACAGGAAGGCAAGTATGCATCCAAGTATCTGGATAGGAGGATATGTTATAGGGGCCCAAAACAGGGCTCAACGGGAGACCGGAAACCGGGGAGGATTCTGCGGGGGATGCATTCTCGGGTGACGGGTCTCGGCCGTCGGGTATCAGGTTCAGGTATTCAGGTTCGGGTACAGGTCCCGGGCCTGATTCCCGTACCCGCGCCCGTACCTGCGCCTGAACCTGTACCAGAGACCCGAGACCTGAAACTGCATCACCCCAGCTAATTATCCGGTCTCCGATTTCCCTCTGAGTTTATGGTTCGTGGGTAGGGCTGACCACCCTCGGTCAGCCGCGGTTGAGCGAGGGCGCTCAACCCTACCCGATACATCGAAAGGTAGGGGCGTGACTGCGTCGCGTCCGTTCGCAGAGAGATCATTGATGAGCCGGGCAAGCTATCCCGATCCTAAAAGACCGTCCGCCCACGGACGCCACGCAGTGGCGCCCCTACCCGAGGCACCCCAGCTAATTATCCGGTCTCCGGTTTCCCTTTGAGTTCAAGAATCGAGGTAGGGCCAAGCATCCCTGCTTGGCCGCACGGCCGACCAAGGATGGTCGGCCCTACCCGAGGCAACTAGGGCAGCACGCGGTGCTGCCCCTACCTCGAGCCCGACGGATGCGATGTCATCGCATCCCGCCCCAAATAAAAAGGACGGCTCGGAGAGCCGTCCCTACCTTCCCCGATACTCAATACTCCATACTCTGAGCGCGAGCTCCGCTCGCGCTCAACCTCCGATGGCCTTGAGCGTGCTAAGATATTCGATGAGCGAGGTGAATTCCTCGACCGTGAGACCGGCGGCGAGCCCTACCGGCATCATCGACTGCGGAAGATGCTTCTCTTCCTTGACGTCGGTACGATTGATTTTGGAAACCTGTCCGGCGATGTTTCGAAGCGTCACGACGCCATCGGCTTCCGCGGTGACGAAGCCCATCTGGTCGGGGCCTTGCTTCATCGCGAAGACTACGGTCTGGAAACCCTGGGCCACGACCTTGTTGGGATCGAGGATAGATTCGACAAGGTATTCGCGTGGGAACTTGGCCCCAGCCGAACCGAGGTAAGGGCCCTTCTGTTCAGCGGTCAGGTCGACGCTGTGACAAGCAATGCAACCCTGTTGCGTGAAGAGCTTAAGTCCCAGCTTGGCATCGCCGCGCGTCTTGAGCGCCGTCGCCGCAACTTCGGCGGCATCGAGCTGGGCGATTTTCTTACCCTTGTGGGCGGTAGCAAGCTTGCCCGCTTCCAGGGCGGCTTTCGCGGCATTAATCTGAATGACATTGTCCCCTTTCATGCCGGCCTGGAGTTGCTTGTCGAAACCCGTCAGGCCGAGATCGGCGATGGCATGGAAGAAACCGATATCGCGGGGATTCTTGGCAACGTGTCCTTGGACGCTTTTCTTCCAGCTATCTTTGGCGAGCGGGCTGTTCAATACGTTAAGCAGCGCTTTCCAAAGAATGGTCGAAGCGGCATCATCAGCTTTGTTGGCCAAGGTGCGGAGTTTATTCACCTGATTACCGCGTTCGGTCTCGAAGATGAAATCGTTAATCGCCTGAGTGGCGGAGGCTGGCGCCTGAGGCTCCTTCGACCATACGGCGAGAACCTTGACGCGGGCCTCGAGGCCTTCATCCCCTTCGGCCCGCAGCAACGCCCGGTAGCAGTTAAGGCGATCTTCCCATTTCCTCGAACCTTGCGTCGCGGCATCGACCAGTAAGGTCACGTCGGAGGAGCGGAGCGCCTGCGAGGCCATGGCCAGGCGAAGCGGATCGAGACCTTCGAGTTTCAACTCCGAAATGATGATGCGATTCTTGGAAAGTATTTCCAAGGCGGCCATGCGCAGATTGCCGGGAAGCTTGGCGTAAGCCGCTTCGAGGCCAGCCCGGATGCGGGGCGTCGCTTCCCAGACCACGGGTTCAAAATAAGGGCCGCGGTCATCAGGTCGGGTGCTCCACCAATCTTTGTAATTCCATGGCTTCTCGACGTGGTAAAGGCGGGCGAGCGCCGACAACGCTCCGAAACGTTGCGCCTCGTCGCCGCTGACACCCAATGCGATCAGACCGTCTACGGCTTCAGCCGAATGGATGCCTTGCAAGGCGCGGAAGGCGATAAAACGCTGCGCCGGATCGGAAAGAGCGGCCAGGCACGCTGGCGCATTGCCGAGTTTGACCAAAGCTGCGATGGCCGTATGCGGAAGACGGTAGTGTTCCCCTTCGCCTAATTTAGATTCGTCGGCGGGCCATTGGGCGGCCGCTGCGAGGATGGCGGAAGCGGACGACTTGGCTCCGAGGCGTTCCAAGCCAATAAGGCCCTGCAGCCTGACGCGCGGATTCGCATCGTTGAGCGCTTCGACGAAAATTTGAACGGGCACGCCCTCGAGTTGCGTGCTGCGGTCCGCCAGTGCTCGGAGGGCGAACTCCCGAACGACCGCATCCTTCACGAGTTCCACCAAGGCCGCATTGGCCTTGGCTCCCAGCAACTGCTTATAAGTGAAAAGAGCGGCCACCCGCGCGTAGAGGTGTTGGTCGCCGGCTTGGGCGATCGCGAGCACGGACACCCCGAGCTCCGGCTTATTACGATCGATGATCTGGCGCTGCGTTTCGAGCCGCTGCACCGCGCTCTTCGAGGAAAGCTGCTTCACCAGATCACTGTCGGACAACTTCGTGACATCGACATAGACGTTGGGCTTAACGCCCGTCGCGGTCACCTGTTGCACCGTGCCATTGGGATAGAAAATCGGTTCTTCGATTTCTTTCCCGTCCTTCATCACCTTCTTGGATTTAGGCTTACCTTCACCGAGGTATTTGAAACCGCCGCCACGCCAATCGGACAGGTAGAGCTTGGAATTGCCGTCCACATCGAAGTCGGTGGCCCGGGCTACCTTTTCGAAAATTTCCCACTGGGCGACGAACGTGGCCTCGAATGGTTTGATCGGATGGCGATAAAGCGTACCCGTCGTCCAATCGCAGGTGAACAAGGCTTCGCCGAAATCTCCCGGGAAGCCGGGTTCGCTCAGATAGAGGCCGCCCGTACCGGAGCCGCCGCCATAATCCGCGAGCGGCGAGGCGATTTCATCGGCGAAGTTCTTATATAAACGCGGGTAGCCGGGATTAGCCAGCGACGTGAAGTGGTGGAAGCGCGTATTCCAACCCTTGCCGTCATTGGTATTATCACGCGAAAAAAGATCTAACGTGGGCGAGATGGCGATATCACAGATATTACGGGTCATCGCCGTGTAGATTTCCAACTCCGAGCCATCCGGCCGGACGCGCATCACGCCGCCACCGTAAAGCGTCACGCGCTTGCCGTCGCCCTTCCCGATCGCGCCATCCATGTCCTTCAATAACCCAGCACCAAAATCGCCGACGGCAATATAAAGCCAGCCATCGATGCCCATCCGGCAACCATTCGTGGTGTGGTCAGCCCCACGCGGGTGCTCGATGCCGCCGCCGAGACCATCAATCAGTAGCGTGCGCTCCGCATCATAGTCAGCCTTACCGTCACCATCTTTATCCTGGAATTTAGAAAGAAAAGGGGGGTGCACCAGATAAAGGATGCCGCCGACGTAATGGCCGCCCCGCGGGCTCTCGACTTTCGTATACTCGATCATCGTATCCGCGACGCCGGCACCCTTGGTGTCACGCGCGATGAGGATGCGACCCATGCCAGGGGTATGGCCGAGCGAGCCGTTCTTATCGGAGGAGATATAGAGGTCTCCGTTCGCGGCCGCCGAGAGGGCCGTCGGGTAAAGTTCGGGCGCCTGGGCGTTGCCGACGAATTCGCGAATCGTGAAACCTTCGGGCACCGCATGCGCAGCGGCGGCAAAAAAGGCAAGGGCGAGGAGAGGTCGGACCATGGGGGTGGGCGGGGTTAAGGAATAGATGTAGGGAGTCCATGATTTGTTCCAAGCGGGAACTACTCTTAGCGACTTGCCCGCCTGCCCCGGGGGCCTAACGCTCATCCCATGCGCGCTCAGGTCCCACCGCTTTTCCCCCGCCCGCGGGAACTGACCTTACGCGGAGGTTTTTTGTCGGTGCCACCCTCGCCCCACCCCACCCGCCGTTTTCTCGCAACGCTTCCTCAGTCGATCGGCGCAGCGAAAGCCCTGCTGACGGATAACGCGATGGGCGCCTGTCGCTTCGGCTTGGATCCGCAGCAAGGACCCGGCGCCTACCATTTGGAAATCGGCAAAAGCGGCATTCATATCAAAAGCGGGGACGCGACCGGCACGTTGTATGCCGCCCAGACCCTGCAACAAATCCACGAACAAAACCCTGACGCGTTGCCGTGCCTCGAAATCACCGACGGTCCGGATTTGGCCGTGCGCGGCTTCATGCTCGACGTCTCGCGCAACCGGGTACCGCGACAATCCGAACTCTTGAAACTCATTTCGGCGCTCGGACGCCTCAGAATCAATCAGCTGCAACTCTACGTCGAACACACGTTCGCCTTCTCGGGCCATGAGGATGCCTGGCAAGACGCGTCCCCTCTCACGCCCGCTGAGATCAAGGAACTTGATCAAGCCTGTCTCGCCGTCGGCATCGAACTCGTCCCTAACCTGAATACTTTCGGACATATGGAACGGTGGCTAAAGCATCCGCGTTATCGCGCCTTGGCGGAATGTCCTGAAGGCTGGGTCCATCCGCTCACCGGACAATTCAAAGAGTTTCCCGGTACGCTCAAGCCCGATCAAGCTTCCCTCGATTTTATCGCCGGCCTACTCGCGGATTATTTGCCCAACTTTTCGAGCCGGCAGGTCAATATCGGCGGTGATGAGCCTTGGGAACTTGGCCAGGGCTTCAGCAAGCAAGCGGTCGAGACTCGCGGCAAACATTGGGTCTATCTCGAGCATCTGAAAAAAATCTGTGGAATTGCGCAAAGCGCCGGACACACCGTGCAATTCTGGGGAGACATCTTATTAGAGGATCTGGCGCTCGCCAGCGATGCTCCAAGCGGCACAATGCCCGTGGTCTGGGGTTATGATGCGGGCCACCCTTTCGATGCACAGTGCGGACGACTGCGCGAACTTGGCCGCACTTACCTCATCGCACCGGGCACGAGTACCTGGCAGAGCTTTACGGGTCGGCTGGATAATGCTTTGACGAATCAGGCTGAAGCCATTGCCGCGGCCTTAAAGCACGATGCCAGAGGCGTCCTGCTCACCACTTGGGGCGACAACGGACACCACCAGCCTTGGCCAACGGCATGGTTGCCCATGATCGCCGGGTGCGCGCAGGCTTGGTGCTTTGCGGCGAATCAGAAACCGAATTTTGGCCGCGGCTGCGCGCTTCTCGGCGGGCTCACTGAGGCCGACGGAGATGCCACGGCCATCGCACTCGAACACCTCGGACGGCTCGACGACAAGATCGCGAAAGCCAATCGCAACAAGAGCCTCACCTGGGATTTTCTCACCGCCAAGGCAGACGCGCTCGCCAAGTTTACCGACGGAGTTAGTGCGGCTGAAATCAGCCGATCGCAGATGCACCTTACGGAAGCCGAAGCGCTCGTGGCGAGAATCTCCGACGAGACCGTTCGCGAAGAACTCTCCCTTGGTGCGCGACTCGCTGCCGCCGGATTGCGCCGCGCGGCCGGGCAAGCGATATCAAACGCGGAGCGCGACCGTCTCGCGAAAGAATATGAAACCGGGTGGCTACGTCGCTCGCGGCCAGGCGGATTGAGTGAGAGCGTCGCGGGGTTATTTGGGTAGGGGCGCGAGGTTCGGGACCCGAACCCGCACCTGTACCAGAATACCTGAACCTGGTTCCCGATTGCCGAGACCTGGGACCTGAAAATA
>CAILOT010000111.1:0-6985 GCA_903835965.1 uncultured Opitutia bacterium
GCCGGCGGCAAGCATAACGACCTCGAAGATGTCGGCCTTGATACCTATCACCACACATTCTTCGAAATGTTAGGTAATTGGTCTTTCGGAGATTACTTCAAAGCCGAAGCCATCGATTTCGCCTGGGAGCTGATCACCGAAGTCTGGAAGTTTCCCAAACACCGGCTCTACGCCACCGTCTACGCGCCGGATAAAAGCAAAGGGGATCCGTCCGACTTCGACCAAGAAGCTTGGGATAAGTGGGCCGAGAAATTCCGCGCCGCCGGGCTCGATCCCGCCGTGCACATCGTGAACGGAAATAAGAAAGATAATTTCTGGATGATGGGCGAGACCGGACCCTGCGGACCTTGCACCGAACTGCACGTCGACCTCACGCCGGAAGGCGACACCAAGGGCACGCTCGTCAACGGCAGCGATGCGCGTTGCATGGAGATCTGGAATCTCGTCTTCATTCAATTCAACGCCAACCCCGACGGCACGTTCTCCCCGCTTCCCGCTCGCCACGTCGACACGGGTATGGGTTTTGAACGCGTCGCCGGCATCATGCAGTGTACAAAGAACTTCAAGGACTTCTCGGGCGTCATTTCCAATTACGAGAGCGACGTCTTCACGCCGCTGTTCCGCCGCCTGGAAGAACTTTCGGGCAAGAAATACGGCTCTACGCTGCCCGCCATCGGGGCGACCCTCCTCAGCGAACAAGAAAAGGCCGACATCGCCTTCCGCGTCATCGCCGACCACATTCGCACGCTTTCGTTCGCCATCGCCGACGGCATCCAGCCGGGCAACTCTGACCGTAACTACGTCTTGCGTCGCATCCTGCGCCGCGCCGTGCGTTACGGCCGTACCTTAGGTCTCAGGGGCGGCTTCTTCCATAAGCTCGTCGACGTGCTCGCGGAAACCATGGGCGACGTCTTCCCTGAAATCCGGAGCCGACGCACGGTTGTCGCCGATGTCATCCGCCTCGAAGAGGAATCCTTCAATCGCACGCTCGACAAAGGTATCGCCCTCTTCGAAGAAGCAGCCGCTAAGCTCCCAGTCGGTGGCGCCATTTCCGGCGCCTTGGCCTTCCGTCTCTACGACGAACAAGGCTTCCCGCTCGACCTGACCCAACTCATGGCCCGCGAACGCGGCCTCACGGTGGATGGCGCCGGCTTTGAAAAGCTCATGGAGGAGCAGCGCGCCCGCGCCCGCGCCGCGCAGAAAAAAGAAGTCATCACGCTTTCGGACATCGGTTCGGAACACCCGACCACCTTCACCGGCTACGAGTCGTTGCAGACCAAGGCCAAGGTCGCCCAGGTGGCCAAGATCAAGGAGCGCACGGCGGTCATCTTAGATAAGTCTCCCTGTTACGCCGAGATGGGCGGACAGGTCGGGGATGCGGCCATCATCACCCAAGGCGGACGCCAATGGCGCGTCGTGGATACGCAAAAATCCGGCCAAACCTGGCTGCACTTCGTCGAAGGCGAAGAGACTCCGGAAACCGGTGCCGAAATTGAGATTACCGTCGATCAAGCCCGTCGCGACGCCATCCAACGCCACCACACGGTGACACACGTCCTGCACTGGGCGTTGCACGAAGTCGTCTCCAAGGAAGCTTCCCAAAAAGGCTCTGCGGTCGACCCGACGAAGCTTACCTTCGACTTTAATGGCCAGGCGCTCACGCCCGGACAACTCATCGATATTGAACGCTTAGTTAACGAACGCATCCTCGCCAACGACACCGTCAGTTGGAGCGAAGTAAAATATGCCAACGTCAAAGGACGCCCCGACATCATGCAGTTCTTCGGCGATAAATATGGTGAATCCGTGCGCGTCGTGCAGGTCGGCGGTAAGGCCGCCGCTCTTGACGGCTGGTCGATGGAATTATGCGCCGGCACCCACGTCCGGCATCTCGGAGAAATCGGCCTCTTCCGCATCTCGGGAGAAAACGCCATCGCCGCGGGCGTCCGCCGCATCGAAGCCGTCGCCGGCTTAGCCGCCTACGAACGGGCCCGTGCTGAAGCGGAATTACTCAAAGCCCTGTCGACTTCAAGTAGCACGCCGATTCCGGATCTGATCAAACGCTTCGAGGCTTTGATCGAACAAGGCGCGGCCCTCGAAAAGAAATTAAAAAGCTATCGCGATAAAGAATCTGCGATTCTGGCCGACTCTCTGGCTGCCAAGGCCGCAGACCGCGCGGGCTTTAAATATGTCATCGCTCAGGTCAGCGTCGAAAATCCGAACGACCTGCGTGAGCTCGGAGCGAAGGTGGCTGGCAAAGTCGGTCCTACCGCTGTCGTCGTCCTTGCTGCCGTCTTCGGCGACAAGGTCTCTCTCGTCGCCAACTGCGGTCCAGACGCCGTCAAGGCGGGCAAGGCTGCCGGCAAGATTGTCACCGACGCCTGCGGTAAGCTGGGCGGCAAGGGTGGCGGCAAGCCCGACGCCGCAATGGGCGGCGGCACCGACGTCTCCAAGGTCGCCGAAGCCTTGGGCAGCGTTGTGTAAGAACAGGTAGGGGCGCTGTCCCACCCCCCTGCCGCCGGAATGGCTTTCCTCACGCCGATGCCAGAAAAGGCCACGAAATAAGGCTTTTCGACGCTGGCCTCCCCCGCTTGTCCTTGCCCTTTCGCCGGTGCCGGCTAGTCGTCATTCATGGCCATCCGCCGTCTCACGCTCGTCGTCAATCGCACCAAGCCCGGTGTCGAGGCCATCGTGCAGGCCGTCCAAGAAGCGGCCCAGAAAGCCAACGTCACCCTCACCATCGCCGATGGCTGGCCGATCAGTCGCCAAGCCCTGCAAGGCGCTGATGCTTGTGGGGTCGTCGGTGGCGATGGGACGTTCCTAGGCGTCGCCGAGGCGGCGGCACTGGAAGGTGTGCCTCTTTTTGGCATCAATCGCGGCAAACTCGGTTTCCTGGCCGCCTACCCCAGCGAAGATGTCGGAGCCTCCTTACATTCAATTCTCGCCGGAGACTTTCGCTTAGAAAAACGCGCCTTGCTCGAAATTCGTTTCGCTGACCAGTCCTTCGCCCTCGCGCTCAATGACCTCGTCATCAAGACCCGTGACGTCTTCCGTATGGGACGATTCTCCGTCCTCGCCGACGGGTCGCGGGTGAACGAATACCGCGCCGACGGTTTAATCTTGGCAACGCCCACGGGCACTTCTGCGTATAACCTTGCCGCTGGCGGACCACTGGTGGATCCCGCCGCCTCCGTCATCGCCTTGACGCCGATCTGCGCCCATACGCTTTCAAATCGATCCGTAATTTTCGATGGTGAGACCGAACTGGAAATCCGCAGCGAAGATGGCGCCCAACTCGGCCTATCGGTCGATGGTCGCGAAACCCTTGAGGCTCAAGGAAGACTTCCCATCGTGATTCGGACCGCCAAAGTTCAACTCCATCTACTTCGCCCCAAGTCCTTGACGCATTTTGACGTCCTGCGGAGTAAGCTCAAGTGGAGCTAAGGCGGGCGCAGCCCGCCTTAGCTCCACAGGGGCAGGACTAGACTCAATGCATTGGGTAGGGCGGGCTCTCCGAGCCCGCCGTTGAACCGATTTGCTTGCGCATAACGCCCGGCGAACGGACGGCTCGGAGAGCCATCCCTACCACGAACCGCGGCTGACCAAGGGTGGTCAGCCCTACCCGAGACAGCCTAACCCCTTCCCCTTTACTCGTTACTCGTGCCCACGTGCCCCCTCGAGGGCGAGGTCAAGCGGTCGCCCAAGCGACCCTTGACCTCGCCCTCGGAGACCTCTTTATCGCCCTTTCGATGCTGACCATTGCCAACGTTTCTAAGTCCTACGGCGCCCGCACCCTGTTTGCGGACGTTTCGTTGAACATTGCGCGGACGGACCGGCTCGGCCTCGTCGGCGCCAACGGCGCCGGCAAATCAACCCTTTTTAATATCATCCTCAGCAAGGACCAGCCCGACGCAGGTCTGATCGAGTGGGAACGCGGCGCGAACTTCGGCTTTCTCCCGCAAGAAAGCGCTCCGGTCGGCGATGAGACGATTCTCCAAATCGCGACCAGCGGCGGCAAGCTCGAGCCCGAGAACGATGACGACTGGGATATCGACTACACCCTCGAGCCGCGTGCTAAGAAAATCCTCGCTGGCCTCGGATTTCGCGAAGGCGACCACGACAAATTAGCCAAGACATTTTCGGGCGGCTGGGTCATGCGCGCGCACCTAGCCCGCTTGCTCGTCAGCGAGCCGACCTTGCTACTGCTCGACGAACCGACCAACCACCTCGACCTCGAGGCTTTACTCTGGTTCCAGGATTACTTGGTGCGCTATCCCGGAGGCCTCGTCGTCATCTCGCACGACCGTGCTTTCCTCAATGCGCTCTGCACGGGCATGATTGAACTGCGCGGCCAACGTCTGCATGAATATACTGGTAACTACGACGACTTCTTAGTCGAGCGCGAGGCCCGCAAATCCCAACAGCAAGCGGCGTTCAAAAGCCAGCAGAGGGAAATCGCGCACTTGCAGACTTTCGTCGATCGCTTCGGAGCGAAATCATCCATGGCCTCGCGCGCCAAATCGAAAGAAAAGCAAATCGCCCGCTTGGAAGAAGTCGCCATCGACGAACCCGAAGACGACCTGAAGAAGATCCAATTCCGCTTCCCGCAACCCCCGCGTTCCGGCCTGAAAGTGATGAAACTGGAGCATGTCGAACAATCCTACGGCGAGCATGTCGTCTACCAGGACCTCAATTTTGAATGCGAACGCGGCCAGCGAACAGTGCTCGTCGGCCCCAACGGCGCTGGCAAATCGACGCTTCTGAAGATCTTCGCCGGTGTCGTCCCGATCAACGGCGGCGTCCGCGAAGTCGGCGGCAACGTCATCACTGGCTACTTCGCCCAGAACCGCGTCGATAACCTTAACCCGAAACTAACCGTCCTCGAGAACGTCATGGAACTGCGCACCACCGAGAATGGCCTTACCGAGCAGCAAGCCCGCGGCATGCTCGGCACCTTCCTCTTCCGCAAGGACGACGTGCATAAGAAAGTTTCCGTACTCTCGGGCGGAGAGAAATCTCGCCTCGCCTTAGTGAAGTTGCTGATTAACCCGCCGAACTTCCTGCTGATGGACGAGCCGACCACGCACCTCGACATCATGTCGATCGACGCGCTCATCGCCGCGCTCAAGACCTATGAAGGCACGCTCTACTTCGTTAGCCACGACGTGCACTTCATCCGCGAAATCGCCAAGACGGTCCTGCACGTGCACTCCGGTCGCCTGACCCAGTACGCCGGCGATTACGCTTACTACCTTGAAAAATCAAAGTCCGGGAATGAACGCGCCGCGCTCACCGCCGGCTTTACCGACGCCCGACCGAAGCAGCTCGAGACACCGAAGGCAGACAAACCCAAAGCGGTCGTCAAACCTTCGTCGTCCGACATCCGTAAGATGAAAGCCGAAGTCGCTAAATTGGAACAGACGGTGACGGAACTTGAAGCCAAGCAGACGCAGATCACCGCTGAATTGGCCGACCCCGCGACCTATACGCAGGGGGTCAATGTGCAGCAGCTGAACGCACGCCTTCGAGACACCATCAACGCCCTGCACGCCGCGACTGCCCAATGGGAACAAGCCGCGCAGAAGCTCAGCGAGGCTGAAAGCGCCTGAGCGCCCCAATGCGAAGCCCTCGGGCTTCGCGGGCAAAGGTGCAAATCGCGCGATGCGCGGTGCAAAAAGTGCAAAGGTGGGATTACCCGACACGCACCAAGGGGGAATTCCCTCACTTTTGCACCTTTGCACGGATGCACTTTTGCACGGAATGGCTACTTCGCCGCCATTCCTTTCTGGCTCTCAGGGAACCCTTCCCTTACACCCCTGTCCTTACCTGACACCCTTATGCGACTCCTCCCCCGTCTCCTCTGCGCGTTACTCACCCTGACGCTCAGCCTTCCCACAGTATTTGCCCACGGTGCTGGCGAAGAACTAACCAAGGCCGCCAATGCCTTCCTCGGTTCGCTTGATGACGCTCAGCGCGCCAAAGCCACCTTCGCTTTTGAAAACGAAGAACGCACCCACTGGATTTTCGTTCCCGCCGTGCGCAAGGGTCTGCCGCTCAAGGAAATGAATCCCGGCCAACGCCATTTTGCGCAAGCCCTGCTTTCCGTCACCCTCAGCCAACGCGGACACATGAAGGCCGAATCGATCATGGCCAGCGAACACCTCCTCTCGATCATCGAAGAAGGCAAAGGCGCCAATAAGCGTGACGCCGAAAACTATTTCGTCTCCGTCTTCGGCAAGCCTGATGCCAAAGGTACTTGGGGATGGCGCTGGGAAGGCCATCACCTTTCGCAAAACTTCACCGTCGTGGACGGCGAACTCGTCGGTGCGACCCCTTCTTTCATGGGCACCAACCCTGGTCAAATCAAGGCCGACACCCTTCACGTCGGAGATAATAACCCTGGACTCGTCGGCTTCGAAATCCTCGACCAAGAAGACAACCTCGGACGCGCCTTGGCCAAAAGCCTTACGGATGAACAACGTAAAAGTGGCTTCCTCGCCGGCGACGTTCCCAAGGACGTGATTACGAGCAACAAACCTAAAGCCGATGGTATCATTAAGCACAAAGGCATCGCGGTTTCGGCCCTGACTTCTGACCAGAAGAAAATCCTCGGCGGCATCATCCGCGAATACGTCGGCCGCGCGCGCAGCGACTTCTCCCTCCAAGAAATGGCGGCCATCAGTCAAGTGGATGAAAATCAGATCTTCTTCGCCTGGTCCGGCGGCCTCGAAGTCGGTCAAGGACACTACTACAGCATCGTCGGACCCGAGTTCATTTTCGAATTAGACAACACCCAGAACGGCGCCAACCACGTGCACGCCACCTGGCGCGACCTCAAGAAAGACTTCGGCTACGATCCGCTCGCCAAGCACCTCAAGGAAGCGCACGGCAAATAAGCGTCACTTAGAATCTTAAATAAAACCCCGGGCGACCGGGGTTTTTTATTGGGCGACCTAACGAGGTAGGGGCAGCACCGCGTGCTGCC
>CAILOT010000112.1:0-22585 GCA_903835965.1 uncultured Opitutia bacterium
CAGAAAAATGCGTTGGCGTCAAAGACGAGGCCCTGGGAGTTCCCGAGCTTGGTTAGTTTTTTATGCATGGGTAATACAATGTATTACCCCTTAAACTTGTCAAGTCGGGCTAACAAGGAATTCACCCCAGGATGAATCTCCAAAATCCGCCCTCCTTACCGAACCTTACGGAGCTTCTTTGCGGTGGCGAGTTCGTCGTCGATCGCGTAAGCCGGCCATGTCTCGCGCGTATAACGCTGCAGCTCGATGATGGCACACCGCACCAGCTCGGAGGGCTCGCCCTTCCACATCAGGCCGACGTTCATGGGCTTGAAGCTATCGAGCGGCAAGGCGCGCACTTCCGGGTGATCGGTGGCGCCGCCCAGCGCGAGATTCACGCCGTAGCCTTCGCCGTTGGCGACATAACTGGTGACGAGCTCCATCGAGGTGGCTTCGATGGCTTGCGGCCAGGAGACGCCGTGCCGCTTTACGTCGCGCTGGAAACTTCGCATGACACTCGTCGAAGTCGGCAAACCGATGAGCGGGACGTTCACCTTCTTATGCTTCCAGAGTTCTTCGGCGCGCTGGACTGAAGACTTACTTGGCACCAGGAGCACGAGTGGCACCCGCGTCAGGCGCAACTGGCGAAATTTCGGGTTCGGGCGCTCATCGATGGGGACGACCGCGATATCGATCAAGCCATCGGCCAGCCAGGTCTCGAACTGCGTCTGATAGCCAGACCGCATGCTGAGGAGTAATTTCGGGAAAGAGACGCGGAGGCGCCGGGTGACCGTCGGGACGTGATGTAACAGCAGTAATTCGGAGGCTCCGATGCGCAGTTCGGGCTTATCTTCGCCCCGCAATTTATCGGCCACGACCGGCAGGCCAGCGAAGAAAGGCTCGATGTGCGCGAAGAGCTTCTTGCCGGGCGTCGTGAGCCGGAAAGGCGTCCGCTCGAAGAGCCGCACGCCGGCCTGTTCTTCCAGCGCTGTCATTTGCCCGCTCACGGCCGGCTGCTGGATGCCATAGGGGATATGCCGGACCGCCGCGCTGATACCGCCGTGCTTGGCGACGTAATAGAACAGCTCAAGGTGATGAACGTTCATCGGGGTGGGCACATCATCTGGCGGCTGCTCCGCGTGGCAATGACCTTTGCAGTGGACTATCAGAATAATCGATATAGGTATCAGACTTATCGATTAACGACCGCAGTTGCGGAGGGGTATAATATTCAGCGTAAAATATGCCCCACCTTTTCTTCATCCTCCTTCAATCCCTCGGCGTGGTGATGTTAGCCGATTTTATCGGGGGTACGATTCATTGGCTGGAAGACGCCTATGGCACCGAAGGCACTCCGGTATTGGGCGCCCTGATGATCAGGCCGAACATCATCCACCACCACTACCCGCGCTACTTCACCAAATTCAATTGGTGGCAAAGCTCTTGGGATCTCCTGCTTATCTGTGCCGCCCTCGTGGGTATCGCCGCGTTCACGGGCCATCTTACCTGGCAGGTCTGGTTATTTGTTTTCGTGAGCGCCAACGCCAACCAGGTACATAAGTGGGCCCATCAGACGCGCGCAGAAAATGGCCCGGTCATCTCATTCTTCCAAGATATCCGCGTGCTCCTGACGCCCCATCAACACGCTCTTCATCATACCGACCCTAAGAATACGCACTATTGCCCGGCGACGAACCTGGTGAACCCGCTTTTAGAACGGATCGGCTTCTGGCCTAAAGTCGAAGCCGTAGTCAAGGCCGTCACCGGCGCCACCCATCGCAGCGACTCCTCAAACCGCGGCGAAGGACCGGCCCCGCTTTGGGTGACAGCGATCAAGCGCACCCCGGCCGTGAAGGTCGATGACCTTGGACCGAAGATTTCGTGCGAAAGCGAATTGGAAGGCCTGCCCCCGAGCAGGTCCTGAACCTATTTTGGTAGCTCGACCTGGGAATTGCCCATGAGGTAGGCCAAAAGGTCGCGTTGCTGCTCGGGCGTGAAGGCCTGCAGGAGTCCTTCCGGCATGAGCGAGACCGGTAAGGTCTGCTGTGATTTGATCTCTTGTTTATCGATCACCGTCTCCTGACCGACGGAGCGTAGCGTGAGGGTGCGTTCACTTTGCGCACCGACAATCCCACTGAGCACGCGGCCATCCTTCAATGTGAGGGTGTTGAGATAATACGCGGCGTCCACGACGGCGCTGGGATCGACGATATTCTCGAAGAGGTAATTGCTATCATGACGACCGCTACCGGTGAGATCGGGCCCGAGCGCACCGCCTTCGCCATAGAGTTTGTGACACTGGCCACAGACTCCCGCGAAAATCGCCCTGCCCTTGCTCTGGTCGGCCTTGGCGAGGAAATCCGCCGTATGCCGGACCTTAAGTTCGGCGACGAGTTTGAGCTTATCCGCCGAGGTCTCGCGAGCCTCGCCCCAGACTTTGGCCAATAGTTCAGTGAGCTTCGCATCATTGAAGGCGCGAATCTGGCGAGCCGCGGCCGGCCCCAAGTCGGCCTTGGGGAGCTTACCCTCCGAAATCACTTTCAGAAGTTCGGTGGCAAATTTCGGGCGTGAAACCAAGGCCATAATGGCCTGCGGACGTTCATGTGGGTAAAGTTGCAAATAGCGGGCGATGATCTTCTTCGCGACGGCGCCATCGTCGAACAGCGTCAAGCCCTGGATTGCTTCCAGGCTCAGGCCGCGGATGTTTAAAAACTTTTCGCAGTCGGTGCGGAGGTTCTTGTCCTTGGCTTCGATCAGCGAAAGCAGGGCGACCCGACGTTGCTCCATGAGCGCGCCCTCATCGAGGGCGATCTTGCGGATTGCTTCGAGGGCCTGGCCGTCGCCGAAGATGACGTTGAGCTGGCGCACTTGATCCAGCGCGGCGCTGTCCGTCTTCGGAATGCTCGCGACGAACTTCTCCCAAGCCGCGGGCGGCGGAGCCTTGCGCCAGCCCTTGAGGGCCTCGGCGATACCGGCGACGATGGCAGCTTGGCCTTCGGGCATCTCCGCAAAATTCGTAAGTAAGTCGTTCAAGGCGGCAGGCTGCTTATCCGATGCTTCGGCAATACGACGGGCGATTAGTTTGGTGACGAGCGGAATGCGGCTGACGTGCGCGCAGTTCGCAAGTTCTTCGAGCGGAAGCTCCCGGATGCCAGTCCAGACCAACAACGGGAGATTATGGTCGGTGACGTCTTGATCGTAACGCAACAATTGCTGAGCCACCAGCGTCCGGACTGCTGGGCTGAGATGCGGTAGGGCTTCGGCCAGGGCCAGTCGCGCGCGTTGCCCATGAGGCTCGCCGGCGAGCTTCAGGAGTGCGGCTTCCTGTTCGTCGCAGGTCGCAATCATGCCATCGGCGAACTTAGCCAAGATGTTATTCCGTTCCACGAGCGGATCGGTGAGCTCGCGTTCGATGAGGCGGGCGAGGACATCTTGGCGCTTTTCGGCGAGGATGGCCGCCGGCGCATAATACTTGGCGTGCTGAGCGGCGAAGGGCGGGATGGCCGACTGGACGGTACGCATGGCCAGCAGGGTCGAATGCGCGTTTAGCGCGAGGACACTATCGGCTTCGCCAGCGAGTTTTTCCCAGGCGATGGTCGCGGCTGAAAGGTCGACGCCCTTCCAGGCACGTTCACGGAGTTCCCAGCGGGCCATGCGCACGAGCCACTCGTTCTGGCTGCGTTGGAGCTCGACGAGTTCCGTCGGCGTGGCCTTGGCGAAGTCGACGCCTGGCTGCTTGGGGTCGCCATAGCTGAATTTAAAGATGCGTCCGGAAGTACGGTGAATGCCATCTTGGTCGTGGCACTCGCCGATGTCGCTCCAGTCAAGAATGGTAACGGCGCCGTCCGGTCCTTGGCTGATTTCGATGCCGCGGAACCATTCGTCGTCGGACTTCAGGATGTCGGGCTGGTGCTTCATGACCAAGGCGCTACCAACTTTTTCGATGCTTTCGACATTGGTGCGTCGGCCGTGCAGGTTGAGCGTCATGAGCTTATCCCGATACTCCGCCGGCCAATTGTCTCCTTGGTAAATCATCATACCGACATGCGCATGGCCGCCGCCTAAGCTATCTGCGCCGCCGCGACCTCCGTCGGCATCGTTCCACTTCTTGCCGGTATCCCAATGATAATGATCGGCCTGTTGGTCGATGAGTTCGTAAACAAACGGATATGGATCTTCGCCATGCATGCGCTTGAAGTGCGCCCCATGGATGCCCTGCCAGCCGTGGCCGATGACGGTATTGATAAAGAGCAGTTCGTGATCTTTGGTCCAATCGGAGCCCCAAGGGTTGGTCGTACCATGGCAATACGGCTCGAAGATTTTCGTTACTGGGTGATAACGCCAAAGGCCGCCAGCGGTAGGCTGCCGCTTTTCTTTGGGTACGCCCGGGACATCGATCCAAGAAGTGCTCGAAATGCCGACGCGGCCGTAGAGCCAACCATCCGGTCCCCACTTGAGTCCATTGGCAAACGTATGCCGGCTGGCCGCCGTCGTGCTGAACCCATCCAACACGACCTGAGCCGGGCCCGAAGGCTTATCGCCGTCCATCGGGATGAAGAGGAGGTTAGGCGGGCACATCGCATACACGCCTCCGAAGCCGCGCTCAATGCTGGTGAGCATCTGCACCTCATCGGTGAAGACGGTGCGCTTATCGAATTTACCGTCGTGGTCCGTATCTTCCAAGATGATGATGCGGTCACGCAGGTTCAGGTCGAAACGCTCCTTGCCGTCGGAGTAGGTATAGTTCTCCGCGATCCAGAGGCGGCCGCGTTCATCCCAGCAAAGAGCGATGGGCTGACGGACATCTGGCTCGGCGGCGAAGAGCGTGGCCTTAAAGCCCGCAGGAAGGTGCAACTTCGTGAGGGCATCCGCCGGCGTGAGCAGAGGGATCGTCTCCTTCTGATTGTTAGGCGGCTCCGGAAACGGCGCGGCGAAGGCGGCGGCACCGAGGACGAGGGCGAGACTGCGGGCGAACATGGGGGTAAGACCACCCTGTGCGGAGGTAGTTCCTCTTCAATCTCAGACCAGAGGAAAGCCCGCTCAAAAACCCTTCACGATCTGCCCGTAGACGTCGGTCGATGCGATTTGCGCCGGTAAGGCCACAGACGATGACGCAATCAGTACAGGCCAATCGAGGGGGTCCTCCGGAATGCGACCGTGCGAGCCCTTCACGAGCGAAGCATCTTGCGAGATGACTTCCATGAGCGCCTTGAAGCCGAGTTTCTTCTTCAGCAGGAACCAAGCGACCTTGAGCATCGGGAAGCGAATCGCTGGATCGATGAACAACTCGACGGGGTCGTAGCCAGGCTTGCGGTGAATATCCACGCAGCGCGCGAAGTCGGGCTCACCCTGTCCTTCTTCCCACCAATAATACGAGAACCAGCTGTGGTCGTCGGCGATGACGACGAAGTCGCCGCTGCGCACATGCTGGATGCCGGCGGCGGCTTGACCTGCAGCGTCGAGCACCTGGGCTACGCCGGGCGTCGCGAGCAGGACCTGGCGGACTTCTTCCCGAATCGACGGATCAAGCACGACGACGTGCGCAACTTGGTGATCCACGACGGCGAAGGCCTTGGAGTTAAAAGTGTCCAGCGTGAGACTCCCGGCCTCGGGCTTGAGTTCAAGCCAGTCATGCGCGCGCAGAACCTTGTTCAGCGGCACGGCGCGGTCGACGGCCGTGATAGCGTACTCGGAGACAATGAGGACTTCGACGCCACGAGCTTCGAGGAAATCGGCGAGGTCGCCGACGAGCTGATCAACGTCGCGACGGGCGCCGTCGCAGCGCGGGTCGGCCGGGCCGAAACGCTGGAGGTCGTAATCGAGGTGCGGCAGGTATACCAGACTGAGATCAGGCTGCTCGTGCTCTTCGATCCAGCGGGCGGAAGCGGCGATCCACTGCGATGACGGCAGGCCGGCGCGCGGACCCCAGAAACTGTGGAACGGGAATTCCCCGAGATCGCGCTTGAGCAACTCCTTGTAACGCTGCGGATAGCTCGCGATGTCGAAAATTTTTCCGCCATCAGCCTTGTAGACCGGACGCGGCGTGATGGAGATATCCGCCGCGGTGCCCATGTTATACCACCAGAAAAGGTTCGCTACCTTGAGCTTGGGATTCTTCGCGTGCAGCTCGTCCCAGACTTTCGGCGCAAGCACGACGCGGTTCGACTGCTTCCAGAACTGCACCTCGCTGAGCGTGCGGTCATACCAACCGTTACCAACAATGCCATGTTCGCTTGGACGCTTGCCGGTCAGGTAATCAGACTGCGCGGTGCAGGTGACGGCGGGGAAAGCCGGCCGGATCTTCGCGACGCTGCCCTGGGCGGCACGGGCGGCGAGACGCGGCATGACACCGGAGCTCAGGTCCCGGGCGGAGAGACCGACAACGTTCAGGACCGCGCGACGCATGGCTGCTGATCCCGCGTCCGCAGCTCGTCGGCAGCCTTACGGACGACGGCAGAAGCCATCTCGTGGACTTGCGTGGACTTGCCGATGGCGGTCGGCAAGACGAGCGTGAGCTGGCCGCCGAGGTGTTCGCGAAATTCTTCGAGGCCAGCCAGCATCGGTGCACCACCATCGAGGTGCATCTCGGGGGCGTAGATCTTAAAGCCAAGGGCGACGAGCAAGTTAAGGGTGCGTTCGGTCTCTTCCTTGCCGAACAGGCCGAGGTCGCGGGCGCAGAGAATGTCGAGCGCCAGGCCGACGGCCACAGCCTCTCCGTGCGTCAGGCGATGGTTCGTCATCGATTCCAACTTGTGCGCCGCCCAATGACCTAGATCCAGCGGGCGGGCGCTACCGAGCTCGAAAGGGTCTCCGTTTCCAGCGATATGACGGGCGTGCAGTTCAGCGGAGCGACGGACCGCACGACCGATGGCTGGAATATTCCCGGCGGCGAGCAACCCCGATTCTTTTTCGAGACTGATGAAGAAAGCCGGGTCCTTGAGCAGCGAGACCTTCACGGCCTCGACGAGTCCGTCGCGCAACCCACGGGCGTCGAGCGAAGCGAGGAGCGCGAGGTCGTTGACGACAGCAGCGGGCACAGAAAAAGCACCGGTGAAGTTCTTCTTACCGAAAGTGTTGATACCATTCTTCACGCCCACGCCGGCGTCGCCCTGTCCGAGGGTCGTGGTAGGCATGCGCACGAGACGGACGCCGCGGTGAGCCGTGGCGGCGGCGAAGCCGACGGCGTCGAGGAAGGCGCCGCCGCCGATGGCGAGGACGTAGGAATGGCGGCAGATTTTGTCGGCTTCGATCGCGGCTAACGCGGCCTTAACCACGGCAGAGTCTTTCTTAGCAGCCTCACCGCCAGTGAGCACAAGCGGGGTTCGGGTAAAGTGTACGCCCATGGCCTTACCGTAGGCGCTGATCTCAGCGATGAAACCTGGGCGAGCGTTCGCTAGGCCGGCGTCGACGATCGGAATGACCTTGGCGCCGGCAAAGAGGTCGGCGAGAACGCGGTTACCCGAAGCAAAGGCACCTTCGGTGAAGAAGATGCGATGGCGGTAGGTCACCGCGAATTCGAGGTCAAGGGAGTCGTCCATAGCCCAGGGGGAGGGTTTATCAGAAGGATTTAGACCCCCAAGGACAAGCCCAGTTCCGATAAATAGCCGGAAGCAAACTTCCCATTTAAGCCCATTACCAAGCTTAGGTCGTCGGAATCCAGCGGCGGAAGAGCAACGTCAGACCAAAGCAGCCCAAAGGAATCAGCCAGAAAAGCCCGGTGGTGCGGGTCACTCCAAGGTAGTTACTCTGCAGGGAACTGTCGGAGCCGAACATCTGAGCGGTGAAGAAAAGGTAGGTGCCGTTAGCCGCCAGATCCAGCAACGGGAATGAAGCCAATCGATCCGAGACGCGGGCACCAACGCCGGCGGGCAAGGGATGCTTTCGATTCGAGCGATAAATCCAGAGCCAATAGAGTGCGCACCCGAAAAGCGTCCAGCCGAACTGCGGCGATGTGAGCAATAACGGTAATGGTACTAAATACAAAAGGGCTTCGGCCCAGCGAGGCGGCTGACCGTTGCCGGATTCATGCCGCGCAACCAACGTGATTGAAAATGTCAGCAGCCACAGCACCAACGGATGCGCGACCAACGCGGCCGCGCTAAACGACTGCAGGGCAAGGTCGGCATCGGTGATGGCGCAGAAACCGATGACCGGGAGAAGCGCGCGGCATAGCCCCATCACCGCAGGAGCCCACGCCACCTGCTTGTGCCAGCGATCATAAACCAAGACGCAGAGCGTGAGCGCCAAGGCCAACTTCGCCACAAGCGCGCGATGTTCGGCGAAGATATTGCGCCCGTCGTGGTAAGCCGAGCGCACGGTGATTAAGTAGCCAAAAAGCAGGCAGAGAAAACCAACGACGTAGGCTTGGCGCGACGAAATCAATCCAGACGGGATAGGCCGGCTCGGACGATGCTCCGCATCCCACTTCGCATCGAAGGCATCATTGAGAATCATCCCGCCGACATAAGTCAGCGAGACGCCCACCCATAGGCCGAGCAACGCGAACAGCGCATGAATCATTCCTGGCATATGCTGCGCGAAGACGAATGCGAGTAGCCAGCCGACGAAGAGATTCGACCAGACTGTGGGGAGATTCGATCCGCGCGAAAGGATAAGCCAGGCTCGGAGCTTCGCCTTCATGTTCAGAGAGGCTTTACGCCACGTTTCGCGAGCTCGGCGAGCGTCCAGCGATATTCTTCCGCAATCATATCCGCGACGTCGGCCGCGCGGACTTCCGGCGGCAGGACTTCCCAAGTATAAGTTTCGATTTCCAACTCCCGACAGGCTCCAGGATTTTTCGCAATCACATCAAGCGCCGCGCACAGATGGTCGTTCGTGGTGGTAAATTCGTCGGACAGACGGTCGGCATTCACGGGCACATGGAAGTGCACGCGCAGCTCTTCAAGCGTACGCAGCTGGTCGATCGCCGCCATCGCGAGTGGGATATCCTTGAACCGCACGATGGAGCCATCCTTCGCTCGGCCCATGGTCTGATGCAGATACGTGGGCTCATGCATCTTCGCGAGGCGCGCAAGGGCGACCTCGGTAGGCTTCAGGCGCAACGCCGAGCTGAGGTGGAACTTGAGCACGGGCGCGCCGCCGGCATTGAGCCGCGCAATCGCCTCATGGGCCTGCTCGTATTGCAAAGCGAAGTGACAGGTATCGTAAGTGATTCCCAAGAAATCGTCGACAAGCCCCTTGGCTGGCTCTTCGGCGCGCAACTGTTCGAAAAGCCGGAGCGACTCGGGAGTGTTTTCAGCATACCCGAGAGGCTCAGGCTCGAGCGCAAGGCGGAGGTGCGTGCCGGTGCGGTCGCGCAGGCGGGCGAGATGTTCGGCGCACGCGAGCAGGTTGCGGCGCATGATTTTGAGCTCATCCGCGTTGCGGGCGAAGCCCTTGAACGAACCTGGCAGCGTGCTGACGGTGCCAACGCCATCGGGCGGCCCGAAAGCGGCGAGTAGATCAAAGAGGCGGTTGGTGTATTCGAGGCGCGGTGCCTCGCACCAATCCGGTGCGAAGACGTTGTCCTTCACCGCCTGACCGTGGAACGGTCCGAAAGGGAAACCGTTGATACCCGCGACGACACAATTTTCTTGGTCCAGCCAACTGCGGAAGGCGGCGAGCGTGGCAGGCACGGCGAGCTCCTTCGCGGCGAGGTCGCCGAGGCGCAAGCCGAGAACGTAGGTCTTACCAGAGGCGACGCGGTCGCGCACGCGTAAGGCGTGGTCACGCAGACCAGCGAACGTCTCGGCCCATCCTTCGCCGCGGTGGACGTTGGTGCAATAAGCCAGGGAAAGTCCTTGAGTCAGCTTCACGACTTCAGCGCAGCAGGGTCCTTGAAGTTCGGGCACTGCGAAAGGAAGCGCACCGGATTGCCGTAGACCAGACTATCGATGGCGGCGGCGGAATGCCCGCGGCGGCGCATCTCCTGGGCGGCCTTCGGCACGGCGATCGGATCACTGACGCCCCAATCGCAGGCGCTATTGAGCCAGACGCGTTGCGATGCGAAATTCTCAAGCATGTCAACGGCCCGGACAGGCGTCGCCTTGGATTCGGGGTAGAGCGTAATGCCCGCCCAGAAGCCTGCGTCGAGCACCTCGCCGATGGTATGTTCTTCGACGTGATCAATGATGATGCGCTCCGGTTTGACGACGCCATTGGCCTTAAGCGCGTCCATGATTAACCGGGTACCTTTGCGCTTATCCTCCAAGTGGGGAGTATGGACGAGGATGAGCTGGTCGTATTTCACGGCCAGCTCGATGTGTTGCTCGAGGATCTTCATCTCGTTGCGCGTATTTTTATTAAGACCGATCTCGCCGATGCCGAGGACCGTGGAGGACTTGAGAAACTGCGGGATCAAAGCCAGGACGTCATTCGCTAAGGCGACATCTTCGGATTCCTTCGGATTGATGCAGAGCCAGCAATAATGCGGCAGGCCGAACTTGGCGGCACGCTTCGGTTCATGCTGCGTCAGCTGGCAGAAATAATCGTAGAAACCGTCGGCGGACTTGCGGTCGAAGCCGGCCCAGAAAGCGGGTTCGCAAATGGCGGCGCAACCGGCCATCGTCATCGCCTGATAATCATCCGTGGTGCGGCTCACCATGTGGCCGTGGGGTTCGATATAGCGCATGGTCGTAGCTTACTTGATGCCTGGCCAGACGCCCGTGGCGGCCTTGGTGTCGGACTTTTCGATCGGGGCGGCAGAGGGGTCGGACCAGAGCGAGAGAATCTTCGCGACCCGTCCGTCGCCTTTTTCCAGCAGGAGCGGCAAGGCTTGGCGGAGACCGCGAATGCGGTGGTCATCACCACCGGAAGCTCGCTCGAGACGGTCTAGGAAGGCCGCGAGGTCGAGCAGCTTGTAGCGCGCGTCCATGAAATGGAGCTCGGCGACTTGCTCGCGGGAGCGAGGGGGCGTGCCAGAGAGGGGGTGCGGGGAAGACATGGGGGTGGGACGCCTCGGGCGTCTCTGATTGAGACACTAAAATGCCGTGCAGGTCCCCTTGGGTCAAGCCACCCTACCCTTGGGGGGCTTACTTGCCTTCCTTCTCGTATTCCGCGGCGGTCCAAGGGGTCTTGCGGTCGGCATACTTGGCCTTGATCGCCTTCACTTCTTCTTCGGTGACGGCGGCACCCGAGTTGCCGAAAGAATTATTTACGTAGGTCACGACATCGGCGATGTCCTTATCAGTCACACCCGCAACCGGAGGCATCATGCTGTTGTAATTCATGCCCTTGACGGTGACGGGGCCCTGCATGCCGTTCGTGATATTGCGGACGGCGATGGACGCGCTCTTGGCGATCCACTCCGAGCCAGCGAGCGGCGGGAAGACCGGAGGAATGCCCATGCCGGTCGGCTGGTGGCAGGCGATGCAGGTACGAGAATAAACGGCGAGGCCGCGCTTCATCGTCTCGGCGTCAGGCGTCTTGGGCTTGGCGTCTTCGGCAAAGACGGCCGTGGCGAGGAAGGAGAAAGCAAAGAGCTTGAAGGATGAGGACATGGTGAATTGGTAGACCTTCAAAGAGGCTGGTTTCCCGAGAATCTCAAAGTGAAAATAATCCCCAAGCCCTTTTGCCCCATAACATAAGGCCCAGCCGGGGCAGGCATTAGCAAAACCGCCCGAAGCCCTATCGGTTTAAAACGACATGCGACCCTCTGGCCAGAGAGGGCGTAATAATACCATTATTACCCTTAAAACAGGGTCGTATTTGAGATTTTTAACTCCAACCTAAATGGTATGAGAACGACACCAGCCCATCAAGATTGGCTGCGACGAGTGCAAATCTCGAGCCTGCGCAGCGTCTTTGATCATCTTCCCGGAGTGATGTTCTTCGCGAAGGATCTCGAGGGGCGGTTCACGATGGCGAACGAACCCTTCGCCCAACGTTGCGGCTTTGCCGACGAAGCCAGCCTCTTGGGCAAAACTGATAAAGATATCTTCCCTGCCGAACTGGCCGCAGCGTTTCGTAAAAAAGACCTTCAAGTCAGCCAATCCGGGCAACCCGCTCCGCGCATCATCGAACTTTTCCCGAATGAGAAAGGCGAACACGTCTGGTATGAGACTTCAAAGCTACCCCTTTTAGACCTAGACGGTAACCCCTGCGGCGTGTGTGGAACGGTTCGCAGTTATGAAGGGACCCGGGCGCTCTTGGAGCCATTTTTTCAGGTCGAGGCGGCGGCTGAATTTATCAAAGCCAACCTTTCCGAACCCCTCAACGTCGAGAAACTTTCCAAGCTGACCGGCCTCTCGGTGCGTCAATTTGAGCGTAAATTCCATAAAGCCTATCAGATGAGCCCGAGGGCCTACCTCGTACGGATGCGGGTAGCCGCGGCGACGGATCTTTTGCGCACCTCTGACCTTAGACCCTCGGAAATCGCACACCAGACGGGCTTTTATGATGCCAGCGACTTCTCTCGACAGTTCCGTCGGGCCATGAAGGGGAGCCCGACCCAATACCGCCGAAGCTACCTGGGCAAGGCGGCCGACTGAGAGGAGGGTGTCGGGAAAATCATAGACCACACTGCCTACTCGACAGGCGGGGGCGGATGCCTTTTATTCGTCATGTACCCCTACACTCCTATACATGAGCACAGAAACTACTGCACCCAATGCGAAGCGCCTACTCTGGGCTGGCTTCATGGCTATCCTTGCGGCCGGCGTCGGCTTCGCCCTTCGTGGCGGCATCTTCGGCGCCTGGGCCTCTGAATACGGCTTTACCGCGACCCAGCTGGGTGCGATCGGTGGCGCTGGTTTCTCCGGCTTCTGCTTCGGTATCATCATCGGCGGCGTCTTGGTCGACAAGTTCGGCTACGGCAAGCTGATCGCTCTCGCCTTCTTGGGTCACATCATCTCGGCCTTCGTCACCTTCGGCGCCTCCTCGCCTTCGAATGCGTATGACTTCCTCTACTGGGGCATGTTCATCTTCGCCTACGCGAACGGCACCCTCGAAGCCGTGGCCAATCCGCTCGTCGCCACGACCTTCCCCGAAAAGCGCACGCACTATCTCAACATCCTGCACGCCTCTTGGCCCCTCGGCATGGTCGTCGGCGCCGTCGCCTCGTATTTCCTCGGTTCGGTGATGCACCTGGGCTGGAAGGGTCAACTCTCCTTCTACCTCGTCCCGACTATCGCTTACGCGGTCATGTTCTGGGGTCAGACCTTCCCTAAATCGGAAGCCGCCCTCAAAGGTGCGAACTTCAGCGAAATGTTCAAGGACGTCGGCATCCTCGGTGCGGCCGTTGCCTGCTACCTTGTCGCCCTCTTCTTCGGCGGCGCCACGACCGGCTTTGCCATCGGCGGCGTGCTCTTGATCGCGGTCGGTATCATCACGCGCTTCTCGCTCGGTTCACTTCTCCTCTTCGTACTCTTCGTGACCCATGCCCTCGTCGGCGCCGTCGAGCTCGGCACGGACTCCTGGATCGAAGCCATTACCGGCAATCTCTTCACCGCCGACCAAGGCAAGACGCTCTTCATCTGGACGTCAGCCATCATGTTCGGCCTGCGGTTCTGCGCTGACTTCATCGAGAGGAAGGTCGGGTCCCCGATTGCTCTCCTCGTCACCGCTTCCGTGCTCGCCTTCGTCGGGTTGCGCCTCGCTTCTGGCATGGACAGCTTCGCCGTCGCCCTGATCGCCCTCGGCATCTACGCCCTCGGCAAGACGTTCTTCTGGCCCACCATGCTCGCCGTCGTCGGCGACCGCTTCCCTCGCTCTGGCGCCGTCGCGATGTCCATCATGGGCGGCATCGGCATGCTCTCCGCCGGCCTAATCGGTGGCCCTGGCCTCGGTTACGCCAAGGATCGCTATACTTCCGAATCATTGAACAAAGACGCCCCAGCCGTCTACGCCTCCGCCAAGGCTTCCGGCGAGTCGAAGTTCCTCTTCCTCGCTCCTGTTACTGCGGTTGCGGGTGATAAGCTCGAAGCCGCCAAGAAGGCCGGAGCTACGGGTACCGCCGACCAGAAGGCGATTGTCGCCGCCAACCAGGCCGGTGACCGCGCCACGCTGAAGGCTGACTCTTTCATCCCTCTCGCGATGGCCGCGATCTACCTGCTGCTGCTCTTCTACTTCAAGAGCCTCGGCGGTTATCGCGCCCTAAAGATCGAAGAGCAGGCTTAATCAGCCCTGCCCTCGCTATGAAGCTGAAGGCCGCACTGCGAAGTGCGGCCTTCTTCGTTTGGTAGATTTGCGAAGCGGCAGGTCGTCTTTATCAAAGAAAATCTGCTTCCTTATCCATCCGCTTTTCCGCTTCATACCTCTACCCCATGAGCACGAAGAAAATCCGCATCGCCCTCGCCGGCCTCGGCTTTGGTGCCGAATTCATCCCGATCTACCTTGCCCACCCGAACGCAGAGGTCGTGGCCTTATGCCAACGCAACCCGGCCAAGCTCAAGGAAATCGGCGACCGCTATAAAATTTCGAAGCGCTACACGGACTTCGACGCGATGCTCCAGGACCCCGACATCGACGCGGTCCACATCAACACGCCGATCCCCGATCACGGTCGCCAATCCATCGCCGCCCTCAAGGCCGGCAAGCACGTGGCCTGTACGGTCCCGATGGCGACCTCGATCGCCGAATGCGAAGAGATCGTGAAGCTGGTGAAAGCAACGGGCCTGAGCTACATGATGATGGAGACGGTGGTCTACGCCCGCGAGTTCCTCTACGTGAAGGAGCTCTACGACAACGGCGAACTGGGCCGCCTGCAGTTCCTCCAAGCCTCGCACCAGCAGGACATGGAAGGCTGGCCCGGCTACTGGCCCGGCCTCCCGCCGATGTATTACGCCACGCACTGCGTCGGCCCGATGCTCGCCCTCACCCGCGCCGACGCGGAATACGTCTCATGCTTCGGCTCCGGCCGCATCGCCGAGGACATGATTCCGATCTACAACTCGCCCTTCGCAGTCGAGACGGCCCACATCAAATTCCACAAGTCCGACGTCTCGGCGCGCATCATCCGCTCGCTGTTCGACACGGCCCGCCAGTATCGCGAATCCATCGACGTCTACGGCTCGAAGAAATCCTTTGAGTGGCCACTGGTCGAAGGCGAAGAGCCCGTCATCCATACGGCGAAGAAAGCCGAGCCGGAAATCCCGCAGAAGGTCAATGTGCCCGACTTCGCGCATCGCCTCCCCAAGGAGATCCAGCACTTCACGACCAAGGGCGTCTACGGCGAAGGCGAAGATCACCTTTCGTTCACGCAGGGAGGCGGGCACGGCGGCTCCCATCCGCACCTCGCCAACGAATTCATCCAGGCGCTCCTCGCCCAGCGCGAGCCGTTCCCGAATGCGCGCCAGTCCGCCAATTGGACCTGCACCGGCATCCTCGCCCATGAGTCCGCGATGGCCGGCGGCGAAATCCGCAAACTCCCCGCGTTCACGTTGCCCGGCTGAGCGAAGCTCAGCAGCGGGGATCCGCTGGCAAGGTGAACTGCTGCGAAGCAGAGGTAGGGACAGCACCACGTGCTGTCCTTATTTGTGTCCATAGATTCAAAATCTTTCAGGTCTCGGGTCTCGGCCATCAGGTCCCAGGTTCAGGTTTTCAGCACCAGGTTCGGGTTCAGGATTATTCCCGCACCTGCACCCGCACCTGAGCTCCCGTACCCGACACCCGACCGCCGAGACCCGAGACCTGATAATGTATCTCCCAGCCAATCCTCCGGTCACTGGTCTCCCTTTGAGTTAAAATTACCCGCCACCTAAAACGGATGTATCCACCTTTGCACAGGCCGCAGGCCGATTTGCACTTTTGCACTTCAGGCCCCCTCGCGACTCTGCCCACCCTCTTTAAGATGGAACTCCCCCCACCCCCCATGGTCATATCAAGCATGCTCCGACTACCCCAGCTCGCGGCAGCCTTCTTGGCTGCGCTTATTGCCCTATCCCCCCTTCACGCCGAAACCCAGTGGATCTGGGCGAAGAAGAACGGCATCCCAAAACAAGAGGTATGGGCCCGCGCATCTTTCGACCTCAAGGATATCCCGGCCAAAGCCACTTTGCTCGCCTCCGCCGATAACCACTGCGTGGTCTGGCTCAACGGCAAGCAACTCGGCGGCTCCGACGAATGGGCGCATGCCTTTAGCGCCGAAGTCGGCGGCGACCTGAAAGCCGGTCATAATATCATCTCCGTGCTGGCAAGAAATGATGGTGGTGGTGCGGCTCTCTCCTTCCGTATCAGTGCCGGTAAAACGGTCCTCATCGAATCAACCGAAGCCGCGAAGATCACAGATCAGAAACCGGCCGCAGGATGGGAAGTTGCCAGCTTCGATGATTCGAAATGGGAAATTGCTACGGTCTTAAAGAAGATGGGCTCCGCTCCTTGGGGCGATGTGTTTGGCGGGGGCAAGGCCGCAGCCAAAAAGGCTGTAGCCCAAAAAGACGGCAAGCGCAGTCGGCCGAGTACGGTCTCCGAACCTGATACTCTTATTCTCCAGCCTGGATTCAAAGCCGACCTCGTCTATACCGTGCCCCGCGATCTCCAAGGATCCTGGGTTAGCCTGGCCGTTTCACCCGAAGGCGACCTGGTCGCCGGCGACCAAGGCGGCGTCCTCTGGCACGTCTCGCTAAAAGATCCGGCCAAGCCCATCGTCACTAAAATCGATACGAAATTCATCGGCTGCCACGGCCTGCTCTTTGCCCATGGCGCGCTTTACGCATGCACCAGCGAAAAAGGCAAAGGCGACATCTGGCGCATCCGCGATACCAAGGGCGACGGTTCTTACGCCGAACAGACGATGCTTCGCTCCCTCAAGGGTGCAGGTGAACACGGCCCGCACCAACTCGTTCTCGACCGCGATGGCTCCATTCTGGTCTTCGGCGGTAACCATACGAAACTTCCCGACGACGAAGTTGTCGGAGCCTCCGCAAAACATTACGACGAAGATGATCTGCTGAAGAAATTCGAGGACCCCAATGGCCACGCCGCCGGCATCAAGGCCGTTGGAGGCTGGATCGCTCGCATGGATAAAGACGGGAAAGACTGGATTCGCGTCACGACCTGTTTCCGTAATCCGTATGACGGTGCGGTCGCCCCGGACGGCGATATTTTCTCTTACGACTCGGATATGGAATGGGACATGGGGTCGCCTTGGTATCGCCCAACCCGCATCAACCTCTGCACGCCTGGAGGCGAGCTCGGCTGGCGCTCTGGCTCCGGCAATAACCCGCTCGCACTCGTCGACTCCCAGCCTTCGCTGGTCGACATCGGCCCAGGCAGCCCGACAGGTTGCACGATGGGCACAGGCGCTAAATTCCCCGCCGCCTATCAACATGCGTTCTTCGCCTGCGATTGGACTTACGCCACGCTCTACGCCATTCACCTCGTACCAGAGGGCGGCGCCTGGAAGGCTCGCAAGGAAGTCTTCGCCGCCGGCCGGCCCTTCTCCGTGACCGACGCCGTCATCCGCCCCCAAGATGGCCATATGTATGTGACCATCGGCGGTCGTGGCGGACAAGCTGCGCTCTATCGCATCCGCTACGAAGGCAAGGAATCCACCGCGCCCGTGGCATGGTTCGATGCCACCCCGGAACAGAAACTCCGTCGCGAACTCGAGGCCATGCGCAATGTCGCTCCTTCCGCGGCGTCGCTCGAGAAAGCCTGGCCGCTCATGGGCCACGTCGACCGCTGGGTGCGCTTTGCCGCCCGCATCGCCGTCGAACATCAGCCCGTTGATAGCTGGCGCTCCCGCGTCAAGGCCGACGCCAATCCAGACCTCGCACTCAACGCCGCCGTAGCACTCGCCCGATGTGGCACTAAGGAAGATCTTAATGTCATCTTGGCGGCGGTGGAGTGCACCGCGAAAGCCAAAGACTTACGCCTGCAACAAGACCGCCTTCGCGTCTTACAAGTCGCCTTCTCGCGTCACGGTCAACCCGATGCCGCTACGGCGGTAAAACTTGGCAAAGAATTCGCCAGTCGCCTGCCTTCGGGAGATAACTCGCTCGACCGTCAGTTAGCGCTGGTCTCCATCTTCCTCGGCGAACCCACCGCGCCTGCTCGCGTCCTCTATGCGATGAAGATTGCTCAGGCCGGCCCGGCCGTCATCGCCGATCCAGAAATCATCGCCCGCAGCCCCGGTTATTCGACTGCGGTACGCGCATCCATGGCGGTCACGCCTGCCTCCACCCGCATCGGCTTGGCCGTCTACCTGGCGCGGGCCACCCATGGCTGGACGCCCGAGCTCCGTAAGCAATTCTTCGGCTACCTCGATGAACTCGGCCAGGCCGAAGGCGGTCATTCGCTGAAAGGCTTCGTTCGCAACATCCGCAAAGAAGCCCTCGCCGAAGCGCCGGAAGCCGAACGCGCCGAACTGGAAAAGATCGCCCCGACCACCGCACGAAAGCCGGCCGCACCGATTCCGACCGCCGCCGGCCCTGGCCGCCTTTGGACCCACGCGGAAGCGCTTAAGGCCTGGGATGGCGCCAAAGCCAGCAAGTCACTTGATTTCGAGAACGGTCAGAAAATGTTCTCCGCTGCCCTTTGTTCGCAATGCCACCGCGTCGGCGCAAATGGCGGAGCCCAAGGCCCCGACCTCAGCGGCGTCGGCTCGCGTATGGCTCCGGCCGATATCTTGACGAGCATCATCGACCCCAGCGTCGTCGTTTCAGATCAGTATAGCAACTCGGTCATCACGCGCGTCGATGGCGGGAAAATTATCGGGCGAATTTTAAATGAAGAAGGAGATAAGCTTCAGCTCGCGGTCAATCCCTTCGACCCCTCGGTCCAGATTTCAATCAACCGATCGGACATCCAGGCCATCGATCGTTCGAACGTCAGCCCCATGCCTGTCGGGCTCATCAACTCCTTGAATGCCGCAGAAGTCGCCGACCTCATGGCCTACCTCATCTCCGGCGCCAATCCGAAGGATAAGATGTACGCGAAGTAAGCGCAAACCCCAGGGCTAGGACAGCACCTCGTCCTGTCCTAGGAGGGCGGCTTCGGCCGCCCTTTTTGTTTGCACCCTCAATCGGGTAGGGACGGCTCTACGAGCCGTCCGTTCGCGGACAGAGCTGCGCCCCTCGGGCGACTTACTATTCTCGATCTGGCCAACGGCGGGTTGGGGACAACCCGCCCTACCCTGAGACACGCCCCGCAGGTAGGGGCAGCACCGCGTGCTGCCCTAGCAGGGCGAATCAAGGTAAGAGCACGATGCATCATCCACTCCCCATCATGAGGGCGCGACGCCACGACCCACCCTTCGGCCGCCCTGAGGCGGCCTGATTCATCAGATGCCTTCGGATAACCCCCATTACCCCGCTGCCCTGCAGCCCTTTGGCGTTTAATTCTTGCCCGCCCGCCATCCAGGGACTTCCTCAACAGTCCTGGATAGGAGAGGTGGCAGAGTGGTCGATTGCGTCTGATTCGAAATCAGATGTACCGCAAGGTACCGGGGGTTCGAATCCCTTCCTCTCCGCCAGGACACTTTCATCAACCCCAAGCAAAAGAGTCACGATGTCCTCCTTTAAATGCGGCCCCGTGAAATTCTTTTGGTTCCTCGGCCTGCAGGCGGTCATGACGGTCGCCTTGTTCGCCGCCGATGAAGCACGGCAGAAGGCAGCCGAATATCAAAGCAAGGGGTACAATGTCCTGTTCATCGCCGTCGATGACATGAACGACTGGGTGGGCTGCCTGGGCGGCAATCCGCAGGCCATCACCCCCAACATGGATCGACTGGCTAAGGAAAAAGGTGTCGTCCTGAACAAGGCCTATTGCCCCTCCACGGTCTGCTGCCCAAGCCGTTCGGCCATCCTGACTGGCAAGCAGCCGGCATCGACTGGCGTCTACGGCAATCGGCAGAACCTGAAGAACGCCCCGAAGGCGAAGGATGTCGTGACACTGCCGGAATACTTCGCCAAGCACGGCTATCACACTCTCTCCACGGGGAAAGTCTTCCATAAGCACCCGACCGCGAAAGGGATGGACGAAGGACAGTGGGCGTTCAAAGAGTTCGTGGACGCTGGCGGCAACAACGGCGGCATGCTCTGGTCAGAATCTCCCGCCGCCCTGAAGGAATCGGCAAGCGAAAAGGCCACGAAAGAAAAAGGTGAAGAATTCCGGTGGGGGGCGGTCGCCGCTCCCATTGAACAGACCAAAGATTATGTCTCCAGCAAATGGGCCGCCGATCAACTCAAGCGCGACTTCGACGGCAAGCCGTTTTTCCTGGCCCTCGGTATCTCCAAGCCACATTTGCCCTGGGAAGTCCCGCAGCAGTTTTTCGACCTCTATCCCTTGGATAAATTCAAGACCGTCGAGATCTTCCGCGACGACTTGAAGGACATCACGAACAAGGAGGGCAAGGAGCTGTTCTCGGCTGATCCGCGCTTCCTGGCCGCCGACAAGGCGAACATGCACAAGCAGGCCCAGCGCGCCTACCTCGCGAACATCAGTTACGCCGACCACTGCCTCGGCGTCGTCTTCGACGCCCTGGCCAAGAGCAAATACGCCGACAATACCATCATCATGGTCTGGGGCGACCATGGCTGGCACCTCAGCGAGAAACTCAAATACGGTAAGACCGATCTCTGGGAAGAGTCGGACCGGGTTCCTTTTATCGTGAGCGTGCCGGGCGTGACCAAAGCGGGGCTGAAAAGTGAGGCCGTGGTCAACCTGCTCGACATGTACCCGACGCTGATCGAGCTTTGCGGCCTGCCCGCCAACCCCGAGAACGAGGGGCGCAGTTTCGCGCCCTTGCTGAAGGATCCGACCCTGGCCTGGAACCACCCCACGCTGACGACTTACAACTGCGGGAACCATTCCGTCACCGACGGCCGATATCGCTTCACGTATTACGGCGCGAAAGGCGGCGCCGAGGAACTATACGACCATTCGGCCGACCCACTCGAGCATCAGAACCTAGCCGCTCAGTCAGAATACAAAGCGATCATGGAGAGACTGCGCCTGGTTATGCCGAAGCACAATGAACCGGATTCGCCGGTCAATAATCTGAGCCCGGAGGAGAAGAAGGAGATGGCGAAAAATGGACGGAAAGGGAAAAGAGCGGAAGCGGATACCGACAAATAAAGTAGCGGCGGCGGACGGCGACGACAACGTCGCTGGATTCAGAGACACGTTAACACCTTGCTTGGGTCTCCGCGTTCCTATCTCCCCAGCCGGAACTCCGGCCCCTTCTTCACCGCATCGCCCGCACCTCGTTCGGCGTCAAATCGCCCGAACGGCCTTGCACGACCGTCGGCTTACCGATGGTGAGTTCATCGGCGTCAGGCGGCGGATTGCCGCCGCTCCGCAACCATTCGACCATCTTAGATTGTCCGCCCGAAGCAGCCACGCATCGGGCGAAGATCGGCTGCGGCTCAATCTCGGTGGAGAAGAGATAAAGGCGTGGGCCGCGGCCGGATTTCGCCCCCGCGAACGCATTGACCAGTTCATCTTCCCAATGCTTCTCGGCGGGCTTCCGGTCGTCGGTCGGCAAACGAGAGCGGACGCTGTCACAATAGATAATCGTGGCGTCACGCGTCGAATAGCTGGCAGACTTATCGCCCTTCGGGCTGCGATATTGGGTCACGCCGTCCTGAAAGTCGGAGAAGATGACCAAGCCGTCGTAAGCGCGCTCATTGCGCATGATGTCGATCCACGCGCCCACGCAACCCGTCTTGAAATTATCATCATATTGTTTAAAGATTCGCTTACCGTTCGCGGTGAGTTTTTCAGGGTCCGTGGTCTTGGCTGGGGGCGCGCCGGTCCGTCCGGTCGTGCCTTTGTAGCGAGAACCGCCGATAATCACGTCGTCTTTCACATTGGTCCAAACTCCGGAATACATGAAGATATCAGCCGTGGGAAACTGCTTACGGATTTCGGATTCCACTCGATCAAGATAACGGGCCATCGATTTCGAGGCGTCCATAAAGACCGCGACTTTAGTCGCGACGATATGGGCGCCCATCACGGGCTTGCCGACGAAATTACGCGTGCCGCCGACGCCCAGGCCCTTCCCGGAGCCGATGCCGCCGCCCGAACCCCCGCCAAAGCCCTTCGAGGATGTGCCCGAAAGTTTAGAAGATAAGGCATCAGGCATCACCGCACTCACCCGCAAATCAGGTAAGGCGATTTTGGCGTCGGTGCTCTTGGTGGTAATACGAGCGACTTTTTTCGCGTGCGTCTTTTCTTTCTTCGCCTGCAAGTTGTGTTCGACGATCTTGGCCCTTTCGCCGGCAGCCCCGCCGCCCGCGCCAGTGGCGATAAATACAGGCTGGCCAGCCGTTTTATCCGTGAACGCCGAAATCACCCACAGGAAAGCGACGATCAGCAGCAAGAAATGGATCGCGACGGAAATGATGAAACCCCGGCTGCTGATTACTCGGGCCAGCCAATATCTAAACATTTCGGCCACGCCCAGTTTTCGTAAAGAGGGCGGAGGCGGTACGTCCGTAGGTCTGGACCGTAACAGGCTATTTTCTTCAACACTCATCGCGTAGTGTTCGACTTTTGCACGCGAGCCAAACCCGCTCAATCTCCATAGCCAGTCGATGCCAAACCGTCACCTTCCCGTAACTTATGAAGCGTTAACTTTGGCGGCTTTGTGAGGTTGCTCTCAATTTCAATGGTACAACCCGATGGCGCCCGGAGACTAAGTAATCGCGCGCGGACTAACCGA
>CAILOT010000113.1:0-22063 GCA_903835965.1 uncultured Opitutia bacterium
AAATCCTCGTCATCCAGGACCGGGTCGTAATCACGTCTGACCAAACTTCACGTTTCCATGAAGCCGCCATGGCTGCCTTCCGCCTAGGTGGCGGACGGCTTCGACTGCTCGACGACCAGGGTGTCGAACTTTCACGCTACAGCGAAGCGCTCGAATCTCCGATTGATGGCCGGAAATTCCGACCAGCGACGCCCGCGCTTTTTTCGTTCAATTCTCCAATCGGCGCCTGTCCGGAATGCCGTGGGTTTGGCCGGGTGATTGGCCTTGATTGGAAGAAAATCATCCCGAATCCGGCGATCACCTTGGCCGAAGGGGCCATCGCCTGCTTCCAAGGCACGGTGTACGGCGAAAGCCAGCGCGACCTATTGAAAGCCTGCCGCAAGGCCGGTATCCCGTTGGACGTACCCTGGAAAAAACTTTCCAAGCCGCATCGCAAATTCATCGAAGACGGTGAGCCCACGTACGTCCCGGGCGAATGGGAATCAAAATGGTATGGTATCCGCGGCTTCTTCCGTTGGCTGGAATCCAGCACTTACAAGATGCACGTCCGCGTCTTCCTCTCGCGTTGGCGAGCCTACGAAGAATGTCCGAAGTGTGCCGGTAAAAGGTTTTGCGCCGAATCGCTTTGGTGGAAATGGCAAGGGCGCACGTTGCCGGATTTTTATCTACTGCCCGTCACCGAGCTTCGCCAATTACTCGCGCCGTTAGCCCCCAAAGATTCACGCCACCCCGCCGACCATGCGCTCGAAGCCATCCTGGCACGACTCGGCTACCTCGAAGCCGTCGGCTTAGGCTACCTTGCCCTTGATCGGTTATCGCGAACGCTTTCGGGCGGCGAAGTCCAGCGCGTCAACCTGACCTCCTGCCTCGGCGCCTGCTTGGCCGATACGGTCTTCGTGCTCGATGAGCCGAGCGTCGGCATGCACGCCCGCGACCTCGCCCGCATGGTCGGGATCCTACGCGGACTGGTGGAACAAGGCAACACGGTGGTCGTCGTGGAACATGATGAATCCGTCATGCGGGCCGCCGATTGGCTGATCGAAATCGGCCCCAGTCCCGGAGCGGCCGGCGGACATCTGATCTACCAAGGCAAACCCGAAGGCATCCTAAAAGTAAAAGATTCCGCCACCGGTGGCTGGCTCTCTGGTAAACGTAAGCCGGTGGTGCGTCCACCCCGATCGGTCGACGACACGACGGCACGGCTGCGCGTGCAAGGGGCCTCGGTCAATAATTTGCAGGATTTCTCGTGCACGATTCCGCTCGGCCGCTTGGTCGGATTATGCGGGGTGTCGGGGTCAGGAAAATCTACCCTCCTTCACCAAGTCATCGGACGACGTGATCCGGAGTCAGGGAATGAAGGCCTCGAAACGAAATGGCTTCAGTTCGACCGCGAGCCTTCCGAAGTCGCCTTGGTCGACCAGTCGCCCGCGACACGGACACCGCGCTCCAATCCGGCCCTTTACGTGGGCGCCTGGGATGCCATCCGTAACCTCCTTGGAAACTCGGCCGATGCGAAGGCGGCGGGGCTCACGCCTTCCCACTTCTCTTTCAATGCCGGCGAAGGCCGTTGTGAGCGTTGCGGCGGAGCGGGCTGGGAAACCGTCGAGATGCAATTCGTCTCCGACGTCGCTCTGCCTTGCCCATCCTGCCAAGGAAAACGTTTCCGCGATGAAGTCCTGGCTTTTCAATTTGATGGCAAGTCGGTCGGCGACCTGCTCGCGATGTCGGTCACCGAAGCGCGGGGTTTCCTCGGCGAGCGCACGCCAGCGTCATCGCAACTCGCCTGTCTCGAAGAAGTGGGCTTGGGTTACCTTTCCTTAGGCCAACCGTTGACGACGCTTTCGGGCGGCGAAGCCCAACGTCTGAAGCTCGTCCGTTTTCTTTCTAAGATCGATACGCGAAAAAGCGGCGCGCTGTTGCTTCTGGACGAACCTACGACGGGGCTACACCGCGAAGACGTGGCACGCCTCATCGGCCTCTTTCACCGCCTGACCGCCGCGGGCCACTCTCTGATCGTCGTGGAACATCACCTCGACGTACTCAAGTCCTGCGACTGGATTCTCGAAATGGGACCGGAAGCCGGACCCGGTGGTGGACAATTAGTCGCGGAGGGCACTCCCGCCAAGGTAGCGACCGCCGGGACGGTCACCGGCAATTTCTTGGCTCAAGGCGAGGATGCCTTCGCCAAACCCGGTACGTCCAAATCCAAACCCCGGCCGACCTCGATCTCGCTCCGCGGCGCGCGCGAGCACAACTTAAAGGATGTCTCACTAGATATCCCGCACGGCTCTCTCACGGTGATGACGGGCGTCTCCGGTTCGGGTAAATCTTCCTTGGCCTTTGATATTCTTTTTGCCGAAGGCCAACGGCGCTTCCTGGAGTGCGTTTCCGCCTATGCGCGACAGTTCGTCGAACAACTCCCCAAGCCGGACATCGATTCGCTCACCGGCTTGCCGCCGACCGTAGCCATCGAGCAACGCATCACGCGGGGCTCCGCGAAATCCACCGTAGCCACGGTCACTGAAGTGGCCCAATACCTGCGAGTGCTTTTCGCCCGAGCTGGCATCCTCCACAGTCCTGTGTCCGGCGAACCTCTCGAAGAAATGACCGAAGATGCGGTCGTCCGACTCGTCGCCCAAAAAATAAAAGGCCTCAAGAAAGGCTCGCTCCTGCTTGGGGCGCCGCTCGTGCGGGCCCGCAAAGGCCATCATCGCCCGCTTGCCGAATGGGCTGAATCCAAAGGAATACGTCAATTACGCTGCGACGGGAAATTGACGCCGGTGGAGGGCTTTGACGGCCTTGATCGCTACAGTGAACACGACGTTGATGCGATTGTCGGAACACTCCGATTTGACGGCATGATCCTCCTACCCGATGAAACGGAAGAAGCAGGTGAAAAATCTTTGCGGACGCTTGTCCGGCAAGCCTTGCAGGTCGGCAAAGGAGCCTGCGTGCTGCTCAACTCTCACGGCGAACAAGTCTCTTTCTTCTCCACTTCGCGCAGCGACCCGGCGACCGGCGAATCATACCCTGCCGTCGACCCCAAGCATCTGTCTTGGAATTCGCCCCGCGGCTGGTGCCCGGATTGCCGCGGCCACGGGCTAGAGGTCGAGAAGTTTTCCGCCGATGAGGAAGAATCGCTGAATGAAAATGCGATCGCGGACCGCGTCGGCGAAGCGGCCTGCCCGACCTGTCACGGCGAGCGCCTTGGGCCCATCGGTCGTTCCGTCAAACTGACTGGAGCGAAGGGACGAAGTCTGTCCTTGCCCGGATTGCTAAGGCTTCAACCTGACGAATCCCTGAACTTTCTCTCCACGCTCAAATTAGGTGTCCGGGAAAAAGCCATTGTCGACGCTCTCCTGCCTGAAATCGCAGCCCGTCTCCGCTTCCTTGATTCCGTCGGTCTGGGCTACCTCGCTCTCGATCGCGGAGCCGATACGCTTTCGGGCGGTGAAGCGCAGCGTATCCGTCTGGCCGCACAACTTGGCTCCACCCTTTCAGGGGCGCTTTACGTCCTTGATGAACCTAGCATCGGCCTCCATCCGCGTGACAACGATCGTCTGATCGAATCCCTCCAAGGGCTCCGCGACCGCGGCAACACCGTCTTGGTCGTCGAGCACGACGAAGATACCATGCGAGCGGCCGATCTCGTGGTCGACATGGGACCCGGCGCAGGTCTTCACGGGGGCGAAATCGTTGCTCAAGGAACCGCGAAGGCCTTAGAGAAACTTCCGAATTCGGTCACGGGTCGCTTTCTCCGCGAAGCCATTCCACATCCGCTACTGGGCGCACGCCGTCCGATCTCGGGCAAGGGCGCACCCGAAGAATGGATCAAACTCAAGCACGCTGCCTTACGTAATCTCAAAAACTTCGATGTCGAAATCCCCATCGGGCGCCTCAGTGTCGTGTGCGGCGTTTCTGGCGCTGGCAAAAGCACGTTGGTCACCGATTTGCTGGCACCGGCAATCCGCCTGGCGGTCACCAAGAAAAAGGAGAGCATCACCGGCAAGGAAGCCCTCGCGGCGGTATCCCACCAAGGAAAGCCTGCTTTCCAAAGCCTCACCGGACTCAAAGGTTTCCGCCAACTGGTCGTCGTCGACCAAGAGCCCATCGGCAAGACTCCGCGTTCGACCCCTGCGACTTATATCGGGGCTTGGGATTTGATCCGCGAACGTCTGGCCTCCCTACCTGAATCAGCCATCCGCGGCCATGGCGCCGGTTTCTTTTCTTTCAACACCTCAGGCGGTCGCTGCGAGGCTTGCTCCGGCGCGGGTCGTATCAAACTGGAGATGAGCTTCCTGCCTGACACCTATGTAGCCTGCGATGAATGCGCCGGAACGCGTTACGGCGTCGCCGCCAAGGCTATCCGTTGGAACGGAAAATCTGCGGCGGACTTACTGCTGATGACTTTTGAAGAAGCGGCTGAATTCCTTTCCTTCGACGCCAAGCTCCGCGATCTTTGCGGATTAATGGTCAAGACCGGCTTAGGCTACCTCACCCTCGGTCAAAGCAGTCCGACGCTTTCGGGCGGCGAAGCCCAACGCCTCAAGCTTGTCAGTGAACTGGCCCTCGGGTTGCCGACCTTCCGCGAACGCTCGCGCGGACAGATTCGGCCCAATCTTTATATCCTGGAAGAGCCGACCATCGGCCTGCACCAATCCGACTGCCGCCGCCTCATCGAGCTCCTGCACGCCCTCGTAGAGCTCGGCCACACCGTGGTCGTCATCGAACACCATCCGGACGTGATCGCCGAAGCGGATTGGGTCATCGAAATCGGCCCAGAAGGTGGCAATGGCGGCGGACAACTCGTGCACGCCGGCGACCCCGAATCCCTTGCAGCCAATCGCCGCTCGCCGACCGCACCCGCCCTCGCACTTGCTTTGTCGCGGGGCAAAGCGACACCGGCTAAAGCCAAATGAAGCACCGGGCGTCCCGGAGCCGAATGTTCGTTTTGACGAATCTCCCGCCTCCGGTATCTTCCAAGCCTAACGGCTCGCCGCCCTTCGTTAACCCCTGATTATTATCAAAGATACCATGAGCGCTTCGCGTATCCTCTTAGGGGTTAATATCGACCATGCCGCGACGTTACGCCAAGCCCGTTACCGAGGCCTGCATGCATCGCCGCACGCCGAGCCGAACTTGGTTGAGTTTACTCGCGAAGCCCTCGCCGGCGGAGCTGATGGCATCACGGTACACCTCCGCGAAGATCGTCGCCACATCCAGGACGAAGACGTCTTGGCCATCGCCCGCTTACCCGGCGTTCGTCTCAACCTGGAAATGGCCTGCACCGCCGCGATGATTGATTTTGCCCGTCGGCTTCGACCCGCCGCTGTCTGTCTCGTACCCGAATCACGGGAAGAAGTAACGACGGAAGGCGGACTTGAAGTGGCCAGGCAACTCGCCCGCGTCACCGAGACAGTTCGGGCTTTGGCTTCCGAAAATATCGAGGTATCCCTTTTCATCGGCCCTGATGCTCCGCAGATTGAAGCGGCTAAGGCGACCGGCGCACCGGTCGTCGAACTTCACACGGGGGCCTTTGCGAATGCATGGAAATCTCCGGCGGCGGCGAGCGAACTCGAACGGCTTCGGCAAGGCTGCGTCCTAGCTCAAGACCTCGGACTGATCGTCAATGCCGGCCATGGTATCAATTACGATAATATCAGGACCGTCCTCACCTTGCCCCATCTGCACGAACTGAACATCGGCCACTCCATCGTCTCCCGTGCGCTCTTCACTGGCATACGCAGCGCTGTCGCCGAAATGCAGGGCCATTTACGCCGCCCATGAAACTCGAAGGCGGCAATGTAATCGGCGTCGGCGTCGACCTCACCGAAGTCGCGCGCATCCGCGCCGCCCATCAAAGACACGGCGCACATTTCTTGGATAAGATCTTTACGCCCTCCGAGCAGAAAATCTGCCTCGCCAAAGCCGATCCCTATCCTTCTTTCTCCGCGCGCTTCGCCGCCAAAGAAGCCGTGAGCAAAGCTTTCGGCACGGGTATCGGTGCGGAGTTTTCGCTCACCAGCGTAGCCATCCTCGGTGGCCCCGAAGGTGAACCGATGGTCGAACTCGATGCCAAAGCCCAAGCCTTGCTCGTCAAGCGAGGCGCTGTGAAGGTTTTGGTTTCGTTGACGCACACCGACACCTTGGCCCAAGCCTTCGCGGTCTTGGTAAGCTGAAGATGGAAGCCGCGCGCCGCCTGCCGGTCCTTTCCTGCGCCGAAGCCGCCGCCGCTGAAGCCGCATTCATCGGAACGGATAAAAAACTTTCGTGGCAGCTCATGCGCTGTGCTTCCCTTGGGGTCGCCCACGAAGCCCTGACGCTCCTCCGTCGGCAACCCAAGCGCATCCTTATCCTGGCCGGCCAAGGCAACAATGGCGCCGATGCTTTCCTCGCTGCGCTTTATTGCGCTCAACCTGGCACAGAAATGACGGTCGTGTTCGCCGGCCGAAGGCCGACCGGAGCCCAAGCCCTCCGCGCCTGGTCTACCAAGAAACGTGGTGTAAAAATTAAATATGCAGCGGCGGCGAAACTCCCTGACTTAGGTCGCGTAAAATTCTGCCTGATTTTTGACGGCATCTTCGGCCAAGGCTTTCACGGACCGCTGTCGAAGGATCTGGGTGCCCTTTTACGGAACACGGAAAAACTCCAAGGCCTGCGCATCGCCGTGGATCTGCCGAGCGGACTCGGCGACGACACGCGCGGGCCGGCCTTCCGGGCAGATTTAACCGTTTCGATCAGTTGTCTCAAACGCCCGCTCCTTGAACCTTCGGCCCGTAAATTCACCGGGCGGATCCGCGTCCTTGATATCGGATTGCCCTTGGGCGAAACCGAGGAAGTCAGTGCCACGGAAGAAACCTTAGCTCCCCTTCGGCAGATTCGACGGGCGGATGCGGACAAACGCCATCAAGGCCGAGTCTTGATCATCGGGGGATCTGAGACGATGCCTGGCGCGGTATTGATGAATACTCGGGCCGCCTTGCAATCGGGCGCTGGCCTGGTGACGACTTGCCTGCCTAGATCACTCCGGAATAAAGCCGCCTTGGCCTTGCCTGAAGCGATGTGGAATCCCTTCGCGACCGGCACGTCCGGATATATTTCCGCCGACGCCCTGCCCTCGATGCGCAAATCATTCCCAAACAAGGATGTCCTTTTACTCGGCTCGGGCATGGGTGAAAAATCCGCGGCCACCCTCGTTAAATTAGTCAAAAGATGCGACCTATCTCTAGTCCTCGATGCCGATGCGTTGCGGCCAGAAATCATCCAGGCTTCGGCTCCAACGAAGATCAGGGTCCTCCTACCCCATGCGGGAGAATTCAAACGTCTCAGTGGTCAAACAATGACGCCATCCGCTGGTCGAGCCTACGCCATGCAGACCAAATCCATCGTCGTCTTGAAAGGTGCGTTGACGTGCGTCACCGACGGAGTCCGCACGCTACACGTTCCTTTCGGCGGACCGGTGTTGGCCCGCGGCGGCTCGGGTGATTTGTTAGCCGGGATGGTTGCTTCAGTTCTGGCCCGGCGGACCGAATTAAAATTAACACCCCTAGAGGCGGTTGAATTAGCGGTCGTTTGGCACGGATGTGCGGCTGACATCCTAAGTAGAAAACAGGGGGAAGAGGCAGTGAGAACTACCGACCTCCTTTCTGAGTTATCCTCGGCCTTGCTGAGTTAACCTGACTCCTGCTCGCTGGTGAAGTGGTATCCATCCCGCTTCAACCCCTCGCCCAACGCCTCTTGCTGAATGGACTGCCCGGCGTCGGCCCGGTCACCGTCCGTCGGCTCCTTGAGGCTTTTGGCAATGACCTCTCCTTGGCCCTCGCGGCGCCGCGCGAGCGGTTGCAACGCATCAAGGGCATCACTAAGGTCGCGGCTGATTCCATCGCCTGTCGCGAGTTTGATTGGGCGAAAGAATTATCCGAAACGGAACGCTTGGGCTTCCGTTTACTGACCGAAGAATCGCCATCGTGGCCAGTCTCGTTGGCCCAGCTTTGGGATCCGCCCCTAGTCCTTTACGCCGAAGGCGCCCAGGTGCCTGACGCACGCTCGGTCTCGATTATCGGTTCGCGGCATTGCACGCCTTATGGAGCTTCGTTAGCTCGCTCCTTGGGACGAGATCTGGCCAAAGAAGGCTGGTGGATTGTGAGCGGACTCGCGCGCGGCATCGATACGGCCGCCCACGAGGGTGCACTGGATGCGGCCGGAAAAACGGCGGCGGTCTTAGGGCATGGTCTCGATTTAACCTATCCGCCCGAAGCCCTGAAACTTCGCCGTCGTATCGTCGAACAAGGATGTATCCTTTCGGAATTTCCCTTAGGCCGTCCGGCCGATCGCCAAAGTTTTCCGCAACGGAACCGCATCGTGGCCGCGCTTGCCCGCACCATTATCGTCGTCGAAACGGACGTCGACGGTGGCAGCATGATCACCGCCCGTTTCGCCGGCGACCTGGGCAAGACGATTTGTGCGCTCCCCGGACGAGCGGACAGTCCGGCGAGTCGCGGCTGCCATGCCTTGATTCGCGATGGAGCCACTTTAGTTTCGGGCGTGGATGAAATCCTCCAAGAGTTAGGCGAGTCGCGTGGATGCCCGGCGCTGCCGCTTGCGACCGAGGCGCCGGAGCACGCGCGTTGGTTGCGGCATTTCGCCGGCGGGACCGCCCATGATGCCGAATCGCTCGCCACCGCCGCCCCCTGCGCCATCGCCGAAGCCGCCGTGATGCTGACGCTCTTGGAAATCCGGGGGATCTTGACCAGACGCCCCGATGGTCGCCACGAGCGAGCCTGAGCTACCGGCGCAGATGGTTGCCTTCGTTGGCTGGCATCGACGTCTGCAACGCATCGCCCATCACCCAATCGATGATCGCTTTGGGTTTCGCAAAAAAATCACGCAACCATGATCGCCAAACACTGAACCCGGAGCCGAACCCCGCGGGGTAGGCCGTAGCGTTTAATCCCGCTCGGTCGGCGAGCCAAAGGGCCCGCACGCAATGCCAGTCCTGCGAAATAAAAACGATGTGTTCGTTGGGATAATGGGCTTTCGCCCGGACCACCGAATCCAAGGTGCGCCAGCCGTAGGGATCTTCGATTAAGGGACACTTCACGCCTGCGGCTTCCAATTGCTGCGCCATGGCAAGGGATTGTTCCATCAAGCCCGAACAGACCACGGCTTTGACTTTGGCCTGACGGCAGAGCTCGATCGTCGCATCGATGCGCGGCTGATAAGTCCCCGTCGGCACCCGTGATTCAGGCATATACTGATTGGTCCCCAAAAGGATGACGATGGAGTCCGGCGGGACCAGGCTCGCATCTGTGGTGAGTCGCCCCCATCCGGCCGACCAGACCCACATGTTCGTTAGCACAAAGAACGACGCGATACCCCAGAGAGTCCACCGGAAGGCTGTTTTAAAGATTCGGGGCATTCCAAGAGCATTAGTGAGGTTAAATGAATGGCAAGGGGGCTGTTTACAGCTTAATTTGTCTAAAAATAAGCACACTTCATTTGTGTTAAGGATGATATCGTTCAAATTGGTATTGCCCAGTCATCTGGCACGAAATCTGCCTACTTTTACTCATATGAGCCCGAACCCATCCGCAACATCCGCCAAAATCATCGTCATCGATGACGATAAGGACCTGCGCTATTCCCTTCGTCGGGCCCTCTCGGGCTTGGGTCACACCGTCCTCGAGGCCGATAGCGGCGAAAGCGGAGTCAGCCTAGCCAAGCGTGAACAGCCCGACGTTATTCTGCTCGATAACCGCATGGGCGGGATGACCGGCATCGAAACCTTGCAGATGCTCCGCGGCGCCCAACCGCAGGCGATGGTGATTTTGATGACGGCTTTCGGCACGACCCAGACCGCCATCGAGGCCATGAAATTTGGTGCCTACGATTACGTCATGAAGCCGTTCGATCAGGCTAAACTAATCAACCTCGTGGACAAAGCCCTCTCGGCTCGGCGCGATTTAGCCAATGCTGGCAAGTCCGTCAAATCGCTCGTCAACCCAGCCGACTACAAAGAAGGCATCGTAGGAAGTTCTGAACCGATGCAGGAAGTCTTGAAGTCGATTGGTCAGGTCGCCGCGAGCGATGCAACCGTGCTCATCACGGGCGAAAGCGGCACGGGCAAAGAACTGGTGGCTCGCTGCATCCATCAGCACTCACTGCGCTCGAAGGGTCCCTTCGTCGCCGTCAATTGCGCCGCGATTCCGGAGAACCTAATCGAATCCGAACTTTTCGGACACGAGAAGGGCTCGTTTACCGGTGCGACGAACATGAAGCCCGGTAAATTCGAGCTATGCGACGGCGGCACGATTTTCCTCGATGAAATCGGCGATATGTCACTGCCCACGCAGACCAAAGTCTTGCGCGCGATCCAAGAAGGCGAAATCCAGCGCGTCGGCGGTACCGTGACGTTGAAAGTAAGCGTGCGCCTCGTGGCGGCGACTAACAAAGACCTCGAGGCCATGGTGGCGTTGCGTCAATTCCGCGAAGACCTTTACTACCGCTTGAACGTCTTCCGCATCCGGTTGCCCGCTCTGCGCAACCGCAAGGGCGACGTGCCTTTGCTCGTCGACTTCATGCTCCAGCGCCAAGCGGCCGCGAAAAAAACCCGCCCGAAGCGCCTCTCCAGCGAAGCACTTGAAGCCCTTCTCACTTATGATTGGCCAGGTAATGTCCGCGAACTCGAGAATGTGATCCAACGCGCTAACGTCTTGGCCAAAGGTGAAACCATTCTCCCGAAAGACCTACCGCAAGACGTGCTCACGCCTCGCAAAGCCTCCGCTGTAGCCGCGGCCACCGAAGTAGCACGACCCGCCGCTGATCCAGCGATCGTCGCGATTTCCCCGACCAATCTCCTGCCGGCCTATGATGCGATTTACCGGCAGTGCCGCGTCGGCGACGCCAAGGGCATTCTGAACGTGATCGAGTTGGAAATGATTCGCCGGGCCATGGAGGAAACGCGCGGCAATCAACTGCGCTCGGCCATGATCCTGGGCATCAATCGCTCGACTCTTAAAAAGCGGCTGCTTGAGATGCGCGAGGCCGGCATCAAAGTTTTCACTTAACCTTTGCCTTGGCCTAGCGGGGAAGTTGGATGAAGGGGTATGATCACCCCCTCATCCCTCCGCCTCGCCTTGTTGGCCGCTGGAAGCTTGCTTCTGGCCACGCCCTCGAGCTTTGCAGGCGAAACCATCAACCTCTTCGACGGCAAGTCCCTCGCCGGCTGGAAGGCCACCAAGACCGCCCCTGAAGGTACTTATAAATTCGTCGACGGAATTTTGGAAGTTCGCGGCGGCAGTGCCGATCACCTGTTCTACGTTGGCCCCGATGGTAAAGCATCCTTCACGAACTTCGACTTCAAGGGTAAGGTAAAAACCTACCCCGGCGCTAACTCTGGCATCTACTTCCACACCACCTACCAAGAAGAAAAATGGCCGAAGCTCGGCTTCGAGTGCCAGGTCAACGCCAGCCATGGAGACATCAAGCGCACCGGCGGCCTTTATGCCGTGCAAGACGTCCTCAATACGCCCGCCGCCCCAGATAACGTTTGGTTCGAATACCACATCCGCGTCGAAGGAAAACATGTCCAAATCTGGATCGACGGAAAGCAGACCGTGAATTTCACCCAGCCCGAAAATTGGGTTCCACCCAAGGGCATGGATGGTCGTAGAATTGGCTCCGGTACCTTCGCGCTGCAGGCCCACGATCCGACGTGCAAAGTCGACTACAAGGACTTCGTTGTCGAGCGTCTGCCTTGAACCGTTACTAAGCTAAGGCGCCCTTAAGCGCTGCAATCAGGCGGGCCCTTACGGGTTCCGCCTTTTTTGTGAGCCGCCGCTGCTCGCTCTCATAAGCGGAACGGCCGTCCGGCGTCTCGATGCATATCGGCTCCAAGCCTACCGCCGAAAAATCGTAAGGGCTCGCCCGCATATCCACCGCGCGGGCATCACGCGCGAGCTCGAAGCTGTCGGCCGCCAACTCCGAACTCACCCAAGGCTGCGCCTTCATCGTCCACTTATAAAGATCCATGGTGATATGCACGCATCCCGGTTGCTCGTTCTGCACGCGTTGCTCCAATGTCGGCGTCAGGCGATTCAAGGGCCGGGCGCCGGGCGTAAAGAAGCGGAAGGCGTCATAGTGCGTGCACCTAATGGCGGAAGCGCGCACCACGGCGTCCGTGCCCTCGGCGCCCAGTCGCAAGGGCCAATCTCCATGACGCCGATCGGCGGCCTGATTGAAGACCATCGCCCATTCGTGCAACCCGAAGCAGCCCAGGAAAGCCGGACGCAAGGCGATCGCTTGGCTTAATTCCAAAGTAAAATTTAACCGATGCCTTTCGGCGTCGGTCGGCCGCACCACGCGCACCAAGCCATCCGCCGAAAGCTCGAAACGATGACCATCCACTAATTCGACGGCATCTTCCAGCCCGACGCCTGCCCCAGGCGACCAACGCTGCAAGGCGGAAAATCGGAACGGGTAATAGGTGAATAAAAAATCCTCCACCGGCTCCTTGACGCCTAAGGCCGCCCGTTGCCGGCGCGCTTCGATCAACGTCGCCGTGCGCGCCTCATGCGCTGCCTGCCGAATACGCCAATCACGCGCCGAGAGAATCAGACCGGCGGAGTTATCCGTAAGCTCGCTCACTCGAAACGACGATGGAAAGCGGCGACCTTGATATATTTCTCCGCCCAACCGGGCAGCGACGCCTGCTCGGTGGCAGTCAAAGGCCGCACGACTTTGGCCGGAGCACCCATAACCATGGAGCCCGGAGGGATGATAGTCCCTTTGGTCACCAGGGAGTTGGCACCGATGATCGAACGCGCACCGACGACCGCGCCATCAAGCACCGTGGCATGCATACCAATCAGGCATTCGTCTTCGATGGTACAGGCATGGATCATGGCCAAATGGCCGACGGTCACCCGGGCGCCGATTTTCGCAGGCAAACCGTCAGCGACATGCACCACGGCGCCATCCTGGATATTCGTCCCCTCTCCGATTTCGATCGGGGCCACATCGCCACGCAATACCGCACAAGGCCAGACGCTGGCCCGCGGGCCGATAAGAACATTCCCGATGACCACTGCCCGGGCATGGACAAAGGCCGTAGCATGGACGGTGGGACCCTTGGCCAGGTTGCGGGTAATCTCCCGTTCCAGATCTTCGTCAGGGGTGCCGGTAGGGCCTGTAGAGCGAAATGGGTTCACCCGCCAACGATGGGAGTGGGGGCGACCGCAGGAAAGAACGAACCTATCCCAAATGCGTCCTTAAACCCGAAATTAGGACGACTTAGCCCCTTTTAAAGGAGTTTATGGCCCGGCGAACCACCCCCGAAGCCATCCGCCGTCATCCAAGACGCCCTCATTTACCCATGAACCCTAAATTCCCCTTGCCAACCCCCCATCTGTCCGTTTGCTCCGACCTTCCGACAGCCATGAAGGCCACATTTATCACCTCCGGTCGCCAATTCACCGTCAAGCAAGGCGACATCCTCATCGTTAACCAGTACCCTGGTAAAAACGAAGGCGACGTCCTCACGTTTGACCAAGTCCTCCTCGTTGGAGAAGGCGTCAACGCCAAGATCGGCACCCCCACCGTGGCAGGCGCCAAGGTGACCGCCACCATTCTTGAAAACAAGCGCGGCGAGAAGATTCGCATCTTCAAGCACCGTCGCCGCAAAGGTTACTACCGTCGTCGCGGCCACCGCCAAGAGCTCTCGGTCATCAAGGTAGACTCTATTTCCGCTTAACCCCTTAAATCAGAAACTACCATGGCAACAAAGAAAGGTGGAGGAACTTCAAGCAACGGACGCGATTCTCGCTCCAAGCGTCTCGGTGTTAAACTTTACAGCGGCGAATTCGCCACCGCTGGTTCGATCATCATCCGTCAACGCGGCACGCGCATGAACGCTGGTCGCAATGTCGGCATGGGACGCGACCACACGCTCTTCGCCAAGGCCGACGGTCTGGTGAAGTGGGACGCCGAACATCGCAAGGTTGAGATCGTTCCCACGGTCTCCACCTCCTGCTCCCTCTCGTAAGCCGAGAGTGAAGCGCCCTCAAGAAGCCGACCATCAGGTCGGCTTCTTTGTTTCGTGGACGTACGACTAGACGATGTCACCCCGCCCCGGAAATAGCTTCCGGGCTGTATGACGGACGCTCGTCATGAGTCTAACCGGCCTGACGGCGATGGATATTTTCCAGGGCTGACTGGAAAATCGACCTTGTGGAATCAGCATACACCGGATCGTGCACGACGTAGTCGCACACGCGCTCAAGTGCCCGGCGATGAACTCCACGCACGCGGCGAAGCGTGCGCAACTCGATGACGAGCAATTGGAGTTTCTCTAAGGACATAAGCACGGTATCTACCTCGGCTTCCTCACGAAAGCCGTATTCTGGATCTTCATCCATCTCCCGATTAGAGGTGATGTTCTGAGTTTGGTGCATTTGGGGTGCCCCTTCAAGGTAAGCCGCCACCCCGCGAAGCAAAGCCCCGCGATGTTAAGATTCGCCGACCCGCGCGTGTCAACATGGTGACGGCCTCGTAAAACCGACCTACAGGTCGGCATCGTTGTCTTGCGTATACTCGAGATCGAGCCCTCCAGGCGGGCAAAGAAAGAGCCGCCCAATTGGGCGGCTCTCAAGACTTCCGGGATACTTGCTTCAGAAGCTCCGGCCGAAGGAGACGAATAGGCGACGATCGGCGCGGTAATCCGCATTGGTGCGGAATTCGACGCCGGCGCCAAGAGTGGCACCATCCTTCAAACCATAGGTCGCACGCAGGCCGGCGACGGTCGTGTCCCGGCGGGTCTCAGGCGAAGTCACCGTCAGGGGCAGCCCGCCGAGATGGGCGTTCAGCGTCGTGTTGACATCGCTGAACTCATGCTCCCAACCGAAGGAGAGGCTGAAGCTGAGGGCCGTGTCCATACGATAGTCGGCGGCAAGGCCGACGAGAGTACGGGTCGACTCGCTGCTGGTCTTATCGACGCTCATGCCACCTGCCTCGGTGAACGCATCGGTAGAAGAGCGTGCGACAACCGCCCCGACATAGGGCCGGAGGGAGAAGTCGCCCTTCTTGGCGATCTCGGACGAAACAAGGATCTCTCCTCCGTAGGTCGAGCCGGCGACATTGCTGGCGGACGCCGTCGTGGGAGATAGCGTGAAGCCGCCGCCAAGGATGGGAGTGAGGGACGACGTCTGGCGCACCGCATCAAAGGAGTAGGTTCCTCCGAAGAGCGTCGCCTTGTACTCGAAGGGCAACATGCCGAACTTGGAACTGCCGACGGCAAAGACTCCGAAGTTCTCGCCTTGATAATCGATACGTGTCGTGGCCGCCAGGGTCTTGCCGTCGTTGCGCCCGACGAAGAATCCGAGCCGGCCGGTGGACGAGGCCTCATAGTTGACCGCGAACACGCCGGTGTCGCCAGCCAGTTGGCGATCGGCGGAGACGTTACGATTCTCAGCGCGGGCGTAACCGAAGCTCGCAGACCAGCGGCCGTCCTTGACCTGCGGTCCCTGCGTAAGGGCGGAGTCCACGGCCGAGCGGGTCACGGCATAAAGGTAATCCGACGTCCCGAAGTAGCCCTCCGGCGAGAAGCCGGAAAGAGGGGCGCCAAGGATGACGGCCAGCGCGGACTGACCGGCGGCGGTGCTGGTGTCAATGAAGGCGGCCGGGTGCAGGGCGGTCGACGAGGTTGTGTAGGTCAGGGCCGCCGTCGTGAGGGCGTCGCCAATCGCCGCCTGGCTAGCGCTTGTCGCGTAGGCCGCAAGCGTCTGAGTGCCGGTCAGGCCTGTGCCGTAGAGCTTACCTAAGGTGTGGGGGGCAGCGGTGTTGTCGTAGACGACCAAAGTCGAAAAATCGAGGTTAGTCATGTCGGCGAAGGTGCCGGTAATGCCGTTGCTTGCGTCGATAATCGTAAAGGCGTTGCCGCGAGCAGGGACGAAGGTCGTCCACTTCTTCACCTCCAGCCCCACGCCGGACTGGATGACGAAGTTGCCGGCGGAGACCACATGCTGGTCATGGAAGCCGCTGCCAGTGCCCGGGTTGGTGCCGTCGAGCTCCACCGTAAAGAAGGAGCCGGTGAACATGGTCGTGTCACCGGAGAGCTGGGTGGTGATACCGGGGGAATTGCCCGGGGCCAGCTTACCGTAGACGTCGATGGCGCCGCTGAAGGTGCCGTTACCTCCGAGGACGCTGCCGGCGTCGACCTTGGTGGCACCAGTGTAGGCACCATTCATGCGCAAGGTTCCTGCGGTGACCTCAGCGCCGCCCGTGAAGTTCAGCGTACCCGTCAAAGTCGTGATGCCGGTGCCGGCGTGCAGGACTTTCAGGTCGCCCGAGAGATCGAGCGCAAAAGTGATGTCGCCAGTGTGATTGAACTCGAGGACGTGGCCGATATTGGCGCCGGTACCCGAGGTCGTGATGGAGGTGGCGGAGACCACTCCGGCGGCGGCGCCGTTGCCGATCTTGAGTTTGGAGTTAGCGCCCCCCAACGTGATTGCGCCAGTGGAGGTCAGCGTTGCGCCGTCCGCCACGGTCACCATATTATCCGAGGAGCCGTCGCGGCCGATAGTGAGCGTACCGACGGTCAGCGAGGAACCCGTGCCGGTGACGACGACGCGATTACCAGTCGAGCTCGTGGCGGTGTAGCCGACGACGGCGTCACCAGTGACCACGGCGCTCGCACCGGCGGAAACCGTAAGGGTGGCGGTGCCGCCGACCGAACCGACGCGAAGCTTGCCGCTGTTGGTCCAAGTGGTGCCAGCACCGGTGACGGTAAGGGAATTACCGGAAGAGCCCAGCGAGCCGCTGATACGGGTGTTCGCCGTCGCGAGGGTGGCTCCGGCCTCGACGGTGACAGCATTGTCCGAGCCCAACTTACCGATGTAGAGGGTGCTGCCGTTCGAGAACTTGGAACCCACACCGGTGATATCGACGATGTTGGAGTCGGCGGTGGCGAGGTCGCCGATCACAGCGTCAGCGTTGGCAACCTTGACCCAACCGCCCTTCGAGACGGTCAGCGCGTTGCTCGCGCTGGCTTCGCCGAAGTAAAGCACGCCGGTCGTCTCCCAAAGCGCGCCCGTACCGGAAACAGTGACGATACTACCGGAAGCCGCGGAGACCAAGCCGACGACGCCGGTGACGTTCTTGACCGTGCCGCCCGCGTTGATCGTCAGCTTATTGCCAGACCCGCCATAACCGAGAATGAGGTTCGTCGTGGCCTCGAGGCTACCGCCTCCGTTCACGATGATTTCGTTGCCGGTGGACGTGGCGAAGCCGCCGACCTTGACGACGCCCGCAATCACGGTTCCACCGTCGTTGACAACCAGCTTGTTGGTCGCGCCGTTGTAGCCGACATTCAGGTCGCCTGTGACTGTCAAGGAAGCGGCAGAGCCGTCCACACCTACGTTCAAGATATTACCCGAAGAGGAGGCGCCCGTGCCAATCGAAGCAGAGACGGCAGAGATCGCGCCGAGGATGTCGAGTCGGGCGTTAGAGTTATCCGTACCCACGTAGACGTTATCGCCGCCGGAGATGGTATAACCTTTAGCCACCGTCACCTTGCCAAAGTCTACCAGGAAGTAACCGGTGAAGCCTAGGGTCGAGCTTCCGGAGAGATCATAGCTGCCTCCGCCCGTCACCTGGAAAAGGAGATTACGAGACGAGATCGCGGAGTTCGTGGTGACTACACCGCCCGCTCCGATAAATTCAGCGTCAGTCCCGTCGACCCATCCATAATAGCTACCGCCTGCGGTCCAGATAGACGAAGTCGACCAATCACCGCTAGGAGGATTGGTCCAGACGAGGACCTGAGGGACAACCGGACCGGCCAAAACCTTGGCGGAGATAAGCGTGGCGGCGGAAAAGAGAAGACGATGGAGTTTCATGGGGCGGTGTTTTATAAAAAAATAACAGAGAAAAGCGGCTACAGCAAGCGTGCTTGCCTTCGGAATTGACCCGTCGACCTGCCAGCAAGCCGGCGGCCATGAACGGAACTAAGCTATGCTTCTATACTGTCACGGGCCACCTGGCGGAACTTCCACGCCATGGCCAGCGACACGAGGACGAGTCCGGTCGCCAACGCAATCCAGATGCCGACGGCCCCGAACCCGAAGAATCCGGCCGGGATGCCGAAAAGCCGGAAGCCAGCGGGGAACGCCAAAGCGAGCGCCAAGGGCAAGCAGAACAACCAGTACACGATGAAGACGCTCCACGAGGCCCAGGCGGCCCGATTGACCGACCGGAGGAGGTAGGCCGCCACGACCTGCACGCCGTCGAAAGGCGCCCACACGGCGGCAAAGATAAGCAAGGTCGACGCGAGCGCGGCGGTCTCGGTCCCGGCGACGCCATAGGTGGCCATGAGCAACGGACGAAGCAGAATCATACCGAGTCCGTAGACCGTCATAATAAGCCCGCCCAAGATAAGTGCGCCAAGACCGACCGCCTGGACCTTACGCGGATCTTTGGCGCCATACGCTTCGCCGACGCGAATCCCGGCGGCGATGCCGAGGCCGAGCGGCAGCATGAACGCGGCCGAAGCGGTGCTGATGGCGACCTGGTGCGCGGCCTGCGCAGTGGCATTAATCCAACCGGCCATGACGGGGACGATCGCAAAGATGCCGACTTCACTGAGGCTATGCAGCCCTGCCGGCCAGCCGGTCTTCATGAGACGTCGGAATACGGCCATCTGTAATCCATCGGCCCAGCGCACTTCCCCGCGACCAGGCGTGTACCACAGGCCAATCAGCATGACTAAACGCGCGACGAGCGTAGCCCAACCGGCGCCCGCCAAACCCATCGCGGGGAAGCCCCAGTTGCCGAACATCCAGAGCCAGTTGAAGAAGATGTTGGCCAGAATGCCAAGCGACAGCCAAGCGAGCGAGATCCACGGCTGATGCTGCGAGTCGCGATGTCCGCGTAGCGCATGGAATGCGAGCCCAGGCACCATGGCCCATGACATGAGGATGAAAAACTCCTGCGCTTCAGCCGTCACGGCGGGCGAAGAGCCGAGCAAAGGGATGAAGCGTGCGGCGCCATGCGAGAGGATCGCAGCGACAATACTGATGACGACGGCCAGCACCATGCCGTGCCGCAAAATCGCAGGTGACGACTCCTCGACGCCGGCCCCATTATCCTGCGACTGATACACCGCGATGGCGCCGACAACGCCGATGCCGAAGACATACGGGATATAATTAAGATTCGAAGCCAGGGCCGACGCCGCCAACGCGGTCTCGCCGAGGTGGCCGGCCATGGCCACATCCACGACGAACATCAGGCCGTACCCGAGCATCCCCAGCATAATCGGAATCGCCAGCTTGAGCGTGGGGCCGATTTCAGAACGGATGGTGGACGGCGTTTCCAAGCCCCCAGAAGGAAAGGTTTAGCCCGCTGAAGCGAGTCAGTTCTTCGGAATGCGGTTCAGCGTGTAATACGCATCCGCATGGTCCAAAGATTCTCCGGACACAGAGCGGAGGGCATCGGCATGCAATTCGTGAATATAAAGCTCACGAAGTCCATCAACCTTGAGACGCACGCTGAGGCCATCCGGGGCGACCGTAGCCGAGATGATGCCGTTCGCGGCCGCTTGAATCTCGTCGCTGCCGTAGGCGCCCGAGTAGAAGAGCGTGTAGTTGGTCATGTGGTACGAGGCAACGTCCCCGGCGCGAGCGACGTCGACGGGCTTGGTAAAGACGAGCTCGAAGCCGTCGGGCTTCGCCTTCATTTCCTTAATAGCGAACGGTACGGTGCCATTGAAACGGAGGCGCTGTAATCCGTAGGCCTTGGTGCCGAGCGAGGACCAGCCACGGCTGGTCATGCCGACCATGAGCGAGCCATCTGGGGCGAACAGCAGACGAACGATACCGGAGGCGAAGCCGCCGACAAACGGGAAACAGGCGCCCTGATACTCGCCGTCGACCTTCTCCATGAAGACGCGGCTGATCTTGGCATCAGTAAACTCAGCGACGAACATCTGCCCGTCGAACGGACCGAACTTACCTCCGGCATCGCACGTGGCGAGGTCGGTGCCGCTGCGGCCGACTTTGTTATAAGGCATCCAAATCGCGGGCGGACGCATCTCGGGCAGAGCCTTGAGGGCTTCGGGATAGGGAATCTTCTCGGGAATCTTGGCGGAAAGCTTGAGCGGCGACTCGGGCAGCTTCTCGGAGGCAATGCCTTCGGGATTAAGGAAGAACACGCCTTTGCGCAGATGGTAGATCGGGGTGGTCGGAATCCACGTCCCTTGCTGGTCGACACAGAACATATCGCCGGCGAGGTTCGTGCCGAGGCCGCACGGCGAACGCATGCCGGCCACCATGGGGATGAACTTGCCGTCCTTGCCGAGGATACCACCCCAACCGCGCCAAGGCGCTTTGTTGTCGGCGTGATCACCCATGTCGACGTTGAGCGTGACCCAGAGGTTGCCTTGGCCATCGCGCTTAGGTCCGTAGGCATATCCGTGATAGGCGCCAGAGACGTTCCAGCCCGCACCGGCGGTGAGGTATTCGTTGGCCACACCAGCGCCCGTCGTGTCACGCAGACGCGTGGTCTCGGTGCGCTGCGTAACGAGCAGGTCCTTACCATCGCGCAGAAGGCCGAGCGGCTCATGCAGGCCGGAGGCGAAAAGCTTGAAGGTCGCCTTGTTCGGCTGAGCGGCGAGCACACCGTCGACGATCCAGACTTCGCCCTTGCGGATCGCGACCGCGAGTTTGCCATCGGCGGTCCAGTCCATACCGCTAACTTCCAAAGCCAGACCATCGCCGGGCTTCCAATCCTTGGCGCGCGTATCAAGGACGGTACTAGCGGTCAGGATATCGGCGATGTCGTAAGACGCCGCGGAAAGCGAAGCGGCGGCGAAGAGGGCTACAAATAGGATTTTCATTTCCAGAGATAGGTGAAGACGCGATGGCCTTGCGTGGATGATTCCTTCATATCGACTGCCATCCCCGTGGGATGCGTGATCGTCGGAGCAAAGTCCGGCGTGGGCACCCAAGTGACGGTGCGGCGAAAACCATTCTCGATACCTTCGTAAGTCTCCTCGACCTTCACGCCGCCTTGCTCGTTCAGGAACGTGGGGTTGCCCTTCGCATCGAGGCGGTAGCCGAGGAATCGACCGGCTGGCTTAGGCCAAGCCACGACCTGTGATCCCAGCGGCTTTTCAAAAATCGGGAAACGCGAGTACCACGTCAGGTAGGCGTCAAAGAAACGCCCTTTCCATGCGAGGGCTGGGCCGCCCTTGTCACCGTCGTAGGCCAAGTGGACGCCGGTCGGGAAGCCGACGAGGATTGCGCGGACGCCCACGCCGTCGGTGAACGCGCGCTGTACGACGGGCCGGTCTTTCGGAATAATCTCGAACTCTCCATTTCGATTTTGTGGAAACCCTTCGGGCTCGCCATTGGCGCTTTCGACGAACTTGAAGATCGAGGCGATCTGTTTGTCAGTATCGCCGCCAAGGATGGCCGGATTGAAGGACTTCCCAGCCGGCCAGAACGACGGCATCAGCGTGCCGGCACGATAGGCCGCAGGATTGATGAGGTACTCACGAAGCCAGCCTTCCTGCAGACGGGCGGCGATATTACTGAGGTCAGGCCCCTGAATACCGAGCGAAGGACGATCGCCCCAACGGTGACAGGTGATGCAACCCGCCCCGCCTTGCGTGCCCATGAGCTTACGGCCGGCGGTGTCGTCGCCGCCTTCAAACTTGAGCGCAACACGCGCATCGGCAACGCCGAGCAGCTTGCCGAGCTCAGCAGTGGCCGCACCATACTGCGGCATCTTGGTCTTTAGGTACGGCCGCACGCGATTTTCACCCAGTAAAACTTTGCTGAGCCATTCCGGACGCAGTTTACCACCAACGCCGGTAAGCGGAGGAGGATAACGGCCAGTATCGCCAAGATTATGATCGCCCTGGAAGTAAGGCTTACGCGCGGTATCAGGGCCACCCTGGCCATCACGTTCATGACAAGCGACGCAGTTGAGCGCCTGCAAGGTGAGGTCGGCGGCGAGTTTGGGTGAAGCCGTTTCATCCTTCTTCGCGAGGAAGAGTTTTAGCGCAGCA
>CAILOT010000114.1:0-22908 GCA_903835965.1 uncultured Opitutia bacterium
AAGCAATTGCGCTCCTGCTTCGCGAATCCGCGGACCACCAAACGCCGCAATCCGGAGGCCGGGATTCGCTTCAAGAAGATCGGCGACGACCTTGGCCGCATGCTGGTCGCCCGAATGCTCTCCCGCGATGACCAAGACGTCGATCACCCCCGCACGCGGAGGCGAAAAGACTCCTGGGATCACAGGAAAAGAACTCATCGGCGAGCCATGCCGGCACGGATTTGCTCGGTGATACGAATGGCGACCTCCAGCGCCGTCCGGCCCAATTCACCGCTGACCTTAGGAGTTTTACGATCGCGCACGCAGGCGACAAAAGAGCCGAGTTCGATGGCGAGCGGCTCACCCTTCTCGATCGGAATTTCTTCTTTGGCAAAATCGCCCTCGGCGGCGGGGTCCACGCGAACGGTATGACCCTTTTGCCCCATGAAATCAATCGAGAGGTAGCCGCCCGTCTGGAAAACCCGAATCTCGCGATTTTTCTTCAGCGACACCCGGCTCGCACTCAAATTGGCTACGCAGCCGTTCCTGAAAGCAATCCGAGCATTGGCGATATCCTCCGTCTTCGTAACAACAGAAACGCCAACGGCATCGATCCGTTCGACCGGTGAATTAGCCAATTGCAGCACAATACCGATATCATGGATCATGAGATCGAGAACGACCCCGACCTCGGTCCCGCGAGGCGTAAAAGGAGCCAGACGTTCAGCCGTGATATAGCGCGCGTCGACCACGGCTTTTTCCAAGTAAGACATCACGGGGTTATAATGTTCGATATGGCCGACCTGCACGATCCGTTCGGCCTTGGCGGCGGCGGCCAGAATCTGCGCAGCCTCTTCCAACGTCACGCAGATCGGCTTCTCGATAAGCAAATTACAGCCAGCCGCCAACAAGGGCAGCGCAACGGCGGCATGGAAGTTGGTCGGAACCACGACGCTCACAGCATCACAGCCATCCGCCATCTCTTCGAGCGAGGCGAAGCGATGGCAATGATACTTGGCGCACATCTCCGCGGCCCGGGCATCGTTCGGCTCATAGATGCCAGCGAGCTCCGCCCCGGGGAGGGTCGAGTAGATGCGGGCGTGATGCTGGCCGAGCGAACCGGTACCAGCCACCCCGCAGCGAATGCGCGTTGCAGTCATGGCCGATAGACTTCTACGCCCGGGGCTTATCTTCAATCCGAAAACCCACCCGGCTTGACGTCGAAGGTCAGTGTTTCCTTGGCACGCTTCACCTTCACGAGGCTGCCCTCGGGAATTTCCCCGGCCAACATGGCTTTCGCCAACGCCGTCTCCACTTCCCGCTGCAGATAACGACGGAGAGGCCGAGCTCCATAGACCGGATCGAAACCGCGCTCTGCGATGAGCACAAGCGCCGCCTTATCGAACTCCAATCGAATCCGCTTGGGTGCGAGCCGATCGTTGAGTCCCTTCAGCATGATTCCCGCAATGGCGGCGACTTCCTCTGTGCCTAGCGGATGGAAGAGCGCGATATCGTCGATACGGTTTAGGAACTCGGGACGGAAATGCGCCCTCAGGTCAGTCATGACCGATTCGCGCACACTTTCCGTCAGCCCGAAGGCGGCATTATCCGCAATATGCCGGCTGCCGATATTGGACGTCATGATGAAGATGGCGTTGCGACAGTCTACCGTCCGCCCCTGAGAATCGGTGAGACGCCCGTCATCAAGCACCTGCAACAAGATATTAAAGACCTCGGGATGCGCCTTCTCGACTTCGTCCAGTAAGACGACCGCATAAGGATGGCGGCGGATTGCTTCCGTCAGTTGGCCGCCTTCTTCGTGCCCAATATAGCCGGGGGGCGCGCCGACTAGCCGCGAAACGGCGTGCTTCTCCATATACTCGGACATGTCGATACGGATCATCGATTTCTCGCTGTCGAATAATTCAATCGCCAGAGCCTTGGCTAATTCCGTCTTACCCACTCCCGTGGGGCCAAGGAAAAGAAAGGAGCCCACCGGTCGACGCGGATCCTGCACGCCGGCACGTGAACGCAGCACCGCTTCCGCCACGACCCGGACGGCCTCTTCCTGCCCGACGACGCGTGCTTTCAGGTTTTCGGCCAAGCGGAGAATCTTTTGCCGTTCGCCTTCCAGAAGCTTGCTCACGGGAACCCCTGTCCAACGCGCGACGACTTCGGCGATTTCTTCCGGTGTCACGGTTTCTCGAAATAAACCTGTCGCGGATTTCGCCGTTCCTTCGAGTTTGGCGACTTCCTTTTCAAGCTCCGGAATGGTTCCGTAACGAAGCCGGGCGACCTCATCCAAGGTTCCAGCACGTTCGGCCTTGGTCATATCATTGCGCGCATTCTCCAGTTTTTCACGAGCGGAACGGACCTTGGTCACAGCATCCTTGTCCGCCTGCCAGCGTGCCCGGAAAGCCGTCTGCTCTTCCCGCGCCACCGCCAACTCCTTCCGCAAAACGCCTAAGCGGACTTTTGAGGCTTCATCCTTTTCGTTCTTTAACGCGGATTCTTCGACTTCCAATTGCAGGACACGGCGATTCAAGGCATCAAGCTCGGAAGGCAGGCTATCGATCTCCGTCCGAATCTGAGCACAGGCCTCATCAATCAGGTCGATGGCCTTGTCCGGCAAGAAACGTGCCGTGATATAGCGATCGGACAATGTCGCCGCCTCGACCAGGGCCGCATCTTCAATCCGCACGCCGTGGTGGACTTCAAAACGTTCCTTAAGCCCACGCAAAATAGAGACCGTGTCAGGCACGCTCGGCGGCTCGACTAGCACCTGCTGAAAACGACGCTCCAGCGCCGGATCCTTTTCCACGTGCTCGCGAAACTCCTTCAGCGTCGTCGCTCCGATGCAATGTAGCTCACCTCGAGCCAACATCGGCTTAAGCAGATTCGCGGCATCCATCGCGCCGTCAGCCTTCCCGGCGCCGACCAACGTGTGCATTTCATCGATGAATAAAAGGATGCCACCCTCGGCTGACTTCACCTCGGCCAGCACGGCCTTGAGGCGTTCTTCAAATTCACCGCGGTATTTCGCCCCGGCAAGCAAAGCGCCCATATCGAGCGAGAAGATGACCTTGTCGCGCAAGCCCTCGGGCACGTCGCCGTTGACGATCCGTTGCGCCAGACCTTCGACCACTGCCGTCTTACCCACGCCAGGCTCACCGATGAGTACCGGATTATTTTTGGTTCGACGGGAAAGAATGCGGATCACCCGACGGATCTCTTCATCGCGGCCGATGACAGGATCCATCTTTCCGGTCTTGGCTAAAGCGGTGAGATCCTGACCATATTTAGAGAGCGCCTCGTAAGTGGCCTCCGGATTCGCCGAAGTCACCCGTTGCGAGCCGCGCACTGTCTGCAGCGCACTCAAGATGTTCTTCCGCACGAAGCCGACCGCTTCGAAAGCTGGGCGCAAGGAAGGCGTCTCGGATAAAGCCAGCAAAACATGTTCGGCGGAAACGAAATCGTCTTTCATCCCCGAAGCCTCATCCTTTGCTTTTAATAAAAGTGCGTGCGATTCCGGCGACAAGGAGGGCATCCCCGACGCTTGGGCCAACTTCGGCAAACGTGCCAGGATGCCGCCAACGGCGGAAGCGAGAGCTTTATCATCCTTACCAGCGCGCCGGAAAAGCGACGCGGTGACGCCACCCTCCTGGGCCAATAAAGCCTGCAAGATATGCGCAGGCTCTAAAGTCGGATTTTTCCGCTGCATCGCATCACTCTGCGCCTGCTGGATGGCTTCGGCGGTCTTCTCGGTCAAATCTCCGTAAGGTGTACTCATACCATCAGTTATGCTGGAAACATTCCAAAGCACGGAATGCTTCCGACCCCTCTATTCACTAAGTAATTCCCTATTTTTAATCGCTGCATCCCATCACTCGCGAGACAACCCAGCGACAGCAAGTCCCTGTCGCGACGAGTTGTCGCAACCTTTAAACATAGGTCGTCAATCCAGAAAGCCCTGCACTTCAGCTACAACCTTGTTGCCCAATCCCTATCTTAATGGGTATATCTCAAGACATGACGCATGAAGCGCAGTTGGCGACCTTAGGGCGCCTCCTTGATGACCCCTCACCGGTCGTCCGCAAAGCCGTGCTCGAAAAAGTCAAATCTGCCGGCACGGCGGGGATTCTATGGCTCGAAACCCTGATGGCTGACGAAAAATTAAGCCCACACGCCCAAGCCATTCTCGTCGATTTACGCACCCCTGAAGCTGCCGCTCACGCCTTTTTGGCATACATTAAAAAAGGCCCATTAGATCTCGAGGAAGCCTGCCTGCTGCTGGAACGTGCGGCGGACCCAAGCCTGGCTCATCACGCTTACGAGAACGAACTGGATCGCCTCGCTAATCGAACCCGCGAATTGATGGCCGAGCCGCTTGACGTCCGTGCCAAATGCCGGCTGCTATGCCGAGTCATCTTTGGCGAAGAAGGCTATCGTGGCGCCCAAGAGAGTTTTGCCGTTCCTTCCTCTTCCCTACTTTCTCAGGTCATGGCGACCCGACGCGGAATCCCTATTTCGCTTTGCTTAGTCTTCCTACTCGTCGCCCGGCGACTCGGACTACCCGTCGAACCCGTCGGCCTGCCTGGGCGCTTCATGGTGGGTGTCTTCCGCGGCCGTGAGCCTCTTTACATTGATTGCTACGAGGGTGGAGCCTTTCGCACCCGTGCCGAGATTCAACTCCTTCTACTCGACAACCAACTGCCGGCCGATGAGGCGTTCTTGCAAGCTGTCTCCATCCACCAGACCTTGGCGCGATGCTGCCGTAATCTGGTTTCTCAATTCGAAGCCCAAGGAGACGATCGGAGCAGCCGCCTCTTCCTAAGCTTCGTCCACGCCTTGGAAAAAATCGATGAGCGTGCCTGAAACCCTTACCCTGGCGCTTCTTCGTGAGGCTGAATTTGACGGCCCGCAACTCGGCGTCTTAGGCGACCCGATCGCCCACTCGCTCAGCCCGGCCATGCATAACGCGGCCATCGCCGCGCTATTGCCCACTCACCCCGGCTTCGCAGGACTTCGCTACCATCGCCTGCACATCACCGCGGCAGAACTTCCTCTCGCCCTGCCGTTACTACGCAACAAGGGCTTCATCGGCCTCAATCTTACGGTACCGCACAAGATCCAAGCCCTTGAATTGGTCACGCAATTATCACCCGAAGCCCGCCAGGCCGCTTCCGTGAATACCCTGACCATCGATGGCGCAGGATGGGCCGGACATACGACGGACGGGCGTGGCTTCATCGAAGCCTTACAGGAAAATTCCAGCCGGAGCGTCCAGGGTCGCGAGGTCATCCTGCTGGGCGCCGGCGGCGCCGCCCGTGCCGTCGCCGCCGCTTGTCTCACAGAGAATTGCCGATCGCTAAAGGTTTATAATCGCGATGGCGCCCGCGCCCAAGGCCTTGCGGAAGCGCTCCACGACCCCCGCGTCTCCGCTCATGAAATTTCAAACCTCGGCCTGCCTTCGCTCGACGCGATCATCGTCAATTGCACGACGCTTGGATTGAAGGCTTCAGATCCATCGCCACTGCCGGCCGAACTTCTTCAGCGCGGACAGTTTATTTTTGATACGACCTACGGCTCCAGCCCTTCGCAACTGCTCCTTGATGCCCGCGCCAAAGGGGTTTCGCATTGCGACGGGCGGCCCATGTTGCGCTGGCAAGGCGCCCTCGCTTTCCAACTATGGACCGGTACGCTTCCTCCTGCCGCCCCCATGCGCCAAGCCCTCGGCGAACCTGCCCTCTAATTCTCCATGCCGCTACTTACCGCCCTTAAACACTTCGGTTCACAACATCCGGGCCTAACGGTCTTATTTGTCGGCATCTTCGGCGCGTGCATCGGCAGCTTTTTAAACGTCTGCATCCATCGCATGCCCAAAGGCGAATCCATCATCACGCCGGGGTCGCGTTGCGCCTGCGGCAAGCCCATCCCCTTTTGGCTCAACCTTCCGCTGGTAGGCTGGTTGTCCCTCCGCGGCCAAGCCCGGTGTTGCGGAATTCCTATTTCCGTCCGTTACCCGCTCGTCGAACTTATCACCGCCTTACTTTTCATCGCGTCCTGGATAATGCTTCCGGGCCCGAAGGCTGCCATCGCCTGCGTCTTCCTCCCTCTTCTCATCTTACTCGCGGGCTGCGACCTGGATGACATGATGGTACCCGATGCCCCCAACTTCGCCTTAGTCGGAACGGGGATCATATTTTCCATGCTCGCACCCTCGTTGCACAACGAGACCGGCAATCCCATCGAAGTCATCAACCGCATTCACGCCCTCGGCGACAGTCTGATCGGCCTGGCTGCGGGTACAGCCTTGGTCTGGTGGATCCGCACCATCGGCACAGTCATAGCCGGCCGAGAGGCCATGGGAGAAGCCGACATCATTCTCTGCGCGGGGGTTGGCGCCTATTGTGGCTGGCAAGGTGCCTTATTCTGCCTCTTCGGGGGGTCGGTCATCGGCGTCATCACCGCTCTTCCTGCCCTAATTTCAGCAAAAATCAGGGGTTTGGAATATGAAGGTGTCGTCCCTTTCGTGCCCAGCATGGCGGCCGCCGGGGCGATTTGGTTCTTCCGTGGCCCCGAACTACTGCTCGCTTGGCATAACTGGGTGGCATCGTGAATCGTTCTGGCTTGTCAGCCCCCGCCTCCACCTCAATCCTCGACCTACCCCTCACTATGAAGCCGCTCGCATTAGCCACCTTCCTCGCCGCCGGACTTGTCGGCTGCACCAATTACGACACGCCTAACCATGGTCGTAATGTCGCCCATGAGCCGATGCACAATTTCCTCGGAATCATCAAGATCGAGCCTGGTATCTACGCCAATAACGAGAAGGCACTGAACAACGTGAGTACGAAGCAACTTTATGGACGTCGGGCTGATTCTGGCGATCGGATCACCCTCCTTTGGGGTGCCGTAACCATCACCGACTACTAAGACTGGAAGTAGCCCTTGCAGAAGCCCCGGAAACGGGGCTTCTTCGTTTATAGGAAAGATGAGTGTCACCGGAAAAAATATCGCCCGCCATCTTCGATCTGCCGCAATCGACCAGCCGGACGCCCTTGCGACCAAGTCACCACTCTCCGTCAGCCCGTCGGGTGCTGTCACTCACGCTCACTCGACCTTCCTCGAACTTGATCGCGAAAGCGATGCGGCGGCCCGCCTTTTTCAAGACGCCGGAATATCTCAAGGCACACGCACCCTCCTCGCGGTCAAACCCGGCCACGACCTGATTGTTGGGATGTTTGGCCTTATCAAACTCGGCGCCATCCCGGTGGCCATCGACCCCGGCATGGGTTGGGCGACTTATTTGAAATGCGTCAAGCATTCACAGCCAACGGCCGTGGTCGGCATTCGACGGGCAACCCTTCTTAGCCGCCTCCCCCTTGCTGCTTTCGCTTCAATCAGAAATCGCATCACGATCGGCACAGCGCATTGGAAAAATCGCCTCGCCCGGCAGATGTCCGCTAACCCTTTCCCTATTAGCGAAGTTCAAGCTGACGATTTGGCCGCCATTCTTTTTACCTCGGGCTCCACCGGCACGCCCAAAGGCGTGCGCTACACCCACGGCATGTTTGAGGCGCAAATCCGACTGATCCGGGAAACCTACGGCGTCCAATCAGGCGAAGTAGATATGCCGATGCTTCCGCTCTTCGCTTTATTCAATCCGGCATTGGGCATGACGACCGTGACGCCTTTGCTCGACCCAGCGCGGCCTGCTTCCGCCAACCCTGCCCCCATCGTCTCAGCGCTTCTCGCCGAAAAGGTGACCAACTCGTTCGGCTCTCCGGCCATCTGGTCGCGCATCACCGAGTACTGCCAAGGCAAAGGAATCAAACTACCCTCGCTTCGAAGACTGCTCATCGCAGGGGCTCCCGTCCCTGATGGCCTGCTGGAGCAACTCAGATCCATCGCGCCGCAATGCAAAATCCATACTCCCTATGGCGCGACGGAATGCCTCCCGGTCACAAGCATAGAATCCGAAGAATTACTTGGCCCACTTCGTCAGCTGACCTTGAGCGGACGAGGCACCTGCGTCGGCCGACCCGTAGCCGGAGTCGAAATACGCGTCATTCATGAAACGGAGTCCGCCCTGAATGATTACACCGAGGCGAAGATGTGCGCTCCGAGCGAAGTAGGTGAGATTATCGCCACCGGCCCGAGCGTGACCCAAGAATACGACAATCTTCCTACCGCAACCCGCCTCGCCAAGATCCGCGAGGGCAATCGCCTTTGGCACCGCATGGGCGACCTCGGCTCCCTCGATGCCGATGGCCGATTATTTTTTCTCGGACGAAAAGTCGAAAAAGTCCGGCACGGCGGCGGCGACTTATACACGGAAGCCGTTGAGCCGACCTTCCGCGCTCATCCTTGGGTCGCACGCTGCGCACTCATCGGCATCGGATCAAACCCCCAAACCGCCGCCCTCGTCATTGAACCAAGGACTGGAAACTTTCCGCCCGACACCGCCGCCGAGAAAGCATTTACCCTTTCGCTCCGTGCATGCGCGCAACGAAACCCGGCCGCCGCCGCCGTGGAAATATTTGTTTTCCAAAAAAACCTGCCCGTCGACGTTCGGCATAACGCCAAAATCCATCGCTTACAGCTGGCCCGCGAATGGAGCGAACGACTGCTTCACCGTGCGCCCATGAAATCGGGCAAACCACTCTCACCATGAACCGACCCAAAGTTCTCGTGACGGGTGGCGGCGGCTTCTTGGGTCAGGCAATCGTACGTCGGTGCCTAGAGCGGGACTATGAGGTTCGCATCCTTGGCCGCCAGGCGCTACCGCTGTCCATCAGCCAGGAAGTCGAATTCCATCCGGGCGACATCGCCAACCCCACGGTCGTCAACCAAGCCGTCCTCGGTTGCGATTATGTTTTTCACGTTGCCGCCAAAGCCGGCATTTGGGGTCGAATAAAAGACTTCGAACGCATCAACGTCATGGGTACTCGCCTCATAGTCGAAGCCTGCGAACGCACCGGTGTTCGTGCGCTTGTGCATACGAGTACGCCCAGCGTGGTCTTCAACGGCGATTCCTTCTGCGGCGCGGACGAATCTCTACCCTATGGAAAAAACTGGCTTTGCGCCTATGCCGAAACCAAAGCCCGAGCCGAAGCCATCGCGCTTTCAGCCGCTTCAAACTCCCTTAAAACCTGCGCACTACGACCGCACCTGATCTGGGGCCCAGGCGACAATCACCTCTTCCCTCGCATTCTAGAACGCGCCCGTGCTGGACGTCTCCGCATCATTGGCGACGGGCGAAATAAAATTGATGTCACGCATGTCGACACGGCCGCGGATGCGCATCTCCGCGCACTCGACGCCTTACTTGCAGGCCGCGCCAACGGTAAAGCCTACTTCATCTCCCAAGGCGAACCGGTCAACCTATGGGAATTCATCAACCGGTTGCTGATAGGCGCCGGGATCCCACCCGTCACCAAACACCTCGACCCGCGTACCGCCTATCTCATCGGAGCTACCCTCGAGGCAGCTTGGCGCATTCTGAGACTGCAAGGAGAACCGCCCATGACGCGCTTCGTCGCCGTCGAGCTTTCCAAAAATCATTGGTTCGACGTAAGCGCGGCCCAACGTGACCTTGGCTTACGGGCCGCTCACGAAACCTGGAGCGAACTCGACCGACTAGCCGCAACCCTGCGGATAAAATAAGCCGCACGCTTGCGCTGACTTCGCTTTGACCTAAACCTGCCGTATGACCACCGACGGATTACAACCCGACAAGTCTTTTGTGCTCACGATGAAGACGTGGTTCGACCAGACGGACGGCCTCGGCATCCTGCATCACTCGCACTACGTGCTTCTCATGGAGCGGGCTCAAAAGACGCTTTTTGTTCAGCTCATGGGCAAAGACACCTTAGACCCGGCCGTGGCGCCCGACGTCTACGTCGTCGTGCGAGACATCGAACTCCACTACCTAGCCCCCATCCGTCCCGAATGTGAGGTCAAGCTGATCCTCAGTGTCCGCAAAGTCCGCGCCGCCGGCCTGACCATTGATTTCGAATTCCGCAGCCTCGACTTCTCCATCCTGCACGCGAAGGCCTCGCGCACTGTATGCCGCATGGACGGAACGACCCATCAGCCGAGCGCATGGTCGGAAGAGTTTCGCGCCCGTCACGAAGCCATCATCCGCTAAGGAGGCGCCAGGAAAGACGCGCAGATTCCGCAGGTCTTTCCATCGCAACCTCGGGCGGTGCAATGTTCGCGGCCGTAAAAAATAATCCGCAAGTGCAACTTGTTCCAAGTAGCTTCAGGAAAGACTTTCTTTAAATCGCGCTCTACCTGCTCGACCGACTTGCCGACGCTAAGCTTCCATCGCTTGGCCAGACGATGAATATGCGTATCGACGGGAAATGCTGGCACGCCGAAAGCCTGTGCCATGACGACGGAGGCTGTTTTATGGCCAACACCTGGCAGTTCTTCCAGCTCCGCGAAAGTTCGCGGAACTTCCCCGGCGTGCTTTTCCATGAGCATGCGCCCAAGGCCGACCAAGGCCTTCGATTTCTGTGGTGCTAATCCCAGCTGTCGGATGAGTTGCAAAACTCTTTCTGGCTTCATCTTCGCCATCTTGGCCGGTGTACCAGCCTCAAGAAAAAGCGCGGGTGTGATCTCGTTGACTTTCTTGTCCGTGCATTGCGCCGAAAGCACCACGGCCACCAGCAAGGTAAACGCATCCGTATGGTCCAGCGGGATTGGCGTCTCTGGATAGAGCCTGGCTAATACAGTGGCGATCTTGTCGGCGCGGTGTTGCCGGGTCATACCAGCAGACTAGCGAGGGGCCTGATCATGCCAACGTCCACCCGCGGGCCACTTATTCACAAAGCCCATAATCATGTTCCCAAACTAATGCGGAAACGGTGATTATCTTATACCCCCACCCCGACAAGGTGGACGGTTGCGAGGCATCCCGCCCCGTTCAAAAAACTCTTATCCTATCATGGCTCAACTGCCCTACGACCCTTCTAAAATCTCCCGCGAACTTGCCCGACATTACATCCCGGCGAGCGAGGCCGACATCCAGGCGATGTTCGCCGCCATCGGTACCAAGGATTTCCCGGCGCTCTATTCGCATATTTCTGCAGACGTCAAATTCGACCGCGTCCAAGACCTGCCGGACGAACTCGAGTATCAGGCCTTGGCGGACCGCATGGAAAACTTGTCCAAGAAGAATTCCGTTAAAACCGCCTTCTTGGGAGACGGACTTCAGGCCTATCGAACGCACGAGATCACCGGCTACGTTTGCTCCATCCGTAACCTGACTACCTCTTACACTCCCTATCAGCCCGAGCGCTCACAAGGGACCCTAATCACGCACTGGATTTACCAATCCACCCTCGCGCAGCTTACCGGCTTTGAGGCGGTGAATTCCTCCCTCTATGACCGTGCCAGCGCACTCTTCGAGGCTGCCGTCTGTGCCGTCCGCATGAGTGAAGCGGAAGCAAATACGATCCTCGTCGCCGCCAACCTCTTCCCCGGCGACCTCGAAGTCCTCCGCACGCACGTCGTTGATACCAGCGTCAAACTTGAATTCCTCCTTCCCGACGAAGATACGGGGCGGCTTCAAGGCAGTAGCATCCGCCAGCATGCGGCCGTCCTCGGCAAAAAACTCGCTGGGGTCATCTTCCCACAAATCAATAACCTAGGCCTGCTCGAAGACGTCAACGACCTCACCGACGCCTGCTCTGATTGCGGCGTGAAGTCTATCGCCGTAATCGATCCGATGCTCCTGGCGACGGGCGGCCTCAAACCTCCCGCTCAATACGGCCGCAAAGGGGCCGACATCATTGTCGGCGAAGGCCAACACTTGGCTATCGGCGCTAATTTTGGCGGACCCGGACTTGGCATCTTTGCCGTCCGTCATAACGCCGAGCAGAAGAACGAAGTACGCGAAACCCCCGGACGTTTCGTCGGTAAGGCCAAGGACAATGCCGGACGCGATTGCATCGTCATGGTGATGTCCACCCGCGAACAACATATTCGAAAAGACAAAGCCACATCCAACATCTGCTCCAACCAGGCGTTCATCGCCACGGTCGCCGGTGCGGCGATTCTCGCCCGCGGCGAAAAAGGCATGGCCGCCAGCTGTACGGCCGGCCGCGACCTCGCACAACGGACGGCCGCACGTCTCCACGCCATCCCTGGACTGAAAGTCTGCTACGCCCAGCAGGCTTTCTGGAATGAATTCAGCCTCATGCTACCCGAGCCCGCGGCGACGGTAATCCAAAAAGGCCGGGCCGCTGGACTGCATGTCGGCATCGACATCACGGGGCGGACTCCCTGCGGCTGCTCCCTCCTTAAGATTTCCTTCTCCGACCTCCAAACTGCGACCGAGGCCGACCAGCTCGTGGACTTCTTCGAGGGATTATACGGTAAAGTTGGCGCCCTCAAACCAACCGCAGCCATTCCGGCCGCTTGGTTACGCGAAGGCGTCGTCGGCCTGCCCTCCTTCCCCCTAGCCGAGCTGAAAGCCTACTACGCCAAACTCGGCGAACTCAACGTCTCGCCGGATACCGGATGCTTCCCCTTGGGGTCGTGCACGATGAAATATAATCCGCACATTAACGACTGGGCGGCGGGGCTTCCTGGCTTCACCCAACTGCACCCCCAGGCACCCGTCGAAGACGCCCAAGGTGCCCTGGAGCTACTATGGCAGACCCAAGAATGGTTCCGCAAGATCACCGGCCTCGCCGGCCTCACCACCCAACCCGTCGCAGGCGCCCAAGGCGAATTGGTCGGGCTGAAACTCTTCCAGGCTTACCACCGCCATCACGGCCAGCACCGTGATATCATTCTTATCCCTTCCTCCGCCCACGGGACCAATTTCGCGACCGCCACCACCGCCGGCTATGCCACCAAACGCCTACCGGATGGCTCGCCTTCGGGCATCGTGATCCTGAAATCTGCGCCAGACGGACGTGTCGACCAAGCTGACTTCGCCGCCAAGATCGCCGAATTCGGTCCGCGTATCTCGGGCATGATGGTGACCAATCCTAATACTTCGGGCGTCTTCGAGACCGACTTCCAAAAGATGGCCGCGGAAATCCATCGCGTCGGCGGCCTCGTCTACATGGACGGAGCCAACATGAATGCCATCGCCGGCTGGGTGAACCTCGGCGCCCTCGGCGTCGACGCGGTCCATAATAATCTTCATAAGACCTGGACCGTACCGCACGGCGGCGGCGGACCGGGCGACGGCATCGTGGCGGTATCCGAACGGCTGATGGATTTTCTTCCCGGCTTTCAAATCGTCAAAGAAGGCGAGCACTTCATGCCGGTAAGGGCCAAACATTGCATCGGCTCCTTCCACCGCCATTGGGGCAACTTCGCCCACAAGGTGAGGGTCTATACTTACCTGCAACGCCTAGGTAAAGAAGGCGTGCGCCGGATGTCCGCGATGTCCGTGCTCTCGAGTCGCTACCTCTTCGCCAAACTCGGGGCCAAATTCCCTTCTCTTCCTGCGGCTGCCGTTGGCGTGCCGCGCATGCACGAGTTCATCCTGACGCTGACGGAAGAAGACTTCAAACGCATCGAGGCCGTGGGCATCCCCCGCCCGAGCATCATCGCCCGCGTCGGCAAGCTTTTCCTAGATTTCGGCTTCCACGCACCAACGGTCGCTTTCCCCGAAGTCTTCGGCCTCATGATCGAGCCCACCGAATCTTACACCAAGGCGGAGCTTGATCGCTTCGCCGATGTCGTCCTCGCGATCGGTGAATTGATTCGCGAAAACCCGGAGGTCCTAAAATCCACCCCGCGCTTCACGCCCGTCGATCGCGTCGACGAAGTAGCCGCCAATCGTAATCTGGTCTTAAGCGAACCCCTCACCGCATTGCCCTTGATTAACGAAAATCGCCTTTCGCCCGTCCTGCTTAACTCTCTGCCGCTCGCAGAGATTAAGCAGCGCATTCTTGCGACGATTTAAGCGCTCGCGGTCGGAAGTTTGATTTTAAACGTCGTTCCTTGGCCAACCTTGCTCTCCACGGCAATGGTTCCACCGTGGGCTTCGACTGTCTGCTTGACGATGGCCAGCCCCAGACCCGCCCCGCCCGTATGGCGCGAACGCGTGGGGTCGACGCGGCGGAAGCGTTCAAAGATCTTGTCGAGGTTTTCCAACGAGATCCCCCGCCCGTCATCGGTGACCGTCAAGCAGGCGAAAGCGCCTTCGATTCCCGTGGTCACGGTGACCGTAACGCCCGTTTCGTTATGAAGAATAGCGTTGATGACCAAGTTAAGTACGACGCGCCCCAAGCGCCCCGCATCACCCTTGACCGGCGCCCCATCGAGTTTGGCGACTAAATGAGCCCCGTGCTCCTGGGCCAGCCGAGCCAGCAGCGCCACCGACTCGTCAGCCAGATCGGCTAGGTCGCAATCATCTTGCGACGGCGGCGCACCCCCGTCGGCCTGCGCGAGCTCAAGCAGGCCATCGGAAATCGCCTTCATCCGCAAGGCGGACTGTTTAATCGTCTCCAAAGCCGTCCGATATTCTTCCGGTGTCCGTTCGTGACGTAAGGCCCCTTGGCTGTCTGACAAGATGACGGTGAGAGGCGTCCGCAATTCGTGGGACGCGTCAGCGGTGAATTGCGTGACGCGGTCCCGCGCGGCATTCATCTTCGCAAAGGTATCATTCAACACGGCCGCCAGTCGGCCTAATTCATTTTCCGTACCAGCGACATCAATCTGCCGGCCATAATCACCATCCGCGATGGCTTCAGCCGTGGAAGCGATTCGATCAATCGGACGCAACGAACGACCCGCCAAGGCCCAACCAATGGAGCAACCGATAACGATGACGCCTAAGCCAGCAAGGGTCAGCTGCCATGCCAAGGCGTTGAGGTATTTTTCAGTATCGGACATGCTCAGGCCGAAGACCGCAAAATTTTGCCCCGGGGGGCGATGGATGAGCACGCGCTGACCGCGGTGAGACAAAACAATGTCTAAGGGACGAGCCGGACTGGGATTCTCATCCTCTACGCGTAACTCTTCGACACAGAGCGGCAGCAAGGTGTCATCTTCGGGGGCGGCAGAAGACCGATAAATCTCCTTACCGTCGACCGAGGCGCCCAGACACCATGCGCCTTCCTTCGCCAATAGCTGGATGGCTTGTTCGGCTTTGAGCTTTCGCTGGGCCGGTGAATCGCCGGCACGCAGACGCACGGCCGGAGGCGGACGAGCATCGGCGCTGCCACGCGACCCGCCCAAGCCAGGCACCAACTCCCCCACTGCCCCCATCGTCTGAGTCATGAACTGTCGCACCTTCAGATCGGCCTCCTGCAGGCGATTCTGACGTTCGTGACGGTAAAATGCGACCAAGAGCACGCTTGCCGTGGCCGCCAGTAGAGCGAAGTTCCACGCCAAGATTCGCCAGCGGATGGACTGGAAGATCATACCTTAGGCTCGTCGCGATCAGCGGCCTCGATGATATAACCAGCACCCCGGCGGGTCTTGATCAGGTCGGCCCCGAGCTTCCGACGCAGGTTACAGACATGCACTTCGAGCAAATTCGATAAAGTGTCTTCGTTTTCGTCAAAAAGATGAGCGTATAATTCGCTACGGGTCACCACCGAACCGCGACGATGGGCCAAGAATTCCAACAGGGAATATTCGCGGCCGGTCACCGCCTCATCCTGACCCGCCTTGGTGACACGCCGGGCTACGGTATCGACCACCACGTCTCCCAGATTGATGGCACCGGTAGCGGTCTTGTAATTACGGCGAATCAAAGCCCGCAAACGGGCAAGCAATTCCTGCTGCACGAAGGGTTTGGCCAGATAATCATCCGCCCCCGAATCCAGGCCGGCCACCCGATCTTCGATGGAATTAAGGGCCGTCAGCATCATCACCGGAGTGCGCTTGGTATGGCGCAAGCGCCGGAGGTATTCCCGTCCGTCCATACCCGGCAGCATGAAGTCCAAGATGATGGCGTCGTAATCACATTCCTGGGCCTTACGGTAGCCCTCAATGCCGTCGGCGGCGCCGTCAGCGGCGTAGCCCTCTTCACGCATCAGGCGCAAGAGGCTATTACGCAGGTCGGCCTCATCTTCGACAATCAGGATACGCATCGGAACTTGGGCCATATTCTACCAGAAATCCCCTTAATCCAAGTTTAAGATGCGACGCCCAGCCTCAAGCCTGACGGACGTTATTCGGCTTGGATGAATTTTCCGCGGGAAATCGCCGAATACGCGCCGGTAATAATCGCAAAGGCTCCGCACAGCCAGAAAACCTGCCCGGAAGTGATACCAAAGGTCTCACGGGCAATCCACTGGACGCCAGCGGCGGCCAAAATCCCGATGAAACTCAGGCTACTCACCGTGCCCTGCACCGCGCCCTTGCTCTCAGGTGAAGGGCGATGTTGCAGGACCGCGACAATCGGGACGATGAAAAGCCCCGCAGAGAAGCCCAACGTGGCCATACAGACGCGGAACGTGTCGGCACTAATTCCCTCCATGCCCATCGGAATCGTGCTTAACGCTAAGCCTACCGCCCCGATCGGGACCAATCGATATTCGATCTTACCGCGCGAGGCATAGCCGGCCACGACACTTCCGATGCCGATGCCAAGCGCAAGGGCCACGTTCATAAGACTGTTCTGGACGCCGCTGAGATGCAGCACGCTTTTGCCGAAGACGACTACGTTCATCATCACCAATCCTGAGATAAAATAAAATCCCGTGTTACCCCAACAGGCCCGCCAAAGGTCCCGATCCAACTTCATCACCTTAAGCTGTCTCACCAAGTCGGTGATCGGATTGATTCTTAAAGCACAGTGAGGATCCGCCGCCGGACTCGGGGTAATATGGCGGCTGAGCAGCCAACCCCCGAAGGCGATTGCCACCAGAATCGGACCAGCGACCCACTCTTCACCTTTGAAGACATCCGAGAAATAGCCAGCCGCCACGGTGCCGAAAATAATCCCGAGAAATGTCAGCAGCTCAAGGATGCCGTTCCCCCAAGAGAGTTTCTCGTGCGGCAAGATCTCAGGCAGGATACCGTACTTGGACGGAGCGAAAATAGCACTATGGCAACCCATCAGGAAGATGGCACAGAGTTTCAGCGGCAATCCCTCCTGTGATAAGGCCAACGCCGCAAAAAGCATGATACCCATTTCGGCCAATTTGACGCTGACCATGACCCGCTGCTTGCTGAAGCGATCCGCTAGCCAGCCCCCCAGCATCGCGAACATGATGAAAGGCGCAGAGAAAACCGCGGTCACGACTGAGACCAATTTATCCTCATCCGTCGCAACGGCACTGGCGATTAGCATCAAAATAATCAGCTGTTTCAGAGCATTATCGCTGAAGGCGTTCTGGAATTGCGTACCCATCAGGCTCCAGAAACCACGCTGCCAGCCGGTTACCAAAAGAGCAGGGGTTTCGCGCATGACCCATCTCACCGCCTGTCGCCCTCCTTTACAAACCTATTGATGGCGTCGCCGGCTCTGGCTCAACTGCGCAACGCTGAAAAAAGTTCTACCGCCGATTCGGCCTTATTTAGGATATATACATGATAACCCGGGGCGCCACGGGCAAGCAGGCCTCGCACCTGACGGACCGCCCACGACACGCCCACCTTTCGCTGAGCCTCTTCATCAGGACCGCAGTTCTCCAATTCGGCGATCAGTGCCGCCGGAATGCGCGCCTTGCAAAAGCCGCAGAACGTCCGGGCCTGCTTCAACGAGAGCACCGGCATGATGCCAGGCAGAATCGGCACCGAGACGCCGGCGGCCCGCGCCCGATCCACAAAACGGAAATAATCTTCGTTATCCAAGAAGAGCTGCGTGGTGACAAAATCCGCTCCGGCCGAGACCTTGCCGGCCAAAAAACGCACGTCTGACAAATCGTCCACCGCATCGGGATGCCGTTCGGGAAAGCCAGCGACTCCGACGGCAAATCGACCTGGATGGATTTCACGGATCAGGCGGACAAGTTCATGGGCGTGCGCGAAGCCTTGCGGGTGCGGCGTGAAATCTTTTTGGCCCTTCGGCGGATCGCCGCGCAAAGCCAAGATGCCAGAAAATCCAGCCTCCGCATACTGTTTGATGATCGCGACCAGTTCCGCCCGCGTGTGCCCGACGCAAGTCAGATGGCCGATCAGCGGAAGCCCCAGCTTCACCAATTCGGCCCCGTAAGCTAACGTCGTCGAACGCGACGTGCCGCCTGCCCCATAAGTGATCGAGGCAAAATCGATGCCCAAGGGCTGCAACGTCCGGGCGGCCTGCAAAAGCTTCGCCCCTCCCGCCTCATCCTTGGGCGGAAAAAACTCCACCGAGACGGTCGGACGCGCGGGATGGCGGAGTGCTTGGATGAGACCAGGGTTTAGCATTTATATATCTTCTTATCCAGATATGATGATATTAGTCAAGGCCTAGCCTTGGCCGCCTAGCCTGCCCTCGGCCCGTCATGGGGGGCATTGGCGGGCAAATCATCCGGTAAAGCCAGATGGTAAACCATCACCATCCAACACAGCATGACGGGGTAGATCAGCACGATGAAGCCGAAGGAGCCGAAGATGCCCAGGATGATTCCGGTGCCGACGGACAGGACTTTGAAAACCACGAGAAGACAGACCGGGATGATGACGCAGATGATTGCGGCCACGTAGCCGATCGAGGTGGTCCCGGAATAGAATCCCGCTGACTTCGCCAAATCCATCCCGCAGGACACGCAGGCCTTGTTCAAGCGGAACCACGAAGCCAGCAAACCGCGTTGGCCGCAATTCGGACAACAGCAGAGGGCCCCGCGCATCATGATATCGGCCCGCGTGACCTTTGGGTTCGGATTGGATTCCATCACTCTAGACTTACGCAAAGGACCAAAGGGTCAAGGGCGCGGCGCTTAGACCCGCAGGAAGATCTTCTGGCGACGAAGGAACCAGAGGAAGGTCCATTCGACGGCGAAAAACCCGAGCGCAAGCACCAGCACCGACCAACGCTCCGGGAGCGCCTTGGCTAATCCACCAAAAACGGCCTGCGCGGTATATTCAAATTTGATGAACTTGCTCGCCATATAGATCAGCACTGAATTCATCCCGACGACCGCAAAGAAATCACCGAAGCGGCGGCAGCCCAACACGTCGATAGTCCAATAGAAGAGGCCCAGCAACAAAGCCGACCAGCCTCCCGTCCAAAGCACAAAGGAACTCGTCCAAAGGTTCTTATTAATCGGGAACGCGAAATCCCAAAGCCCCCCGAGGAGCAATAAGACCAAACCGGCGGCGGCAAGCCCCACGGCCTTACGGGAGCCAGAGACTTCGCCTTCTGGACGTCGTAGCCAAAGGCCGGCGAGAATGCCGAGGAGCGCATTACCGATTGCGGGGATAATTCCGAGCAAACCCTCTGGATCGTGGGTCGTGCGATGTAACTTTCCTGGCAGGAATAATCGGTCAAAGTAACTCGTGAAGTTTCCTTCAAGCGTGAAGTCGCCACCCTTGAAGCCGGGCGCATGCGCGAAGCTGAGCAAAGCCCAATAGGCCAATAGCACCCCGGCCAGCCAAACCCAGAGCCGCCGTGGGGTCGTGAAATTAAAAGCAAAGATTAACTGTGCGAACATGCCCGCCAGACCAATGCGGGCCAGCACGCTGCCGAAGCGCATATTCTCATAACCCTTCCACTGCAGACCATTGTTATAGATGATGCCCAACAGCACGAGGATCGCGCCGCGCTGGATGATCTTCCGGCAGACTTCGCCCCGCGCGCCTTCCGTCAGGCGACGCGTCAATGAAAACGGCGTAGAAACGCCGGCCAAGAAAAGGAATAACGGAAAAATCAGGTCTTCGAAATGAAAGCCATGCCATGCCACATGCTCCAACTGCTCGTTCACCACCGAAAGCCAGCCCAGAGATTTGAACTGCATTAATGCCAGAATGATTCCATGCCCGCCGATGATCCAGAAAAGGTCAAAGCCGCGGAGGGCATCGAGAGACAAAAGACGTTCGGGCTTAGGAGGAGGGGCATCCATGGGGGTTATATTTTTCTATACCTCGCCCCCCAGAGGTCTACCCGGAAAACGCAGTCAGGGGGCACGTTGGCAAGGTGACACGGGGCAAGGAATTAACACCCGTGCCCACTTGCCCACGTGCCACCCTGCCCCCTCGCCGCTTTGCGGCGCTTACATGCGCTCCACGGGCTCGATGCCCAGCAGCCGTAACCCGACTTCCAAAATAGCGGTGGTACGGGAGCAAAGCATCAGACGACGGGCCTTCACCGCCGGTTCATTCACGATGACACTATCGGCCGCATAAAACGCGCCGTACGCCGCCGCTAACTCATGGAGGTAAGTACAAAGATGATGCGGGCGCAGGTCCTCTAAGGCTGAATCCAAAGCCGCGGTGAAGCCCAGCAGCTTGCGCGCAAGGGCGATTTCCGTTGGCGTTTCCGGGTCGGTCGCGCCCTCTTCGCCTTGTCCGACGGCTAGTCCGCTCTTCCGGAAAATCGAACGCACCCGGACCACGGCGTACATCAGGTAAGGCGCCGTGTTACCCTCGAAGGCCAGAAGTTTTTCCCACGAGAAGGTGTAATCCATCGTGCGGCTCGAGGAAAGATCCGCATAACGTAGAGCGGCCACCCCGATGGCCTTCGCGATCGAACGATGCTCGGCCTCCGGAAGATCTGGGTTCTTTTTCTTCACTTCCTGATAGGCCCGTTCGGTGGCCTCATCGATCAGTGCCTGAAGTCGCACCGGATCGCCCGACTTGGTCTTAATGGCCTTACCATCTTCGCCGAGGATAGTGCCGAACCAGACGTGTCGCAGGCGAGGCAGGCGACGCTTTGAAGCCTTGAACCATTTAGCTCCGGTCACGAACAGCTGATGAAAATGATCCTGCTGACGGCCGTCGGTCACATAGATGATCTCGTCGGCCTTGAAATGCTCGAGTCGATAAAGTAACGTCGCCAAGTCCGTGGAAGCGTAGTTCGAAGAACCGTCTCGCTTGCGAATGATGAACGGCATCTTGGTCTCGGCGTGTCGCGAGAACCGCGGCTCCTCGTCGTGCCAGGCGACCAAGGCGCCTTCGCTTTCCTCGGCGAGACCGTATTGCTGCAACTCGGCATAGACCTGATCGACCTTATCACGATAAAAAGATTCCCCGAGGATGACGTCTGATTTTAAACCGAATTGGTCGTAAATGCGCTGACAGGCCGCATTGGAAACTGTGACGATTTCCTTCCAGAGGGCGAGATTCGCGGCGTCGCCCGCCTGCAGCTTCGCCAGTTCCGCCCGGGCCGCATCGAGCAGCAACGGGTCAGCTTTGGTCGCCACACTACCCTCCTTATAAAGCCGCTCCAAATCCTCCAAGGCCGTGGGACTCTTCGGATCCAAGCTGAAACCCGCGCGGCGAATCGCCAAAATCAGGATGCCGAAATTAGTGCCCCAATCGCCGATATGATTGTCACGCACCAACTCGGCGCCGCAGAATTCGACCAGACGTGCGACCGCTTCGCCGATGACGATCGGCCGCAGATGACCGACGTGCATCTGCTTCGCGGTGTTCGGCGAAGGATAATCGATGACGACCTTACGGCCGCCCATCAAACGGGCCGCGCCGGCGCGCCATTTCGTTTCATCGCGATACTCCCGCAGCCAGGCACCGAGGGCGACGGGCGTGAGTTTGAAATTAATGAACCCAGGGCCAGCGATTTCGACCTGGATCAGTTTTTCGTCGAGTCCCCCTTGAGCACGGAGCGATTCGAGCAAAGCACTCGCTAGAGCCCGCGGATTCGCTTTGGCTTTTTTTGCCGCCGCCAAGACGCCATTGGCTTGAAAGTCTGCGTGGCGGGGATCCGAGGGCTTCAGCTCCGGATCGAAATCGGCTTCGAAACCAGGGACGGAAGCGGCGGCCTTGCGCAGCAGGGCTTCGATTTCGCGGGCAGGATTGAACCAGACAGACATGACTTAAGCCGTAAGCCCCTACGCCCCCTCGGCAAGCGAAGAAGGCCTGACAGGGGTAGGGCCAGAGGCGGGGGCAGGGCTAGAAGAGACGACGGGGATAAAACCCTGCCGCTCATCCCTGCCTCCGCTCTCACCCTGGCACCTACTAACCCTAGCCCTGACCCTAGCCCTAAAAGACTACTTCAGCGTCTTCAGGTAGGCGAAGAGGTCCGTCACCTGCTCGTCCGTGAAGCCGTCCAGCAGGCCTTCCGGCATAATCGAGCGGTGCAAATACTTGGTGGCCGACACTTCGGCCTTCGGAATACGACGATCGGCGCCGCCGGGCTGACGGAGCACGTAGGCCGTCGCATCCTCGGAAACGTAGAACGCTTCGACGACTTCACCGGCCTTGAGTTTGACCTGGAAGATGCGGTACGCGGCTTCGATAGCGGCGTTGGGGTCGACGATATTGCGGATCACGCCTTCCATCCCCATCGCACCAGCGCCGGAAAGATTCGGGCCGATGAGCCCGCCCTGCCCGTTGATCATGTGGCAGGCCTGACAAAGCGCGACGACGGCCTTGCCCTTGCCGACATCTCCGTTTTTCTGCGCCAGCGCGAAGTAATGAGCAGTCTTGGCCTCCAACGCCGCAAACTGCGCAGCGTTCAGTAACGGCGGCGAATCTGTCGAGCGTACGACCTTCGCCCCGGTACCGAGCTTACCCCACGCGGCATCACCCTTCGCTGAAGCGAAGACGAGCGACTTCGGAAGAGGTTCGCCGGCGAAGGTACGCGTCATGTTCGCGCGGACTTCAGCCGGCTTACGCTCGACGTTCCAAACGCGGTATTCGGCGAAGGCGCCCAGCGTTCCGCCCTTGGGCGTCGACCAACCGATAGTGAGGCCGAGCAGATCATGCGGCACGGAGCTCTTCGAGGTACCCGCGAGTTCTCCATCCTGATAAATGCGCAGGATACCGGCGGCATCGCGAGAGAACGCGACGTGCGTCCAAATACCGGATGAAATTGGTTTGGCGGACACGACCGCATCGCGG
>CAILOT010000115.1:0-1723 GCA_903835965.1 uncultured Opitutia bacterium
AAGGTCTTCGACCGTCTTAATCACCGTCTCGATCATCTTCTCGTGGGTCTCAGCCGATCCTCCGACGAGATTAAATCCCTCACCTTGCGTGATTCTTTTGTGAGTATCTTTACTGTCTAGGCCTATGCCTAAGAGGCGGTTAGCGTTTCGCTTAATCTTAGCCATTGATGATAGGTTAGCGGCTTGGACTAAATTTCAAGTCCGGAACTATTCGGCGGGAGCGGTCGAGCTATCAAACTCTGAGCCACCCTCGAGGGCTTCGCCCGCATGCGGTGCGGCTGCCGGTTGGGCCTTGCTGCAATTAATTTCTGCGAAAGATGCGTCTTGTTCCAGCCTCAGTGATCCCAGTCGCGCCAGTTCAAGGCAGGCTAAAAAGGTGGCAACCAGGTAGCCCACGGTCGGGCGTTCGGGCAGTAAGCTGGTAAAGACGAACGTGGTCTCGGTCTCGAGACGCTTAAGGATGCTTTCCATCCGGTCGGAAACGGTGACGATTTCGAGGGCGATATTTCCCGGCTGAATCCTTTCGGCGAGCCGTCGAAGTACCAAGTTGAAGGTGTTCCAAAGCTCAATACGGTCCGCTGGTGCCACAGGGCGAACGACAGCGTCTTCGCCTTGTGGTTGCGTAACGTAACGAGCCAGTAGGCCTTGGCGTTCATCCACTAGGCCGCGGATGATGGCTGCTGTTTCTTTGACGCGTTTGTACTGGATCAGTTGTTGGACCAGTGCCCAGCGCGGATCCTGACCTTCGTCGCTGGGTGAAATCTCTTCTTCTGGTCGGCTTTCAACTGGCAAAAGCATCCGGCTTTTGATATACATCAAGGTGGCGGCCATGACGAAGAAATCGCCCGCTAGCTCCAAGTTGTCCTTTTCCTGCGTCCGTAAGATTTCAAGATACTGCTTCGTGACTTTCTCGATAGGTATATCGTAGATATCGATTTCGTTCTTTCGAATCAAGAACAGCAATAGATCGAGTGGGCCTTCGAAGACATCGAGGCGGATGGGGAGGTCAGCTGGCGGTAAGATACCGTCCTCAGGAATGACAGGGGCTTCGCCAGTATTTTCCATGGGCTTAGAATTTGAACAATCGTGCCCGCAGGAGGAAGCCCAATGAGCTGTCACCTCGGTCGGAAACCCTCTTTTGGAAGCCATATTCAAGCTCCCATGAATTTCCGACTTTCTGAATCAGGCCGATACTTTGGTAAATCGAGCGTTTGGTAATCGAATCGTAATTGGACGTGACGAATCCCGAATAAACCGAGTTAAGGGTGATCTGTGCGTTGAGCACTAGCTGGCGCGTTGGGGTTACCTCGCTGAGCTCGATCCAGCTCACGGATGTCCGCCAGAAATCTCCGGAATTAAAGGCGATGCTTTGGGTCGATTCTAACGGGGTGCTACGCCCGTTGGGCAGGCGCATGAACGAGTCAATGGTCACCCAGGGGGCAGGCGTCAGGCTGATGTGCGTGAGGAAGTCGCTGCGACCGGTCTCGGCCTCGTTGGCGCTTTTATGCCAATCGGTGTAAAAGTCGGCCCGTAAAAGGTCGCGGGTTCCGGCCTGGGTGTCGCGGGTTGCCAAGGTATTACGGATGCCAAAGCGGACCACTTCGGTGTCCGTGGTCGAGGCGGCGTCCGCTCGATCTGCCAGATCGACTTCATCCAAGACCGAAACGGCCGTGGCCCGTTGCGCGACGGGCATCTGTCCGACGTTTCGGTCAGCTCCTGGTAG
>CAILOT010000116.1:0-22474 GCA_903835965.1 uncultured Opitutia bacterium
GACTGACCTGAAGTTCTCCGAAAGTTTCGTAGAAAGGTTTGGGCTCCGGTAACGATGTCAGGATGCTTGCGCCTTTGACGGTCGTATAAAGGCACTCCTTTTTGAAACTTACCGCCGAATTTTCCTTCAAGGCGTTTTCTACTTCTTCGGCGAGTTCCGGGTAACCGCGCGCTGCGGACAGTTTTTGATCAAACTCTTCAAGGGTTAATTCCAAGGTAATGACGGGCGCAAGCTTGCCTCCCCACGCCATGTCGGACGCTCCGGTCAGGGGTTGGCAGAAGACCTGAGGGATATGCCATCCGAGTGTCGCCGCGCGTTCGACTGCGATCGACGTGAGGTAAGCCACCAGGTCGTGGCTGGAGTTATAGCCTTCGACCATGTCGGTCAGTAAGATTGTGGGGCGTTCCTTGAGGATGATCTGAGTGACGCCTTCGGTCCATTCAATCAGGGGTTGGACTGTCTGATTCAACATGAAACCATACACTTCGTGATCGGAAAAAGTCAGCAGCTCCTCGCCGTATTTTGCCCCGGCTTGTTCGACGATTTTCTTCGTGCTCGCGAGCCGGCCGGTCTTTGAAGCTCCCCCGCCCGTAGTCAGGACTTGGACTTGGGGTTTGGCTCGGCTCATCCACCCATGACAGCGGATTTCATGTCCGGGATGACCGATTAATAATAAAGTTTTTGCCATTCGAAGCTGAGATGGGAGGCGAATGGTGTAATGCACAAATACAAAAAAGGCCGACTTGCGTCGGCCTTTTTACGTAAGTCGATGGAATCGGCTTATTTGGTCGTGTACTCGGCCTGTGCACCCTTGATGTTCCGCTTCTGGACCCAAGGCATGAGGGAGCGGAGACGCTGGCCGGTCTTTTCGATCGGGTGGTTCTCGCCCTGCTTGAGCAACTTATTGTAATTCTTCAGGCCGCTCTTGTATTCCTTGACCCACTGGGCGGTGAACTTTCCAGATTGGATTTCCTTGAGGATCTCGCGCATCGCCTTGCGGGATGAGCTGTTGATCACGCGAGGACCGCGGGTGATGTCTCCGTATTTAGCGGTCTCTGAAATCGAGAAACGCATGCCGGAGATACCAGCTTCGACCATGAGGTCGACGATGAGCTTCAATTCGTGCAAGCACTCGAAGTAAGCCATCTCAGGCTGGTAGCCTGCTTCGACAAGAGTTTCGTAGCCGACTTTGACGAGTTCGGAGGCGCCGCCGCAGAGGACGGCCTGTTCGCCGAAGAGGTCGGTCTCAGCTTCTTCCTTGAAGGAGGTCTTGATGACGCCGGCACGGGTCGAACCGATGCCCTTGGCCCAAGCTAGTGCGGTCTTGGTTGCCTTGCCGGAGATGTCTTGCTGGATGGCAATGAGGGCAGGGACGCCCTTGCCTTCGACGTACTGGGCGCGAACAACGTGGCCGGGGCCTTTCGGAGCGACCATGGCGATGTCGACGTTCTTAAGAGGCTTGATCAACTTGTAGTGGATCGAGAGACCGTGGATGAAGAGAACGGTCTTGCCACCTTTGCCGAGGTTAGGGGCGATATCCTTTTCCCAGACGTCGGCTTGTTTCATGTCGGGGATGCCGACGAGCATGACGTCCGCACGACGAACGGCTTCAGCGGTCTCGTAGACCTTGAAACCTTTTTTCTTGGCCGCGGCTGCGGACTTCGAACCCTTGTACAGGCCCACGATGACGTTAAGTCCGCTGTCGCGGAGATTCATCGCGTGGGAGTGTCCCTGGGAACCGAAGCCGAGAACGGCAAGGGTCTTGTTCTTAAGAACGCCGAGATCGGCGTCCTTGTCGGTGTAGACTTTAGCAGGCATGGTATGTGATGGAAAAGATGGGTGATTAGCTGATTTTCTTCTTACCGCGCGTCAAGGCGACGGCGCCGGTCCGGGCGGTTTCGATGATGCCGAAAGGCTCGATCAGATCAAGGAAGGCGGTGATCTTGGTCACGTTGCCAGTGAATTCGATCAGGAGCGAATCGTGGGCGACATCGACGACCTTGGCACGGAAAAGTCCGGCGATTTCGAGGATCTCGGTTCGGGTCTTCTTGTCGCACTTCACTTTGCAAAGGATGAGTTCGCGGGCGACGTGGTCGACCTCTTCACGGGAAAAATCCACCACGGTGATGACGTTGATGAGCTTGTCCAAGGCTTTGACGCAACGGTCCAAGGCGGCGTCGTCGGCACTCACGGTCGCGGTGATCCGGGAGTAGGCCGGGTCGTGGGTGGGGCCGACGTTCAGGGTCTCGATATTGAAGCCACGGCCGGAGAGCATGCCAGCGACACGAGCCAAGACGCCAAATTTGTTTTCGACGAGGGCCGAGAGGGTGTGCTTCTTCTTGATGGGCGTCATGGTGTTGGGGCTAAAAAAGGGTGGACGGAGAGGGACTCGAACCCACGACATCCTGCGTGTAAAGCAGGCGCTCTAACCAACTGAGCTATCCATCCAATGGAGGGTTGGGTATAGGGAAGTCCCCGGCCTTTTGTCCACAATGAAAACCGCCCCTCGGGCTTGCCCCGCCTGCATTACTTCTGCAATCTACAGCCTAATGGACCCAGCCCGCATCCAGCGTATCATTACGGCCCTTGAGGGGTTAACCCGCCCCGGCCTGCCTAAAGAGGGTGTTTTGGACTGTATCCGCGTGCTGGACGGCGAGGTGGCAGCGGTAAATTCAGGCCTTCCAGGCGACTTGGATCACTATTTACGCCGTCGGTCTTACGAAAAAGCCCTAGTTTATCTGCAGGGTGGCAAGCCAGGCGAAGGGACCTGTGGTCGCGGCGCATGAGCGGTAACCCTTTCGATAAGCTCGATGGTGCCGACCTACCTCCTGGTCCGCCGATTAAGCCGCTTGTTCCTGTAGCCAAGGTCAAACCTAAGCTGGGCAAAATCATTCTGCAGTACGAACGTGCCGGTCGGGGTGGCAAAGAGGTCACGATTTTTAAGGGACTCTGGTTGGAGTCGCAAGACATGCGCATGCGCGAAGCGCTCCTCAAACAATTGAAAAAAGCCATGGGTACGGGTGGCACTTTGGAAAATCGCGAAATCGTCCTGCAAGGGGATCGACGCGAGACGGCCAAGGCTTGGCTGCTAAAAGAAGGTTACACGACCAACCTTTAGGCCTTCGTCAAAACCCTCTCGCCAGCCCCCGCGAGTTGGGCTATCGCTGAACCGTGCCGCTGTTGATGCCTAATCTGATTCCGTTGGTAGGTGATTTAGCGCCTGTCCGGAGGGTCGTGGAATTGCTTTTGGCCGCCGGGGGTAAGCCGTACATGGTCGGTGGCTGCGTGCGTGATGCGCTTTTGCGGGCGCCCGTGGTTGATATCGATATCGAAGTATACGGTCTGGGCTCACGTCAGATCGAAGCGGCCCTCCGTAAGGAATTTGGAATTATTACCGTAGGTGCGGCTTTCGGAGTGACTAAGCTCAAGGACTTCCCGGTCGATGTCTCGGTGCCTCGCCGCGAGAATCGTACGGGCGTAAAACATGCGGATTTCGATGTCCAGGCCGACCCGACGATGACGCCGAAAGACGCCGCCGAACGCCGCGACTTCACGCTGAATGCGATCTTGTGGGATCCGATTTCGGGTGAGATCGTCGACCCTTGGCAGGGACAGAAGGATCTGGACGATCGGGTGCTTCGGCATGTCTCACCCAAGTTTTCCGAAGATCCCTTGCGCGTTCTTCGTGCGATGCAGTTCGCCGCCCGCTTTGAATTCACGGTCGCCCCCGAAACTATCGCACTTTGCCGCACGTTATCGCAGTCTGACTTGCCCCCCGAGCGGCTGATGGAGGAGTGGTCTAAACTAATCTTGCGCGGCGTGAAACCCTCGGCGGGTTTGAATTTCTTACGAGACTGCGGCTGGTCGAAGTTTTATCCAGAGCTGCATGCGATGATCGATGTGCCTCAGGATCCCGAATGGCATCCCGAAGGCTGTGTGTGGACGCACACGGCTCTCTGTCTTGATGCTTTCGCCAAAGAGCGTAAAGGCGACCGGGACGAAGATCTGATCGTCGGGCTCGCCTTACTCCTGCATGATATCGGTAAAGCCACGACCACGAAGAAAGAGCCTCATGACAATCGCTGGCATGCTTACGGTCATGAAGAAGAGAGTTTTAATCTCGCCCCGAAATTCCTCGGTCAGATCACCCGTGAAGTGAAACTGATCGAATCGATTCTGCCGCTGGTTCGCTGGCATGCCCAGCCTTGGGAGTTGTTCCGGGCGAAGGCGGGCGATGCTGCGGTTCGCCGATTGGCTAATAAGGTCGTGCGCATCGATCGATTGGTGCGCGTCGATGAGGCCGACCGAAAGGGAAGGGGCTCGAAATCTACTGCCGAGCCTTCACCACAGGGAATTTGGCTTACCGAACGTGCGGCGGCCCTTCATCTCGAGGATTCAGCCCCCAAGCGTATCGTCTTGGGTCGTCACCTTATTGCTTTGGGCCATAAGCCGGCGGGTTGGTTCTCCGAAGTTCTTGAAGAGGCTTTTGAGGCCCAACTGGATGGCGCTTTTGCCGATGAGGCCGCCGGGGTCACTTGGCTCAAGGAACGCATGGATCGCCGGGCTGTCTAATTATTATGTCAAATCGTACTGCCGGCTTAGCCGCTCATCTCGTCGGTTCAATTGAATGGCATGCGGCCCTTGCGCATATCTTGAAATCGTTCGACTGCGTAACGGGTACGCTGCATCGGACGGATCCGTCCACGGGTTTGCTCATGCTCATCGCGCACCAGGGTATTCCACCTCAGGTCCAAGCGATGCTTTTGCCTAAAATTGATAATATCCCCTTCGGCAAGGGTATCGCCGGTTGCGCCGCCTCTCGTAAGGAAGCCGTTCAGCTCTGCAATTTGCAGGAAGATCTCGGCGGTGTCGCCAAGCCCGACGCGCGCAAGACGAATGTCCAAGGCGCTCTGGCGGTTCCGGTCTTAGGAGCCGATGGCAAGGTCATCGGTGTACTCGGTATCGGTAAGATGCAGCCTTATGATTTTTTGACCGAAGAAATTTCGGATCTAGATCACTGCGCAGCGCTCATCGCTCCGCATCTCTGAAGCCATTTACGCGTGCCTTAGCGCACGTCCGGTAGGCGATTCCTTTTGCCGTAAGAGATCTTCGGGAGCTCCTTCAAAGGTAAGACTCCCGCCTTTTTCGCCGCCGACTGGGCCTAGTTCCATCACCCAGTCTGCCGCCAAAATGACGTCCGCATGATGTTCGATGACGATAAGGGTCGCCCCGGCGTCGCGGAGGCGACCGAGTAACGCCAATAATTTGGCAATGTCATCCCAAGCCAATCCGGTGGTGGGTTCGTCAAGGACGTAGAGCCTGCCTGCATGATCGCGCCGCGATAATTCCGAGGCGAGTTTCAGTCTTTGGGCCTCGCCTCCCGAGAGCGTATTAGCTGCCTGGCCGAGTTTGATATATCCCAGGCCGACCTCTTCCAAGGTGCGCAGTTTTTCTGCGAGCCTTGGTTGGGCGCGGAATATTTCCCCGGCTTCCTTGACGGTGAGTTGTAACGCATCCGAGATGCTTAATCCTTTGAAGCGAACTTCAAGGGTCTCGCGATTGAAGCGCCGGCCGGCGCAGCTGGGACAGTCCACGAAAGTCTCACCGAGAAATTGCATGTCCAGCGCGACGGAGCCTTCGCCGGCACAGGTTTCGCATCGGCCGCCGCGGACATTGAAGCTGAATCGTCCCGGTCCGTAACCTCGGACCTTAGCCAAGGGCAGGGTGGACCAAAGCTCGCGCATCAAGTCCATGATTCCCGTGAACGTGGCGGGGTTCGAGCGTGGTGTCCGGCCGATGGGTTCTTGGTCGACCGACGTAAATGCGACCATTTTTTCGAGTCCCTCGATGCCGGCGTTCTTACCAGGGACAATCTTGGCGCCGTTGATCTTGCGCGCAGCAGTAGCCGAGAGGATATCGATGGCGAGCGTGCTTTTGCCTGAGCCCGAAACGCCGCAGACGACGGTAAGATTGCCGACAGGAAACCGGGCGGTGATGTTCTTTAGATTATTTTCCGTCGCGCCTTTGATCGTGATATGCTCCCGGCCGACGGATTTGCGTTTGATAATTTGGCGTAAGTCGGCCCGTCCGGAAAGATAAGAACCCGTGCGGGAGGTCGTATGGCTGAGGCATTCTTTCGGCGTGCCTTCGAAGATGATTTTTCCGCCATCAGCCCCGGCCCCTGGTCCCATCTCCACAAGATGGTCCGCCGCCATGATCATGTCGCGGTCATGTTCGACCACGACGATGGTATTGCCGAGGTCGCGTAGGTCGTGGATTGATTTAATCAGACGTTGATGGTCGCTAGGGTGAAGGCCGATGCTCGGTTCATCGAGCACATAGGTGACGCCAACCAGTCCGAGTCCAAGTTGCGTGGCCAGGCGGACGCGTTGCGCTTCGCCGCCGGACAAGGAACTACATTCGCGATCAAGGGTGAGATAATTTAAGCCGGCATCATTCAAAAAAGTCAGGCGTTGCTCGAGGCCCCGTCTCGCCTCTTCGGCTGGCATCACGCGTGGATGTGTCGTAAGTTCGCGCGTGAAGGCGAGGGCTTCGGGAATCGTTAAGGCCAGGAATTCGGCCATATTTTTTCCGGCCAGACGGAGGGAGAGAGCCGAAGGAGACAGGCGTTGGCCGTGGCAACCCGCACAGGTCGAGCCGGACTGGAACTGGAGCAGGCGTTGGCGGAGCGATTCACCGGTCGTCGTCCGGTAAGCATGTTCAAGCTCTGCGAACATCCCCGCCCAGACGGTCTCGACTAATTTACGCCCTTTGGCTGGCGGCAGTTGGAAGATTCTTTTCGGATCGCCGTGCAGAATAAGTTGGCGAATGCCCGGAGCTAAATCTCGCCAAGGAGTCTTCAGATCGAAGGGCGTCTGTTCGGCCAAGGCGCGTAAGGTCGCATTACGTCGGATAAGGGTTTTACGTGTCGCACATTTCCAGGGTTTGACCGCTCCATCATTGAGCGAAAGGCTTTCATCGCGAATGGAGAGGCTTTCTTGAAAGCGTAATTGCCGGCCTAATCCACCGCAGTCTGGGCAGGCGCCGCTCGGGTGATTGTGCGACAAGGCACGCGGGCTGATGTCTTCGTAAGTCTCACCGCAGTGTTCGCAGGCAAGGTGAAGGGAAAGGACGTGTTCGATCCAGGCGCCGCCGCTTTCGGCGAGCACGAGGGCGCGGTTTCGTCCTTCGCGAAAAGCTAGCTCGAGGGAGTCGGCGAGGCGGCTGCGTTGATCGTTCGCCATCACGATGCGATCCACGACCACGTCGAGTTGCTGCGCGTCGCGTCCGACGAGCAAGCCTTCCGCTTCTTCGAGCGTGACGACTTTGTCGTTAAGGCGTAGCCGCGTGAAGCCTCGCCGGCTGAGGTCGGCGGTCGTTTCCAGTAAGACCGAAGGACGGTCTTTCGTGATGGGTGCGATGATCATCAATCGCGTGCCGTTGGGAATAATTTCTAGCGCCTGAAGATTATCATCTAATGAGCGCCGGCGAACGGGGTGGCCATCCTTGAGGCACTTGCGATCGCCCGCTAAGATCCAAAGCGGACGGGCATGGTCGGCGATTTCGGTGAGCGTCGCCACCGTCGAGCGCGGATTGGTGTTCCCGCCCGTGCGTTGCGCGATTGCGATGACGGGTGAGAGCCCGCGGATAAAATCGACATCGGGACGCGCTACGGACTCAAGCATCCCCCGAGCCTTGGCGGAAAGGGATTCGAGGTATTGGCGGCAACCTTCCGCATGTAGGGTATCGAAGGCCAGGGAAGACTTTCCCGAGCCGCTCACGCCGGTGATGACCGTGAGGCGGTTGCGAGGCAGGATGACCTCCACGTTCTTTAGATTGTGGGTGCGGGCCCCTTTGATGTGGATGGGCGTGCTCAGAGGGGTGAACCATACCTTGGAACGCCCAAGGGAGAAGTGCGAAGTAGGGGAGGGTGCTTTCCGTTAATAAGTCCCTTATCATTTCACTTTTACCTTAAACGTTAACCTGTCAGTTTGCGGGGATGTTCCGTCCCTTGGCCGCCCTCTTCGTGTTCTGTACCGCCGCTGTTTTTGCGGATAAAGAAGAAACCCGTGTCCTTTTCTTGGGAGATAGCATCACGTATGGCGGCAACTGGGTGGTGTCCGTCGAATCCGCCATTAGGGCCCAGAAGGGTTTGGCGCGCGCTACCATCGTCAACATGGCCCTTTCGAGCGAAACCACTTCCGGTCTTTCGGAGGCCGGCCATGCGGGCGGCAGTTTTCCTCGGCCTGATCTGCACGAGCGTTTGCAACGGGCATTGACGCAATTCAAGCCCACGCTGGTGGTGGCATGTTATGGCATCAACGATGGCATTTATCAGCCGCTTGATCCGCAACGCTTCGCAGCTTATCGGGACGGGATTATCCGTCTGCGTTTAGCGTGCATCAAGGCTGGCGCCAAGATCGTCGTGATGACACCACCCCTTTATTCGCCAGACAACCGTCCGAAAGATGCGATCAATTATAATGGCGTCATGGACGCTTATGCCGCTTGGCTCGTCGAACAGAAAGCGGCCGGTTGGCAGGTGATTGATATCCGTCCCAAATTGCGCGATGCCGTCGCGGCGGCGAAGCAAGCCGACCCGAAATTCATCTACGCCAAAGACAATTTACATCCGGGAGATGAAGGGCATCTTTTTATCGCTCAGGCGGTTTGGCCTGAGCTCGCCAAGTATATGAAATGGAAACCCGTGACGCCGTTTGCCGAAGGGGCTAAATTTAAGATTTTGCAGCAAAGCATGATGGTGCTTCGAAATGCCTGGCTTACCCAGGTAGGTCATAAGCGCCCAGGGATTGCAGGGGGTATGCCCTTGGACCAAGCGGAGGCCCGTTCGGCCGCTCTTTTGACCGAATATCTAAAATAATTGAGCTTTTTAGGGGTTTGGGGGAAGGGCGTGCCGGGGCTAAATTGCCTAACAAACACGACTCTGACACGAAACTGTAACAATTGTGTGGGATGATGTTGGTGCATCACACTCATGAACACCTCCCTCAAGTCCCTCGCGCTGCTCGCTTTCACGGCCAGCATCGCTTCCGCTCAACAGGCCACCGCTGCTCCTTCGGGAGTCGTGACCGTTGACGCTAAGTTGCCCGACTACGTCGTCGCTTCTGGTGTTTCCGGCAACCTGAACTCCGTCGGATCCGATACTCTTAATAACCTTATGACCTTCTGGGCTGAAGGCTTTAAGGCGAAATATCCTAACGTTAATATCCAGGTTGAAGGAAAAGGGTCGGGTACCGCTCCTCCTGCCCTGACCACGGGTTCGGCTCAGGTCGGGCCGATGAGCCGCGAGATGAAATCCAGCGAGGTTGCTGGTTTCGCCGGCAAGTTCGGCTACAAGCCCTCTAAGATCGCCGTCGCCATCGACGCCCTCGCCGTTTTCGTGCATAAGGACAATCCTATCTCGGGTCTCTCGCTGACCCAGGTCGATGCTATCTTCTCTTCCACCCGCAAGCGCGGCGGACAAGACATCAATACCTGGGGCGAGGCTAAGCTAACCGGTGCCTTCGCTGGTAAGACCATCTCGGCCTTCGGTCGTAATTCGGCTTCGGGTACTTACGGTTTCTTTAAGGATAACGCTTTGAAGAACGGTGACTACAAGGGCAGCATCAAGGAGCAGCCAGGTTCTTCGTCCGTCGTGCAAGGTGTCGCCGCCGATCTCGGTGCCATTGGTTATTCCGGTATCGGTTACCGTACCTCTGGCGTCAAACCGCTGCCTCTGTCTGACAAAGATGGAGCTGCTTTTGTTGAGCCAAGTTACGCCAATTGCCTCAACGGAACTTACCCGCTTGCTCGTTACCTCTACGTTTATGTGAACAAGGCTCCTTCCAAGGACATGGATAAGTTGACCAGCGAATTCATCACCTTCGTGCTCTCCAAGCAGGGTCAAGAGATCACCATCAAGGACGGGTATTTCCCGCTCCCGGTTGATGTCGTCAGCGAAGGACGCTCGGCCCTCAAGTACTACAGCGCCGAATAAGTTTGGTCTCGAAGCCGCTTCGTCGTCACCACGCCCTTGAGGGCCGGTTCATAAAGTACGACGAAAGCGGTCTCGGGTCCTTCAAGGCGGGGTCTCCCCGCCTTCCCTTTTCTTAAGATAACGACACCTGAACGTCACCCGATGGAAACTTCCGACAAAAAGCCTGAATCCGCTCCGGAGTCACGTTTTGCCGTCAGTTCGATGACTTTAGCCGCCGATCGATGGATGGGTCGTCTGATCCGTTTCGGCGGAGTGGGCGTCGTCCTCGCGGTGTTCGGGATGTTGGGCTTCCTTATTTTTCAGATCTTTCCGCTTTTTTCTGGGGCCAAGGTCAAGGAAGCGTCATCGATTCAGTTCCCCACCAATTCCGTTGCATTTGGCGAAGACGAGTACGGTGAAATGCCCTTCGCTTGTCTGGCGGATGGTTCGATTGTTTTTCAGCGTGCGCAAGACGGAGCCAAGGTTCTTGCTTGGACGCCAAAGCTGTCGGGGCGCCAAGTCACGGCGATTCGTTCATATCCGCGAATTGGCATGGTTTTGTTAGGTCTTTCCGACGGTTCAGTCGAAGAGCTTAAGGTGTCCTACCGCTCTAATTTTGACGCCGCCGGCAAGCGCACTTTAGAGCCAATCGTGACGGCTTCCGGGACGACCCAAGTCGGTCAGGCGGGTTTGCCCTGTCTTGACCTTTGGAATGCCAAAGGGTTGAGCGCTCGGCTCATCGTCGTCCAGCAATCTGACGCCGGCAAAGCCAAGCTAACGGCGGTTCGTCAGACCGAACGTAAAGGCCTCGGGGGAAAAGCAAAAATTACCACGAGTGAACCATTTGGGGTTGGTGCCGATGTGGCGGATTTCGAAAGGGTCCTGCTGCCTTCAACGGCTGATGCTGTGGTTTTGATTCGGAAGAGCGGGGAAGTCCGCGTCTATGCCGAAGCTGGCGATAGCTTCCTGTTTTCGCAATCCTTCACCCCTTTTCAGGGTGCAACCGATCATCATGTCGCCGCCGCTGGCATGATTTTCGGAAACGTTTCGATTGTCTTTGTCAGCGGAGCAGGCGAGCAGCAGGTTTGGTCGATTTACCCGCAGCTCCAGCCCGACGGCTTAAGCCAACGCCGTTGGGGGCAGATTCACGAGGGTGAGAAACTCACCGGAGCCGGTCTGGGGGTCTACGCGGCCGAAGGTAATAAATGTTACTTGGCTGCGACGTACGACCGTTTGCAGATTCGTAATATGACGACAGGTTCGTTGCGATGGGAGGGCCAGGCTCCACGCTTCGCGATTCGACAGCTCGCCTTCGCCGCAAATTATGATCGGTTCACGGCGTTGGATGATCATGGGGTTTTGCACCGCTGGGAATTGACCGATCACCATCCGGAATCCTCTTGGAGCGCATTTTTCGGTAAGATCTGGTACGAAGGGGCTTCCGCTCCCGCCTATACCTGGCAATCCAGCGCGGGGTCGGATGAGTTTGAGGCCAAATATTCGTTGGTGCCGCTTTTTTATGGCACCGTAAAGGGGACTTTTTATGCGCTGCTTTTCGCGCTGCCAATTGCACTGACGGCCGCAATTTACGTTTCGCAATTCTTGCGTCCCGAATTCCGGCAGGTGGTTAAGCCCGTGATGGAAATCATGGCTTCATTGCCCTCGGTAGTCCTTGGGTTTTTAGCTGGGCTCTGGCTCGCGCCTTTGGTTGATTCGCGGATTGTGCCTTTGCTTTGCTCGGTGGCGGTTTTGGCTCCCGCTGCCATCGCGGCAGGATTTATCTGGTCCGCGTTGCCGCAGCCTTGGCGCCGACAAGTCGCCCCAGGCGTAGAATTCCTCTGGTTGCTTCCCTTTGTGGTCTTGTGCGTCTGGTTGGCATGGAAGTCAGCACCGGCGATTGAATCCTTTTTCTTCACCGTTAAGGACTCTTCTTCAGGTTTGCCGGTGTCTGATATTCGGGAATGGTGGCGGCAGACGACGGGTGCGACCTATGATTCCCGCAATTCCCTGGTCGTGGGTTTCGTGATGGGCTTCGCCGTCATCCCCATCGTCTTCACGATTGCGGAAGACGCTTTGTCCAATGTTCCTAATTCTTTGGTCTCCGGTTCTTTGGCCTTGGGTGCCAGTCGGTGGCAGACGGTATGGAGCGTCGTGATTCCGACCGCGATTTCAGGTATCGTCTCTGGTATCATGATCGGCTTTGGCCGCGCCATCGGCGAGACGATGATCGTGGTGATGGCGACCGGGAATACCGCGGTGATGGAGGCTAATCCCTTTAGCGGGATGCGGACCTTGTCGGCCAACATCGCGGTTGAGCTTCCTGAAGCCGCCGCCGGCCATACGCATTATCGCGCCCTATTCCTTGGGGCTTGTTGTCTTTTCTTGCTTACTTTCGTGATCAACACTCTCGCTGAAATTCTCCGCCAACGCCTTCGGGAGCGTTATAAAGTCGTCTAAGCCATGGCCACCAATTCCGATAGCAGCACGCCGCGGGGTGAATCTTGGGTCTGGTTTACCGGACTGGGTCTGATCATCGGCCTGGCGATGGTGGTAGGGCTCCTTAGCCTGGTCATCGTCAATGGCATCACGGTTTTCTGGGCTCCGCCGGTGCCGGTGGTGAAGATGGCCGACGGCCAAGGTATCATCGGTCAGCTGGCGCAGCGCCGAATTCGGCCTGGTACACCCGCATCGGATCCGCGGTATGAACGTCAATATCAGGTCGGCCTTCGTGAACTTAACGGTAATTCGTATCTCTGGGTCGATGAAGCCAAAATCAAAGCCGAAGAATTCCCCGCGGACGTCTTGGGCTTGGAGCGCGTGGAGAATGGTCCAGCCTTCGTAAGGCCCATCACGTTAAAGCAATCAGACGGGAAGGTGCTTTCGATTACGGACGCCGAGTTTGAAACCTCGCTGCAATCAGAAGTCGCCGCTGCGCGTCAGATAAGGGAAAAACTTGTGGAAATTAATCGCCACCAGGTCGGCGAAGTCAATGCCGACATGGAATCGGCCCGGATCGGCTTGCGTCGGGCCGTGGATCTTCATCAGGAAGCTGAAGCGGTTACGAATCGCGAAATCATCGCAAGGCTTGAAGCGCAATATACGATTTTACAGGCCGAAGGTCGGAAGGTGAGCGAGGGCGGTGCCGTTGCGACTTTAGCGGTTCAAGATGCGGTGGGTCGGTCGGTGACTATCCCATTGACTCAGGTGATCCGTGCCTGGTTTCCCAATCGCCTCGACACTCCCGGACGCGTGCAACTTTTCTTCAGTCGCTTACGCGAGTTTATCTTCGACGAGCCCCGCGAAGCCAACACGGAGGGTGGCTTGATGCCGGCGATTTTCGGTACTTTGGTGATGACGGTTTTCATGAGCCTGATGGTGACTCCGTTCGGGGTCATTACGGCCATCTACCTGCGTGAGTATGCCCAACAAGGGGCGTTGCTGAGAATCGTCCGCATCAGCGTTAATAATCTGGCCGGCGTGCCTTCCATCGTCTTTGGCGTCTTCGGGTTGGGCTTCTTTGTCTATGTCCTGGGCGGAACCATCGATCAGCTCTTTTTCGCCGACCAGCTTAAGTATAATAATAACTCGCCGGTCTTCGGGACCGGAGGGGTGCTTTGGTGTTCTCTGACTTTGGCCCTCATGACTTTGCCGGTGGTCATCGTGGCGACCGAAGAGGCTTTGGCTGCGGTGCCTCGTGGGATGCGCGAAGCTTCCCTTGCGACGGGGGCATCTAAGTGGCAGACGATCCGCGATATCCTTTTGCCGGCCTCTGCTCCTGGCATTCTTACGGGCGTCATCTTGGCGATGGCGCGTGGGGCAGGGGAGGTAGCCCCATTGATGTTAGTCGGCGTGGTCAAGCTGGCTCCGACGCTGCCGCTTGACGGGACGGCCCCCTTTTTGCACATGGACCGAAAGTTCATGCACTTGGGCTTCCACGTCTATGACCTCGGCTTCCAGTCCCCCGATTCGGATGCCGCGCGCCCGATGGTTTTTGCCACCACACTGCTGTTGATTGTCCTCGTCGTCTGCCTGAACATAGGTGCGATTTGGATTCGCAACCGGTTACGTGCCCGCTTCAAGGGCGCCTCTTTCTAAAATTGCGATGCTCACCATGAATCCTCCTTCCGCCTCCCGCATCAAAGTCCGACCCTCCGCTGAACGTGAAGGGCGCAAGGACTACATTAGTATCCGCGATTTTGGCTTTTGGTACGGTCAAAAGAAAGCCTTGGATGCCATCTCGCTCGATATTCCGGAGCGGCAGGTCGTGGCCTTCATCGGCCCATCAGGGTGCGGAAAATCGACCTTGTTACGCAATCTGAACCGGATGAACGACCTCGTGGACGGCATCCGTCACGAAGGGGATATCACAATCAACGGGCGTTCGATCTATGATCCGGGCCTAGAGGTCATTTCCCTGCGCCGCCGCGTGGGCATGGTTTTTCAAAAATCTAATCCGTTTCCGAAGTCTATTTTCGAGAATGTCGTCTATGCCCTCCGCGTCGTCGGGGTGCGTGATCGCGCCGTCCTGGAAGAGGCCTGTGAGACCTCCCTTCGTAAGGCCGCACTGTGGGATGAAGTCAAAGATCGACTGGACGACAGTGCTCTAGGCCTTTCTGGTGGCCAGATGCAGCGTCTCTGTATCGCCCGCGCTATTGCCAACCGTCCGGAAATTTTGCTGATGGACGAGCCTTGTTCAGCGCTTGATCCGATTGCTACGGGAAAAATCGAGGAGCTCATTCATGAATTGAAGGACCAGTTTACAATCGTCATCGTCACCCACTCCATGCAGCAGGCCGCACGTGTCTCGGATCGCACGGCATTCTTCTACCTTGGCAAGCAGATCGAATACGATACCACCGAAAAGATCTTCATGAATCCTTCGCAGGCCCAGACTGAAGCCTACATTTCCGGCCGTTTCGGCTGATCTTTATCAACACCACCATGCAACGTTTCTTCCACGACGAACTCCGTCAACTCCGCGACGACCTCATCCTGATGGGTGAGCGTTCGCTCGACATGACCCGGATGGTGCTCCGTGCGGTCGAGGCGGGCGATGATTCCCTTGCCTTACAAGTGCGCGGAATGGATGACCGCGTCGATGAGCTCGAGAAGCGTGTCGACCGTGAAATCATGCGTTACCTGACCCTCTTTGGTCCCATGGGCAGTGACGTTCGGCTGCTCTTGGCCGCGCGCGATATCGGGCATGACCTCGAGCGCATCGCGGATGAGGCTTCGGTCATTGCAAAGCGCAGCTTGGTTATCTCCGAACGCGGTCCTCTTAAAAATTTCCTGCACGTGCCCCAAGAAGGCGTCATTGCCTGTGAGGTCTTACGTCTGGCGCTTGATAGCTTCATCGAAGGCGACCTCGATAAGGCCCGCCTGGTGTTGAAGCGCGACGCCGAGATCGATACGCTGAACCGGCTGAATTATGAGGAGCTTTTTGGGCAGTCGGGGGACAATGCGAAGGTCTCGGCTTCTCACGTTGAGCTGATCTTTATTTCTAAGGCCCTCGAGCGTATCGGCGATCACTCCAAGAATATCGCCGAACAGGTCATCTTCCTGCTCTCTGGTGAGGACGTCCGCCACGCGCGATAAAAGTACCTCTTGTCGGTGGGCTTTCCTGTGGTATGATGCGGGAATGGAAGTCGCACGTCGTCTTAGTGTTCTCGTCCTTGAGTGGGTATCTATCGCCTTGGGGGTTTTTGTGGCCGGTCATTTTGGTTACTTAAGCTATAAGGATGTCGGCACCTTAGCGGTCGTCGCCATCGTCCTAGGGCTTTTTAATTCCTTCCTTCGGCCCTTTCTTCTGGCGATTTTCATGATCGTCTCGATTCCGATTCTTATCATTACCCTCGGTTTGGGTGCCTATCTGGTGCTGTTTGTAACCAATGGTGCCATTCTCGCGCTCACGGACAGCCTGCTAAAAGATTTAACGGTGAACGCTTGGGCTATGGCAACTTTGACGATTTCCATTACTTCTTGGGTGATTTCGTCTTCCGTCGGCATTGATCAGCTCAAACCGTTGCGCCGGGCCAATGAAGCCAAGGCCAACGCTCAGAAAGCTAAGGAAGATGCCATCGACATCTGATTCGCTGCGGCGAATCAGATGAGGGCTAGGGCCAGGGACTGGGCTAGGCTCAGGTGTGTCCAGTCATCTCCTCGCTTTACCCTCTCATCGTTGGTTCAGGTGTATTTTACCTAGCCCTGGCCCTAGCCCTGTCTCTGGCCCTTTCACTCAGTCTTGCCAATCCGCTGAGAGTCCTTTGCTTTACGTCTCCTAAGCCATGTCCAATCCCGCTCTCTCTTCCTGGGCCCGCAATGTCGCCCCTTCACCGACCCTCGCCGTCGATGCCAAGGCGAAGGCCCTCAAGGCCGCTGGTAAGGATGTCGTCGGATTTGGTGTGGGTGAGCCTGACTTCGATACTCCTCAGTTCATCAAGGACGCCTGTGCCAAGGCTTTGGCCGATGGTCAGACCAAGTATGCGCCGACACCTGGCATTCCCGCTTTACGAAAGGCCATCGCCGAGGATTACACCCGTCGCGGCTTCACCGGCATCGCTGACGCCAACGTCGTCGTCTCCCCGGGTGGCAAGATGTCCTGCTACCTCGCCATCCTTGCTACCATCAGCGCGGGCGACGAAGTCATCATCCCGGCCCCCTATTGGGTGAGCTACCCTGAGATGGTGAAGCTCGCCGGCGGCACGCCCGTCGTCGTCAACGCCGAGGACGTGACCGGTTTCAAGATCACCCCGGCCCAGCTGACCGCCGCGCTCACCCCGAAGACGCGTATGGTTGTCATCAACAGCCCGTCCAACCCGACCGGCGCCGTCTACTCCCGCGCCGAGCTCGAAGCCCTCGTGGCCATCTGTGTGAAGGCCAACGTCTGGATCATGTCCGACGAAATCTACGAGAACCTCGTCTATGACGGCCAGACGACCTGCAGCCCGGCGACCTTCTCGCCCGAAGCCGCCCGTCTAACCATCACCGTTTCCGGCTACGCCAAGAGTTACTCCATGACCGGCTGGCGCCTCGGCACCCTCGTCGCCTCCGACAAGGCCCTCGCCGCCGCCGTGGCCGACCTCCAGAGCCAGATTTCGTCCAACGCCACCACCTTCGCGCAGTTCGGCGCCCTCGCGGTGCACCAGCACCCCGACAAGGCCAAGGCCTCCCTCGCCGAGATGGGCGCCGTCTTCGACAAGCGTCGCCTCAATCTCCTCGCCGGCCTCAACGCCATCCCCAGCCTGACCTGCTACCGCTCGCAGGGCGCGTTCTACCTTTTCCCGAACATCAAGTCGTTCGGCCTGACCTCCACGCAGTTCGCCGATCGTCTGCTCGAAGAAGAACTCATGGCGGTGGTTCCTGGTTCTGCGTTCGGCTCCGAAGGTTACATCCGCCTCAGCTACGCGACCTCCGACCAAGTCATCGCCCAAGGCCTCGAGCGCCTCGCCCGCTTCTGTGCTAAGCTGAAGAAGTAAATTTAGCTAGGGGGCACGTGTCCCCTATGATTATGCTGGCTCCACGAGGATGCACTCCATCCCGGCGGCGTCGGCGGCTTCCTTGCCGCGCGGGCTGTCCTCGATGACGACGCAGTCGGCAGGTTTCAGACCAAGGCGGTCTGCCGCGGCGAGGAAGAGGTCGGGGTGCGGCTTAGAGCGTGCGGCGTCCTCGGCGGTGATGATGGCATCAAAGAGGTGCGTGATGTCGATTTGTTTCAGCGTGGTGTGCACGTGGTCACGGCGACCTGCCGAAGCGACGGCGGTCTTATGGCCGAGCCCGCGGACATGGTGGACGACGGCGACGACCTCGACTCGCGCGGTAACGTCCTTGGCGAGGTGCTCCTCAAGGAACTCATGGCCATCGGCGAGCAACTGATCCACATTTAGCTCGAAGCCAAAATCAGATCTAAGGCGTTTGCAGGTGTCGACGGCCGACATGCCGCCCATCGAGCAAAAGAGTGGCCATGGAAAATCGAACGGACGGCCGAGCTGCTTGCTAATGATGTGCGTCCAGCTGCGGTGGTGGATCCACATCGAGGCCGCCAGCGTGCCATCGCAGTCAAAAATCCATCCCGGCCGGGAGAGCAGGGCGGGGTCGAAGGGAATCATTTTGGACATGGCGATCAGCGCATGCCGGGGAAGCCGCCGCCAGGCATGCCGCCGCGGCCGCCGCCCATCTGTCCCATGCGACGCATAAGTTCCTTGCCCTTGCCACCCTTCATCATGCGCATCATCTCGCGCATCTGGGAGAATTGCTTGATCAGCGCGTTGACGTCGCTGACTTGGGTGCCGGAGCCTTTGGCGATACGTAAGCGACGCGAACCATTGAGGATATCAGGGTTACGACGTTCCTTCTTCGTCATCGAAAGCACGATGGCTTCGGTTTTGCCGAGCATCTTTTCTTCTTTGGCGCCGACTTGCACGTTACCCATGCCGGGCATCATCTTCATGATGTCGCCGAGCGGCCCCATCTTTTTCATCTGCTGCATCTGCGAGAGGAAATCTTCGAGGTCGAAGTCCGACTTCTTCATTTTCTCGGCCAGACGTTCGGCTTCCTTGTGGTCGACGACTTCCTGGGCCTTTTCGACGAGGGAGACGACGTCGCCCATGCCCAGGATTCGCTGGGCCATGCGATCGGGGTGGAAAGCGTCGAAATCCGAAGATTTTTCGCCCGTACCCATGTAACGAATCGGAACACCCGTGACGGATTTTATCGATAGGGCCGCGCCGCCGCGGGCGTCGCCATCGAGCTTGGTCAGGATGATGCCAGTGAGGGGTGTGGACTCGTGAAATTTGGCGGCGACGTCGACGGCTTGTTGACCGAGAGCGGCGTCGGCGACGAGGAAGACCTCGTGGGGTTGGAAGATTTCGCGCACGCGGCGGACTTCCTCCATCAGGTCGCCATCGATCTGTAGACGACCGGCGGTGTCGACGATGACGAGGTCGGCGGCACCTGCTTCGGCGTCCTTGACGAGCCGGCCCACCATCGCGGCGACATCGGTCGCGGCACGATCGGCACGGAAATCGAAACCTTCATTCCGAGCCAGAGTTTCGAGTTGGTCGATCGCGGCGGGTCGGCGTAAGTCAGCGGCGATGAGCGACGGCTTTCGGATGCCTTCTTTCTTAACGAGGTATTTTGCGAGCTTAGCGGCACTGGTGGTTTTTCCCGATCCCTGCAGGCCGACGAGCAGAACGCGGAGGGGGCGACGTGGGTTGATTGCCCGTTCGCCTTCGCCGAGGAGTTTAGTGAGTTCGTCGGAGACGATTTTAACAGCCATCTGGCCGGGGTTGACGGACTCGATGACGGCTTGCCCGAGGCAAGCGACCTTCACGCGTTCGGTGAAATTCTTGGCGACGTTGAAATTAACGTCGGCGGACATCAGCGCAGCCTGCACCTCGTTCAGTGCGGGCGTGATGTTTTCCTCGGAAAGCTTAGACAGCCCACGGAGGTTGCGTAGGGCTTTGGATAGTTTGTCGGTAAGGGAGGCGAACACGGAAGGGGAAGATGAACAAACTGGGAGGCGGGATGCAAGAGTGAGGAACGATGATTCGGGCGGCCAGCGGGGGCGGGGAGGGCCTGAAGGCGCAAAAAAGCCGCGAACCTTAGGGCATCGCGGCTTTCCTGGTGCGGGCTGACTTACTTGCCGGCCGGCTTGCGGTTAAGGACGGCGTCCTTGGTGCTGGCCGCGATGGTCATCACCTCGCCGATCAGGGGCTGCGGGACTTTCATTTCCTCGAGCGTCTTCTGTAGGTCTTCGGCAACGGCGTTAAAGTGGGCCTCCGTCAGTTTCATGTCTTCATGGGCGCGGCGCATGTCCTTACCTTTCCAGGCGACCGGGCTACCGAAGGCGGCGGAAAGGAAAGCCTTCTGCTTGCGGTGCTGGGTCGTCATATTGACGTCTTCGAAGAAGTGGTTGATCCGCTTGTCGGCGAGGACCCGCACGTAGAACTTGTCGACCGCTGCATCGATGGCCGCCTTGCCACCCAGACGGTGATAGAGGCTCATCTCGCGTTCGGCTTGGAATTTGGCGCGCGCGGACTCATCGACGAAGGTGTAGGTGACATCTTCATAGACATAGGTGAAGGCGGCTTTCTGTTCGCAACCGGTCAGGAGGAGCACCGATAAGAGGGCGAGGAGGAGGGAGGGAGAGATCATGCGGTTAGTAGACTAAACAAGTATTTTAAATACCTGTTTAAGGCAAGCGCCTAATGGGGCCCTTGACTCAGCTTTCAGAGGGGGCAGGCTGGGTCGGCCTGATGAAGCTCAGTCTTTTCAGCGATTACTCCCTCCGGGTGCTCATGTATGGGGCGCTGAAGGGGGAGTCTTTTCAACTGGATGAAGTGACGAAAGCCTACGGGATCTCCCGGCATCATCTGGCCAAGGTGGTGCAACGGCTCGCCCAATTGGGCTACCTTGAGACCCGGCGCGGTCGGAATGGCGGTATCACGCTGGCTCGGACGCCTCAGGAAATCCGCATCGGCCGCTTGGTCCGTGAGACGGAGGAGCAGCCTGCAATCCTCGAATGCTTTGACCCTGCTACGAATACCTGCCCGATCAACGGGAGCTGTCAGCTGAAGGGTATCGTCGGGCAGGCGCTCCGTGAATTTTACGCATCGCTCGATCGGCATACCCTGCATGACACCATCAATGGCCCCCACCGGGCGCGGATGATGAAGACATTGCTGGGTTGACCGCTTGTCTTTTTCTCCGGTCCGTCCACGTTGGGCCCCATGGAAATCATCGTCATGGGCTGCGGTACATCGCAGGGCGTTCCCTTGGTGGCGCATGACAATCCCGGCATTGACTTGAAGGACGAACGGAATTGGCGCAGCCGGACGAGCATCCATGTCGTCATCGAAGGGCATCACGTCCAGGTCGACGCCGCCCCGGAATTCCGGATGCAGTGTCTTAAGAATGATATTCAAGCCGTGGATACGTTCATCCTGACGCATGGCCACGCCGACCATGTGTTGGGGATGGATGACCTGAGGCAATTTTGCACCAATAAAGGGGGTGAGCCGATACCGGTCTTTACCACCCCGATCGGAATGGAGCGCATCCGTGCCATCTATCCCTATGCCATCGGTCGGCCGGCTGCGTCGGGGTATGTCGCCTTGGATCTCGACCTGATGCCGCGGCGGCTCGTTCTACCGGGCGGCGGCATTGTCAGTTCGACGATCCTGCCGCATGGTCAGGAGTCGACTTTGGGGCTGGTTTTCGAAGAGCCGTCCACCGGCACGAAATTCACCTATTACACCGATTGCAAAAGTGTCCCGCCAGAGGCGGTGGAATTAGGGAAAAACGCGGATCTCGCGATCCTGGACGGCTTGCGCCCTAATTATCATCCGACGCATATGTCGATCGACGAAGCCTGTGCGGTCTCTGTCGAACTTGATGCCAAGCGTTCGTTTATCACGCATATGACGTATCAGATCGACTATGCGATCTATACGGAAAAATTGCGGAGCACGTTTCCGAAAGTCGGTCTATGTTACGACGGCTTGCGGATAACGTTGGAGTGAGAGGCCTACTTAGGGAATGAATTTCAATTCGCGCAGCCAGATGAGGCTGTCGGTCTGCCATTGATCCCATGAGGGTCCTTTGTAACCGTTCAAGCCATGGCCGCCATTCGGTAACTCCAGGAGGCGAGTCGGCAACTTGTGTGCCTTTTGGGCCTGGTAGAACATCCGACTGTTTTCGATGGGTACGGCCTTATCATCGATCGCATGCGCGAGGAAGGCGGGAGGGGTGTCATCTTTGACCTGCTTTTGGCTGGAAAAATAATCCGCTAAGCCGGCAGCCGGGTTTTCGCCCATCAGGTTCTTCATCGAGCCGCGGTGCACGCCTTCCTCCATGCTGATGACGGGATAGATCAGGATCGCGAAATCCGGCCGGCTGCTTTGCCCGGTGACAGCATTGGGCGCACGGGTTTCGATGGTATCAAAATGTACGGTTGCCGTGGAGGCGAGGTGGCCGCCGGCGGAAAAGCCGATGATGCCGATTTTTTTCGGATCAAGTTTCCAGGCTGCTGCGTTCGCGCGAGCCGTACGGATGGCTTGTTGCGCATCGAGCAGGGGTACGTAAGGTCGGCCTTTGGGCAGGCGGTATTCCAATACGATACCGGTGATGCCATGGCTGTTCAGCCACTTGGCGATACCATGGCCTTCGCCGCCGACGACCAAGCCGGCATAACCGCCGCCGGGGCAGATGATGATCGCAGCCCCGTTAGGTTTTTCCGCCAGATGCACGGTGAGCTTTGCTTTGCTTGAGTCAGAAAACTTTCCGTCACCCTCGGGCGCATCTCCCTGCCAAAGCGGTTGCGAGGGTGGTAGGATTTCCGCGGCGAAAGTCGAAAGGGTCAGGGTGAAGAGCGAGAGTAGGCGCATGGGATTAAAGGGGTAGGGATTGCAATAACACATTTTTCAAAAGATTAGTGACATTCAATCGACCAAATAAATGACAGACGGTGACACATACAGGGATACCCTTCCGGGGTCCGAC
>CAILOT010000117.1:0-11822 GCA_903835965.1 uncultured Opitutia bacterium
CGAGCCAGGCGAGCAGGCCGACGCGTTCACGTCCGGTGAGTACGCCGAGCAGGATGACCAGCACGGGGATGCAGGAGATGAGCATCGAGCCCGTGCCGGCGTTCACGGTGCGTTCACCGTAGTTGATACCGAGGTTGTAGAGGCAAAAGCCGAAAAGACCAAGCGACGCAACTTTAGGCCAGTCGCCTCGCGCCGGCATGGGGCGTCCGCGATAGAGCCAGATTGGTAGCATGACCGATGAGGCGATGAGGTAGCGGAGTGCGCCAAGTTGGCCAGCACCGACTTCGGGCAGGACTGCGCGGACGTTCACCCACGACATGCCCCAGGCCACGACGTTGAAGAACATCGCGAAGGTGGCCCACCGCCGGGTGGAAGAAGCCTCGCTCACGAACGACAGCCGATCAGCTCGATCAACTTATACGCACACGCCTGGGCGAACTCCTTGTCGTTGATCGCCAAGTCGAATTCCTGCACCGGAACCGTGGCGTTCGCCTTCAGCGACGTGAAAAGCGCCTCATCGGCGGCGCTATCGTGGAAAGGTTGACCGGGTGCACTGATCACGGAAATCGCTTTACGCGGAATCATGATAGCGGTGCCAGCACGGTAGCTGTTGGCCTTGTTCGCGATAATCTCGCCAAGCTGTCGGCATTCGTCGGCCGTCGTGCGCATGAGCGTGATCTGCGGGTTATGAATATAGAAATTACGTCCCTTGAATTTGGCCGGCACCGAGGCCATCTCGCCGAAGTTGACCATGTCAAGGCAACCAGGGGCGACGACGACGGGCACGTTCGCTTTGGCCGCGGCGTCCATGCGGTCAGGGCCGGCGTTGAGATTTCCGCCGACCAATTCATCGGCCCATTCGGTCGTCGTGAGGTCGAGTACGCCCGCAACGATACCGCTTTCGATGATTGATTCCATGATGCGTCCGCCGGTGCCGGTCGCGGCAAAGACGAGGACTTCATAGCCCGCCGCCTCGAGGACTTTTTTTGCTTCGGTGACGCAGGCAGTGGTGTTGCCAAATTGGCTGGCGACGATGAGGGGCTTGGCGGTGCCGATTTCCGGCTCAGCGCCGACCATGCCGCAGATGGCACCCGCGGCCCGGGTGAAAATGACGCGCGAAAGGCGATTGAGCCCGGCGACGTCAGCGATGCTGGGCATCATCGTGATATCTTTCGTGCCGACATAAGCTGCGATATTTCCTGCCGCCAAGGTCGAAACCATGAGCTTAGGAAAGCCGAGGGGCAGGGCGCGCATGGCGGCCGTGCCGATGGCGGTGCCGCCTCCGCCTCCGAGGGAAATGATACCGTGGATACGTCCGTCGGCAGCCAGTTTGGAGACGAGGGCGGGAGCGGCGTGGGTCATTGCGATGACGCAGGCACCGCGATCCTTTTTTGCCATCAGCGAAGCGAGATCGAGGCCGATGGCGGCCGCGACTTGTTCACGGGTGATGTCGGGGTTGACCGTGGGCGGACCGCCCGTGCCGACGTCAATCAGCAAGGTCTTATGGCCATGCTGGGCGATGAGTGCCGCCACGAAGGCATGTTCTTCGCCCTTGGAATCAAGCGTGCCGAGAACTGCAATCGTGGCCATGGTCGGTTCAGAAGAACTTACGCTTCACCGGAATCTGCTTAAAGCGTTGGGTTAGATCCGTGAGCGATTGTTCGACGGCCATTCGCTCGAGGCTCGAGGCCCCCACGAAACCATCGGTGTCGGTATGCTCATTGATATACGCGGCGTCTTCGGGCGTATTGATCGGTCCACCGTGGCTGAGGAAGATGAGGTCTTTGCGGACGGACTTGGCGGCATCAATGATACTTTGGGTGATCTTCGCCGCTTCAGGCAGGCTCATCGTGGCGTTGGTCACGCCGATGGAGCCGCCGACCGTGGTGCCTACGTGCGCGATGATGACATCGGCGCCGGATTCGGCCATGGCTTTGGATTCTTCCGGCGAGCCCACGTAGACGATCGTAAACATATCCATCTTGCGGGCGAGGGCGACGGTTTCGAATTCCTTCTTCACGCTCATGCCAGTCTCTTCAAGGACTTGGCGGAATTTGCCGTCGATGATGGTGTGGGTCGGGAAATTATTGATACCGGAGAAGCCCATGTCTTTCACCTTACCGAGCCAGTGCCACATGCGGCGTCGTGGATCGGTGGCGTGGACGCCACAGATGACGGGGATTTCTTCGACGACTGGGAGGACTTCATATTCGCCAATCTCCATCGCGACGGCATTCGCATCACCATAGGCCATCATGCCGGCCGTGGAGCCGTGGCCGGCCATGCGGAAACGGCCGGAGTTATAGACAATGACCAGATCGGCGCCGCCGCGTTCGATGAATTTGGCGCTGATGCCAGTGCCGGCGCCGGCCGCGATGATCGGCTGGCCTTTCGACATTGTGTTGCGTAGGCGCTCCACGACTTCGAGTCGGGTGTAAGGGTTTCCTTTTCCAGTCCAGGGGTTGGGCATAGTAGTATGAGAGGGGGGTGAGTGTGGTCAGGGTTGCGCTCGGCAACTTCAGCGCTTATGCAAGGGGAGTGGCCCGTAAGAGCGATTTAAATCATTACAGCGAGACGCAACTTCGTCATCCTGAAACTGACATCGAGAACCCACGTTCCCGCAGGAAAATCGTGGTAGCGGCGGATTATAAGGATGAACGCCCATGGGTGCTTTCCGGGGTGCGCTGCAAGGAATTAGGGCTCTTTGAAATCGCCCACCTTGGCGTCGCCGAGATGCTCGCTCCGTATGAAGTCGTCCGTTCCAATCAGAGCGGTGCCTTCTTTATGGCTTGTCTGTCCGGTCAAGGGCAAATCTGGGTCGACGGCCGTTGGCGGACCATCTCGGCGGGCCAAGCTTGCCTGCAGCCAGCCGGCATCCGTAATTCTTTCCGCATCGGTCGAAGTAAGCGCTGGGATTTTTGCTGGGTGCGTTTCAGCGGAGGCGTTCGTTCCAATACCATCTTCCGGGCCAGCTCACCGGTACTTTCCGACTTCGATGCTGAACCGCTGCGTGCGGCCATCGCGGGTCTGATCGCCGAACTCAAGGGCGCCAAAGTATCTCGGCGTAATCACCAGTGGATCGAACTGGCCTATGATTATGTGCGAAGTTTCGCCGGTAGTTTTCGCGGCGATCCGCGGGTGCAGCGTCTGTGGGATGAGGTTCATAGACGCCTTGATTTCGCCTGGGACACCCAGTCGCTGGCTCGTCAATCCGGATTAAGTTTCGAACACCTACGTCGGCTTTGCCTGAAAGAGATCGGCCGCACGCCGATGAATCATCTGACCCATTTACGGATTCAGCAGGCGATTCGCTTTATCAGTGAATCCGACGATAAGCTGGCTGTGATTGCCCGCAGGGTCGGTTTCGCCAACGGCAACAGCTTCTCTTCGGCCTTTAAAAAATCGACGGGCCACGCCCCCTCCCATTTTAGGGGCGAGGTCTGAAAATCATCCCAAATGTGCATCTGAGAGGGGTCGGGTTGTAGTTCAAGGAGTCGCTAAGTCTTGTAGGCATCGGGCGGCTTACTTTGATGAGGGTATGCTTTCCCGCATCGCCCCCCTCCTGCGTCTAGCCATAGTCTGCGCCACCGCCGTGCTTGGCGCCGCCCCAATCAAGGTCACCGTCGTCGCTGATGAACATTCTGCGGTCAAATCGCTCGTCGCGGAACTCACCGCCGCCGGTGCTATCGTCACCGAGGCGAATCGCCCGAGCGAAATTATCGACCTGAAGCACGAGAAAGACGAAGTCATCGTTCTCTATCGCAAGGACTACACCCCTTACGATGTCAACGATCGCGCGGCGCTCGCCGATCTCTCTCTCCGCGGTATCAGCTTCGTCGCTCTACGAGGCGCCATTGCCGGACCTTCGGCTACGTGGGCGAAGGATACTTTCGGTGCGGGTTGGACTCCGGATAGTCGGCACTTCCGCACTCTGATGATGCTTAATGTTCGTACCGACGCCCATCCGTTGGCCAAGGATGCATCCACTTTTGACGTCACCGACCAGACCGTTTTCGAACTCGATCTCAACGAGAAGATTCAAGTGCTCGCGTCGTCGTTCACCTCGAAGGTTGGCGCCAACCGTAAGAAAATCACGGAAGTCGCTGACAAGGCCTCAGTCTATGACATCCAGCCACAAGTCTGGGTGTTCGAGAACGATCGCCTTCGGTCCGCGGTTTTTCTGCAGGGTGAAACGGAGACGCTCGCGCATGTCAGCTACCGCACCTTCATTAAGCGGGGTATCGCCTGGGCCGCTCGTCGTACCAATGTCGACGAACTCTGCACCCCGAAGGATCTCGTGGACATGCGTTACCCGGTCGGCGGACCCAGTCGTGCCGAAAAGGCCATCGCCGCTTTCCAGATGCAACCCGGCTTCAAGGCCAGCGTTATTTCGTCCGAGCCTCTGATTAATAAGCCTATCGCCGTCCAGTGGGATGAACGCGGCCGCTTGTGGGTAGCTGAGACGCCGGAGTATCCGAACGGACGTCGTCCGCTCACCGCTGAGTCGTGGCGCGAAGGTGGCGTACTGGTCCCGGGTAGCTACGATCGACCGGCACAGGACAAGATCAGCATTCTGACTTCCAGCAAGAATGACGGCGTCTTCGATCAAAAGAAAATCTTCCATGAAGGCCTCGAGCTGATTACTGGTTTTTGCCATTATAAGGACGGCGTCATCGTCGTCTGCCAGCCTCACATCGTCTGGCTTCGCGATACGGATGGCGATGGCAAGGCTGACAAGGAAGTGGTTCTTTACGGCGGCTTCACCCCGGGCGACACGCACTTCGTGGCCAATCACTTTGTCCTCGCTCCCGACGGCTGGGTCTACGCCAGCAACGGCGGCGGCGGTGAGGTGTTTCCTGCTTCCAATCCTGAACGCAAGGTTCGTATCTCCTCCGGAACCTTCCGTTTTAAGCCGGACGGATCGGCCATCGAACAGATCGCCTCTCAGGGCGGCAATAGCTTTGGCAACGAAGTTACCAGCAAGATGGAACTCTTCCATGGGAAAGCTACCAACGGTAATCCCATCCAGCATGTCGTGTTACCTGAATCCATTCTCGCCAAGGCACCTGGTACGCCCGCCAAGGCCTTCAGTTCCGTCAATCCGCGGCGTCCGGTCCTGCGTGCCGACCTGCCTGACCGCGCCCCGCTCCTGCAGATCGACCAAGTCGGCTATTACACCGCCGCTTGCTCCGTGGCCGTGCAGGAGCATGGCGCATGGCCGGCAGAATATCGCGAAGGCATCTTCACCAGCGAACCGATTCTCGATATCATACACTTCGAAAAACTGATCCCGAGTGGTCCGACCTTCCTGGGGGAAGTTACAATCAAGGACCGCGAATGGCTGCGTTCCATGGATCATTGGTTCTGTCCGATCGACGTCTCGTTCGGTCCGGATGGCGCGATGTATATCCTTGATTTTTATACCCCCGTCGTCGCGCATAACGACACCCGTGGTCCGCTGCATAGTAAATCCGGTGCTTCCGTCCGTCCGGATCGCGAGCACTACTTTGGTCGCATTTACCGCATCCAGCATGAGTCTGCTCCGAAGCTCGATATCCCCGATCTTTCGAAGGCCGATGTCGCTGGTCTCGTCGCTGCGTTCGATCATCCCAATAAAGTCGTGCGCTTCAATGCCCTGCGCGTGCTCATGGATAAGGACGCTGGTCTGCTCGCTTCCGCCGTCGGCCCGCTCGTGATTAAGGTTCGCAGCGACGCCAAAGCGGAAGCTCGTATCCAGGCCCTCTGGGCTCTCCAGCGCCTCGATCGCCTGGAGGACGGCTTGCTCCGTGTTCTTTGTGCCGATGCCGATCCGGATGTGCGTAAGAACGCCTTCCTCGTCGCCGAGGCCAGCCACAGCAAGCTGCCGACCGAAGTCTTCGCTAAAGCTTTGGACGACGCTGAACCGCGTGTCCGCTTGGCCGCCCTGCGCGCCATGGGCGCCGCACCGCTCGAAGCCTCTGCCGGTGCACTCCTGCTGTCTGCTCAAGCCCGACTGACCGATGACTGGTCCAAGGCCGCTGCCACGGCCGCTGCGGCCGCTAATCCCGGTCCTGTCCTTGCTGGCATCCTTGGTGGTCCGGCCGATGCCGCTGCGGCCGAGTTCGCCCGCACGCTCGCCGCTTCCCTGAATGGAGATGACGCTTCGCTCGTGCTTACCGCCGCTGCCAAGTCCGCGAATAAACCGGTCGCGGTCGCCGTCATCCGTGAGATCGCTTCCCGTCGTGTAGCCGCTCCGGCTTTGCTCGATGCTTCGCGTGCCGCCTTACGACCTTTGCTCGCCAATCCTGACGAGGCCATTTCTGGGTCTGCCGCCTCGATCGCTGCGCTATGGTTTACGGATGGTAGCCTGAAGTCAGAACTGGCAGTGGTCGCCGGTCGTCTGGTGTCCGTGCTCAGCGATACTAAGGCTACGGTTGAGGCGAAGGTCGCCGCCGCCCGCGTACTCGTCCTGCTGCGTGATGTCGATCCGCAGGTTCGTCCGGCGCTCGCCCAAGTTCTCGGTGGTTCGCAAGAAGCCGCTGCCACCGCCACGGCTGGCGCGTTGGCGACCAGTGGCGATGCGTCCGTCGGTAAGATGCTTTACGCCGCTTTCCCAAAGTCGACCGGCTCGTTCCGTGCCACCTTGTTCTCGGCTCTCGTCGGCCGCTCGGAGTGGGCCGCACTGGTGCTCGACGCCTTGGAAGTTAAATCACTCTCTGCGATGCAGCTCGGGCCCATGCAAATCTCGCAGCTTGTACGCCATCCGGACGAAGCCGTGGCCAAGCGCGCCGCCGCTGTTCTTTCTAAACTTAACGCTGGCAGTAACCCGGCCAAGGAAGATCTCGTGGCTAAGTTGCTTCCCGAAGTCGAGAAGCCTGGCGATATTGCCAAGGGCAAGGAACTCTTCGTCTCGATCTGTCAGACTTGTCACATGATTGGTAACGTCGGCAATGACTTTGGTCCAAACCTGCAGGGCATCGGGTCACACCCCGCGGCCGAACTGCTGGTGCATATCGTGGATCCGAATCGCATGGTTGACGACGAGCATCGCACCTGGAACTTCAAGATGAAGGACGGCACCCAATATTCCGCCCTCATCGGTAGCGAGAACCCCAGTTTCGTGAAGCTCAAGCTGCCTGGCGGCCTATTGGCCGAACTCAAGGTCGGTGATATCGTCAGTCGCGAGCGCAGTCCAATCTCTCTGATGCCTGAAGGCTTCGAAGCGCTTGGTGCCGAAGGTCTACGCAACGTCATCGCCTACCTCCGCAGCGTCGCCATCAGCCCCGAGGGCGTGACCGTTGGACGTTTCCGCCTGCTCGACCTTGGTGCTGCCTTCACCGCTTCGACATCCACTGGTCTTTATGCCAAAAAGGAATCTAAGAATGATACCTTGCCCTTCGCGAAGTTCGGCCAAGTCGAGTCCAATGGCGTCCCGTATAAGGTCGTCGACCCCAAGACCGCGAAGGACGGCCTGAACGTCATCGTCCTCAAAGGGGGTGCCTTCAAGGAGGCTTATTCGCGGACGTTGCCCCAGAAGGTTGAGATTCCGGTCGGCTCCGTAGCCAATCGCATTCACTTCCTCGGCGCCGTCGGCGGCTGGGGTGCGCACGGTGACGCTATCGCCATGATCGCTGAGGTGCATTTCCTTAGCGGCAAGGTGCAGAAGAAGGTCTTCTACGGTGCCCGCGATTTCGCTGACTACAATGGCGTCGGCGACGTGCCGGGTTCCAAGTCAGCCCGTCAGTTGCTGACCGGCGATAACCGACAGGTGCGCACGCTCTGGATTCCCGTCGAAAGCGATGAGATCATCGATAAGCTTGTGCTGAGTTCAGCCGACACCGAAATCGCTCCGACGACCGTGGCAGTAACCATTGAGATCGGTGGTCCGCCCAATCCGCCCCGCGGCAAGGATGAGACTGCACCAAAGGGCGGCAAGAAAGGTAAGGGTAAGACCAACGACGGACCGAGCGACCTGCTCCCCAAGGATAATCCCAAGACCACCCAGGCTTACGGTCAGTCCTTTGGGCCGCGTAAGGCTGGTCAACTCCGTGTGCTCTTCGCTGGAGCCGGTAGTTCGCATAACTTCCTCACCTTCTTCCTTGGTACGGATGCGCAGACCGCCAAGGCCGCTGGTTACGATGTCGCCTCGACGCCGAACCTGAAAGAAACCCTCGCGCTGCTCCCGCAGGCCGACCTGTTCGTCTTCAGTGGCAATCATGGTCAGTTCGGCACGCCCGAATTCCAGAAGGCCATCCGTGACTTCGCGGCGGCCGGGAAGGGTATCGTCCTTCTGCATGCGGCTACCTGGTATAACTGGCCGCTCGAGACCAAGTATAACGACGAGTTCGTCTGCGGCGGTTCGCGTAACCACGGCCATAGCGATTTCACCTTCACCGTCACCAAGCCCGACCACCCGATCATGAAGGGCGTTCCTGCCACCTTTGTGGTCAACGACGAAAGCTATAACATCGAACTAACTCGACCCGAAGGTGCTGAAGTCCTCGGTACGATCCCGCGTCAGGATCCCAAGGAAGGCCTGTCGAACATCTTACCGTCCGTCTGGACCGTCCGTTACCCTGGCGCCCGGGTTGTCTGCATCGCCCTCGGCCACGACGAGAAGTCACACGACCATCCCGCCTACAGGCAGCTCCTCCTGAACTCCCTTAATTGGGTCTCCCAGAAGTGAGTGTTATGTTTCGCCCCCTTGTCACCTTGTCCCCCTGTCACCTTGCCCCCTAATCCCATGGTCTACCACTACGGAACTTTTGTCTTCAAGCAGGGAGTCACCCCGGCCCAGATTGAGAAGTGCTTCGCTGAGATGCGTGGCATGGTCGGGAAGATCCCCGGCCTGCTTTCCATGCAGCACGGTGTCTATCAGAGCCCCGAGGGTCTGAATGATGGATTCACGCACGGCTTCGTCATGACTTTCGATACCCCGCAGAGCCGCGATACTTATTTACCGCATCCAGAGCACGAACGCGTGAAGGCAATCGTTGTGCCTAATCTCGAGCGAGTATTGGTCTTCGACTTCACGGTCTGATCTTAACCTTCGGGCTCGTATAGCCCGCGTCTGCCCGCGACTACCCAGCTGATGGAGCATGCCACCAAGGCATAGCCGCCCATGGAAGGGTGGAATAATTCATAAGCCATGATGGAGCAGGCGAGGGGGACAGCTCCGACTCCGGCGAAGACGCCGACAAAGCCTAAACCTGCGCAGACGACCGGGGCGAGGCCGGTCAAAGGGGCCAGCGCGGTACCGAGTGCGGCGCCGATGAAGAAGAGCGGAGTGACTTCTCCGCCTCTAAAGCCGAAACCGACGCAGATGAGCGTGAGAATCATCTTAAAGATCCAAACCCCGTGCCCGAGATTTTGCTCAAACGCCGCATCGATGCCGGATAATCCTAACCCAGTGAATTCATAGGAATCGGTAGGAGCGACGATGAGGATGAAAAGCAACGCACCGAGCAAGATTCTCAGATAGGGGCTATGGATGCGGCGAACGGCCTCCGTTTGTTTGCGGAAAGACCAGAGGTAGGTCCGGGCGACCAGTCCGCAGGCCAGGCCAATGGCCGCTGCCCAGAGCGCACCAACCCATGATATTCCCACAGCAAAAGGAAAGAAGATCGAGTAATCCGCATGGGCTGATCCACCAAGGTTTCGCCCGATATAATCCGCGGCGTAGGCCGTACAAAGACAGGCGCTGAACTGAATGTGGGATCTGAATTTGACGAACTCAATGGCAAAGACCGCAGCGGCCAGAGGTGTGCCGAAGACGGCGGAAAAACCGGCGCTGACGCCGCAGAGCAATAGAGTCTGCCTTTCTGTCTCCATGAGCTTAAAGATTCGGTTGAACTGATCCGCCAATGAGGCTCCGAGTTGTAGGGCGGTTCCTTCACGTCCGACCGAGGCCCCGCCAAGGTGTGAAAGAAGGGTGGTGCCAAAAATCATCGGCCCTTTGGCAACTGGCAAAATGGCGGTGGGGTGCTTGATCTGATTGATCAGGGTTTTAACCCCGCCCGCTGAGCTAGGAGCGAAAGTTTCATAAGCCCAGACCGATAGGAGGCCGAAGATGGGAAGAAGGAAGATTAACCAGTGATGCGTGGTAAAAGTGGCAGAGACCCAAGTCAGTGAACGTAGGAAAGCGGCGCCTGCGAGACCGACTACGAAACTCACGCTGGCTAAAATAATCAACCAGCGAAGGATGAATCTCAGGGTGCTATTTGGGTGCAAAATTGTCATTAGGTCAGTTTCTGTGAAGTGGGAGTTTAGGCGGCACCCATTTCTCGGGCCTTGGCGATGAAAGGCTGGACGCTTGCCCACGTTATTTCATGCGGCATCTGTTTGGTCTGGGCCGCTTGGGCGCAGGTCGCACCCGCGGCTTCGCCCATCGCGACGGCATTGCCAGTCACGCGGTAGCTGGCGTGGGCAATGAAATCGCCGCTGATGCAGCGGCCGGCCATCATGAGGCCATCGACGTCATGGGCGATCAAAGCGCGTAGAGGGATGTCGTAAGGCTTCACTTTGACGCCTTGGTTGCTGTAGGCTGGGTCGTTCCGGGTCAGCGCATGGATATCGACCGAGAAGGTGGCGCGAACTACGGCGTCATCATGGCGGGCGCCGGAGACGACGTCATCCTTAACGACTTTGTAACGTCCTTTGATACGACGCCCGTCGCGGATGCCAATTTGCTCCGGCGTGGCGACGATCTGTAATCCTTCCCAAGGGCCACCAAGGGAGCGTAACGCGCGAATGATGCGATGGATCTCCGCGCGGGCATTGATCGTCGCGGTGCTCACGGCCTTTGCATCGGTGGCATTGATACCATACTCGTGATTGAGCATGGCCAAGATGAGATTATCGCGGATCGGGAAAATGGTCGGGCCTTGGTAGCTCGGGTCAAAACCGCCTCGTTTGATTTCAGCGAGTAGGTTCTTCTTCGAATCGTTCATGCTCTGCTTGCTCACGGCCGAACCCGAGCCATGGATGAAGCGTGTCAGTTTATTCGCATCTTTGACGACTAGGAGGGCATCCATGCTGACCGGTTGGCAGGGACAGGCATCGGCCACGCCGATTTCGAATTGGCAGCCCGCTAGGGCGCCGACATCGCCGTCGCCGGTGGTGTCGATAAAGGTCGGGGCCCGCCAGGCTTCGCGACCTGACTTGGATTCGGTGATGATGGCATCGACACGACGCCCAATCTTATGGACAGCGGCGATGCGCGTGTGGAGGTGGACGATGACGCCTGCTTTGCCGCAAAGTTCTTCGAGTAGAAGTTTCATTTCTTCGGGATGGTAGCTGATCCCATTGGTGCCAGTGCCCACCACGGCGTCGCGGTCGCGCAGACGTCTTACCAGTTCCTGGTTAAAGCCTGGCTTATCGAAATCGAGAAGGTAGCCGAGAAGAGACGAAGTCCAGACGCCGCCCAATGAGCCGTGAGCTTCAAATAGCCTTACCTTAGCGCCGGCGCGGGCGGCAGTGATGGCAGCGGTGACGCCCGCGGGACCTGCACCACATACGATGACGTCGCAATCGGAGGTGAGCGGAATGTCGCGTTCGCCTTCGGTCAGGAAGCCGGGTTTTGGGCTCGAGGCGGCGTTGACCTTCGTTAGCGCGCCTAGGGCTCCTAGGCCGAGCAGGGAGGAGGCGAGGAAGCGACGGCGGGAGGATGCAGGGGAATCCATGGGGGTAGGTTGTGCGTGTGCCGTAAGAGGTCGAACAGAAGTTTTCCTCGGCCGCCGGATGGTGGTCGTAAGGTAGGGGCATGGCTACGCCCTGCCCATGGTCGTGACGTAGTCCCGACCCTACCAGCGTTCACCATTCGGCGAACTTGAAACAAAAAGCCC
>CAILOT010000118.1:0-1650 GCA_903835965.1 uncultured Opitutia bacterium
AAACGCCTGCCGAAACGGAGGGGAAGAGATTAGCACCACCCGAAGCCACCATGCGCACCGTCGAGGTCGAGCAATTCTGCTCGTGGTCGGCATGCAACAGCAGAATCAGATCCAGCGCGCGCGCGATTTCCGGATGAACGGCGTAATCAACGTTGGGTCGCGAAAAAAGGAGGTGCAGGAAATTCGAGCAGTAATCCAAACCGGGCTTAGGATAGACCGGAGGTTCGCCTTCCTTGGAACGATGGGCGAGCGCGGCAAGCGTGCGGACCTTGGAGATGAGCACGGCGGCCGTCTCATCAAACTTGGCCAAATCATGCGCCCGCTCGTTCGTCCCGAGCTCAGGATAATAACAACCGAGCGTATTCAAGGTGGCCGATAAGACGGCCATCGGGTGCGCATTACCGGGGAAGCCGCTCAAGGCGATCCGCAAGCCTTCATGGATCTGGGAATTATCCAAAATCCGCGCCTTGAAATCATTCAACTGTCCCGCGGTCGGGAGTTCGCCATAAATCAAAAGATAGGCCGTCTCAATGAAGGTGGATTTTTCGGCCAACTCTTCGATGCTGTAACCGCGATAACGTAAAATACCCTTCTCGCCGTCGATGAAAGTCACTTTGGATTCGCAGGCGCCGGTATTGGCATACCCGTCGTCGAAAGTGATATACCCCGTATCGTCCCGGAGCTTGCGCACATCCACCGCCCGCTCGCCCTCCGAACCTACGATGATGGGTAGAACGATATCCTTATCGTCTAATTTGAGAGTGGCGTTGGATGGGCTCATGGCGGAGTAAGGACCGCCCAGGACAAAGCTGACCTCAGCGGGTCGTCAAAGTCAGAAAATTGCGGTACAGTTGCAAGCCTTTGACCTGACTTTTCTCGGGGTGGAACTGAGTCGCAAAGACCCGGCCACGACGAACGCCGCTCACAAATCGACCCGCATAGTCGGTCTCCGACCATACAATGGCTGGATCAGTCTCGACCACGCGGTAACTGTGGACGAAGTAAAATGGCTCCCCTTCCGTCCGAAGGCCTTGGGTTAACGGGCTGCCAGTCTTAAAAATCGCCTCATTCCAGCCCATATGCGGGATACGCAGCCCCGGCTGAGACGGGAAGCGCTTCACGATTCCAGGGAAAATACCCAAGCCCTGACGGTCTGACTCCTCCGAACGCTCAAAAAGCACCTGTAGGCCCATGCAGACCCCAAGGAAAGGCCTGTCCGCCGCTATCCAAGCGTTAAGAAAAGTCTCAAAATCGTTACGTCGGATACAATCCATGCAATCAGCCATCGCCCCCTGCCCCGGGAAAACCACCGCATCGGCGGACTCGGCTAACTGGGGCGTGGCCGCGAGGTAAGCGTCAGCCCCGGCCGCAACCAAGGCACGACTGACACTGCGCAGGTTACCCATGCCATAATCAATGACGGCAACCTTGGGACGGCGCACTGACCCTGTTGCTTCCACGGGTTTTAGGCGAGCGTTCCCTTGGTGCTGGGCACACGGCCGCCCTGCCGGGCGTCGATTTCCCCCGCCGCCCGTAATGCACGCGCAAAAGCCTTAAAGAGGGCTTCCTCAATGTGTCAGTGTGGAGTTGCTTGTCATGTTGTTTTCCAGAAGCGAGTTGAGCACCATCATAAGAGCGAAGCTTTACGCT
>CAILOT010000119.1:0-2623 GCA_903835965.1 uncultured Opitutia bacterium
CGGTATCGTGAAGAAGAACGCGATCATGATGATTGATTTTGCTCTCGATGCCGAGCGGAACGAAAAGATTCCCGCCCGCGAAGCGATTTTCACCGCGTGCATGTTGCGTTTCCGGCCGATCATGATGACCACGATGGCCGCGATGTTTGGAGCTTTGCCTCTGGCAATCGGCTTCGGCGAGGGTGCCGAACTTCGGCAGCCTTTGGGTATCGCCATCGTCGGTGGTTTGCTCGTGAGCCAGCTCCTGACCCTCTACACCACGCCGGTCATCTACCTCTATTTCGACCGTCTCCGCGGTTGGTTGCAATCGCGACGGGCTTTACGCACCGATGTGCCATTGCCAGCCCCGCAGAATTAACTCCTTCTCATAATTTCTGCCATGCAATCTTCGCCCCCCGTTCACCCCGGCCGTCTCCTTGGCATCGCTGGGGCGCTCTTGCTTTCGGCCTGCGCCGTCGGGCCGGATTATGTCCGACCAGAAGTCCCCGTTTCCGCAGCCTTTCGTGAACTGACCGGGCCTTATCAAGGGGCACCTGCGCTGGGCGCCAATTGGTGGTCGGTTTTCCATGATGCTGATCTCGATGCCTTGGAAGCATCGGCACTCAAAGCGAACGAAAATATCCGCGCCGCTTTTGCGCGGATAGGTCAAGCCAAGGCTTTGAGCGATGTCGCCTCGGCCGGATTTTGGCCCGCCTTAAGCCTGGATCCATCCCTGCAACGTAACCGCACGTCCGACACGGCCGGCTCGCCCTCGCGAACCCAGACCTCTTATGCCGTTCCGCTCGATTTAAGTTATGAGCTTGATGTCTGGGGCCGGGTGAGGCGCCTGAGCGAATCCGCGGATGCAAATACGAAGCTTTCAGCCACCGAGTTCGCGGTCGTCTTGCAGTCGGTCCAGGCGAGCGTGGCTTCGAATTATTTTACGCTGCGCGGGCTCGATACGCAGTCCGCGATGCTGATTAAGAGCCTCGAACTTTATCAGCATCAGGTTTCGCTGGTCGGCAAGCAGGTGAAGGCGGGCTTAGTGCCCAAGACCGACCTCCTGCAGGCGACCACCCAAGTCGAAGCGACCACGGGACAGTTGAATGAAGTCCGGCGTCAGCGTAGCAATGTCGAGCATGCTTTGGCGGTGCTCACGGGGGTGCCGCCTTCGGAGCTCTCGGTCGCCGTGAAGCCATTGACGACCGAAGTGCCGGTGATCCCTGCCGGATTGCCTTCGGAGTTGCTCGGTCGTCGGCCTGACGTGGCTGCGGCCGAATATCAGCTGATGGCGGCGAACGCCGATATCGGCGAAGCGAAGGCTAATTATTATCCCCGGCTGACGCTCACCGGTTCGGCGGGCTTTTCGACCATTGATAGCTCCAAGGTCGTAAGTTGGGAAAGTCGGGTTTGGTCGATGGGGCCCAGCCTGCATCTGCCGATTTTCCAAGGTGGTCGGCTGGATGCTTCTCTCGAAGGCGCGAAGCAGCGCTCTGTTGAGGCGACCGCAAACTATCGGGCTGCCGTTCTCACTGCTTTCCGGGAGACGGAAGATGTCCTGAATGATTTGAGCAATCGGGTCAGTGCTGCCGAATCGCAGGCTCGGATGGTAGCCTCCGCCCGCGAGACGGCTCGGCTGGTGGAAATGCAATATCGTAGCGGCCTTACCCCTTATTATCAGCTGATGGACGCGCAACGTACGCTTTTGGCCAGCGAACTTGCTGCCGCTCAGATTCAGAACCTCCGGCTTAATTCGACGGTACAACTCATTAAGGCACTCGGCGGTGGCTGGCAGTCGGCGAGCCTTCCGGAATTACCTGCGAAGTCGTTAACAGCTAAATAGCGTTGAAGGGATGCTTTTCTCCTTAATTGCCACGTTGGCGACTTTCACAACTTAATGGTGTTCCCAGATTAGCTTTTCATGACTACGCCTTTCAGGATGTTGCCGATGTCTTCCAGGTTCTGGGCGGGGTGGGTGGTTTGGGTCGGCTCGATGGGGTTGCTGCTTGGCCGCGATGTCGCCGTCAAGAATGTCACCGAACTCAAGGGCGCGGTGGCCAGCGCTTCGAGCGGTGACGTCATCAAGCTCGCCAAAGGGCACTACGATAGCGTGTTCGTAAAAGTCGCCCATAACGGCGCGGAAGGCCGCCCGATCACAATCATGTCGGCCCAGCCCGGCGAAGCGATCTTTGGCGGTACTTCGACTTTCGAGATCAACGGTGCCCACGTGGTGCTCGATGGCTTGTTTTTTTACAAAGGTACGTCAGCCGGCGACGATCATGATCGGGCGGTCATCATGTTCAACTCGCACCACGGGGTGGTCCGGAATACGGCCATCGTTGATTATAATCCAACCGAGTTCGCCAACGGCTATTACTGGGTTTTCTTCAACGGCAATTACAACTTGGCTGACCGTTGTTATTTCAAAGGTAAAAATAATATGCAACCGCTCGTCGGTAACGGACTCGAGGGCAGCCATCACAACGGTGTCACGAACTGCTACTTTAAGAACATACCCTACGACGTCGGCAATGGCCGGGAAGATATCCGCGTCTGGGGTTCAGGTAAATTCGACGAAAAAACGACCGATGGCGCCTATTTTACCATCCAGGGAAATCTTTTCGACCACGCGGATGGCGAAGGC
>CAILOT010000120.1:0-12197 GCA_903835965.1 uncultured Opitutia bacterium
GCCGTTCAAGCTATCTCTCCCGGCAACTTACCTTCGGGCTCTTTCAATTGATCGCCCCACCCCAGAATTCTTGCCTGAGCGCCATGAAACTCAGCCTTAGTCTTATCTCCTCGCTCCATCCAAATGCGGGAGAGCGAGGTGTGAATATGAATATCTTTAGGTCGAAGCCCCAGGGCTTGCTCCCCTGCCGCTAAGGCCTCGTCATAATGATGCAGCGCGAAATGGACCTCGGCTTTCGCCAACCAGGCTTCGAAACAATTCGCATCCAAGGCGACGGCGGCGGTCAGCTTCGACAAGGCAGCCGTTTCGTCGCCGAGGGCAAAATCAAAGGCAGCCTCCTCCGCCAAGGCCAAGGCGCGATTTACGGGTGAGTCAGAATCCATCCGTCCACGCTGAAGATTGCGAAGAAGTCCGCAAGCGCTCCTTTCACGCTTGGAAAGCCCGGATGGCATCGCAAGTTAGCCCTTCATGGATCCACGATTCGGACAGCTGGCCAAAGTCCTTTGCGGCTTTTCTACTCGCCTTAAAAAAGGCGAGAACGTGCTCATCGATGCTTTTGATATTCCGGAGGAGTTCGTCCTAGCACTCGTCCGCGCCGTCCGGGCTTGCGGCGCCACGCCGATGGTCAACCTCCACCGGGCCCGCGTAAGTCGCGAAATGGTCCTCGGAGCCACCCCAGCGCAACTCAAACTCGCGCGCGACCATGAACTCGCGCGCATGAAGAAGATGCAGGCGTACATCGCCGTGCGTGGTTCGGAAAACATCTTTGAAGGCAGCGACATCCCCAGCGACAAAGCGAAGCTCCAAGGCGAATTCATGCGGCCGGTACTCGACTGGCGCGTCAATAAGACCAAATGGGTCGTCCTCCGGTGGCCGACCGCTTCGATGGCCCAGCAGGCGAAAATGAGCACCGAAGGATTTGCCGATTTTTACTTCCGGGTCTGCACCTTGGATTATTCGCGCATGATCCCCGGTATGGCTGCCTTGAAGAAGGCCATGGAAGCCACGGACCAGGTGCACATCACCAGCCCAGGCACGGATCTGAAATTCTCGATCAAAGGCATGAATGCGGTTCCTTGCGGCGGAGAATATAATATTCCCGACGGCGAAGTCTTCACCGCGCCGATCAAGGACTCCGTCAACGGCGTCCTCCAATATAACTGCGCGACCGTCTATAGCGGCACCTCTTTCGAAAACATCCGCTTGGTCTTCAAAAAAGGTCAGATTGTCGAAGCGACTTCGAACAATACGAAGCGTCTCAATGAGATCCTCGATACCGACGGCGGCGCCCGCTTCATCGGCGAATTCGCCATCGGCTTTAATCCGCATATCCTCAACCCGATGCAGGACATTCTGTTCGACGAAAAGATTGCCGGTTCTTTCCACTTCACCCCTGGCAAATGCTATGAAACGACCGACAACGGCAACCACTCCTCCATCCACTGGGACATGGTCTGCATCCAGCGCCCCGAATACGGCGGCGGGGAAATTCGTTTCGACGGCAAAGTCATCCGCAAAGACGGCATCTTCCTCCCTAAACCTCTCCAAAAATTGAACCCTTCATACCTCCTCGGTAAGGCCCGCTAAGATGGCCAACCAAAAAAAGCCCAAGAAGCCTAAGCCGACGCGCAAAGGGTCGCGCCCACAGGCCCGCACCGTCAAAGCGTTGAAGCGTAAAGACAAACCGGCGCCGCATATTCCCTATGCCGCCCGGCCCGCGAAAGCTCCCCTTGAAGAAAATCGCCCCGACGAAATCGTCACCACTCGCGTCCCCGATGAAGTCGAGCCCGCGCGAGCGGATAAGATCGTCTCGACGCTGCTGGACGGGGTCAGTCGTTCGCGGGTACAAAAAGCCCTCGATCTCGGCATGGTCAAGGTCAACGGCGTCGCCGCTGACCGTCGCACGGTCATCAAACCCGGCGACCATATCGAAGTCGCCCTCCCCTCCCCGGGCGAACCAACCGCCCGTCCGGTCAAGATGGCTCTCGAAGTTCTTTTCGAAGACGCCCACCTGATCGCGATTAACAAACCTGCAGGCCTGCTCACGCACCCCGTGCAAGGTTCTGACGAAGTTTCCGTCGTACACGGACTGCTCCATTACACCAAAGGAAAGCTGGCTCCGGCCGGCGGCGCGCCGCGTCCCGGCGTCGTCCATCGCCTCGACCGTGAAACCTCGGGCGTGATCGTCCTGGCCAAGACTGACAAAGCCTACCACGCCCTCGTTGCGCAATTCGCCCAACGGACGGCTCAGAAAGAATACCTCGCCCTGGTCGACAAGGCCCCGCGCCTGCTTTCTGGCATCATCGAAGCCAAGATCGATCGTCACCGTACCGTACGCGTCCGCATGGCCGTCCGCGAAGACGGACGCGATGCCGTGACCGAATGGCGCGTCGAAGAAAAATATGCCACCGATGCGGCGCTCGTCCGTGCCTTCCCGCACACCGGCCGCACCCACCAAATCCGCGTGCACTTGGCACACCTCGGCCACGCCATCCTCGGCGACCGGACGTATGGAAAATTTGATATCCCGACCTATACCGGTTGGCCCATGCCTCGCGTCATGCTCCACGCGCACCGCCTGACCTTAACGCATCCCCAGACCGGCAAGCCGCTCACGATCTCGGTTGAGCCACCGAAAGACTTTAAAGAGCTCCAAGAGTGGCTGGCCAAAAAGTTCGGACGTAAGGCCTACCTGTTGCCCGCCTAAGGCCTCAGAGGCCCCTCAGAAGCCTTTGTCACCAGGCTTGGGGACCTTCTTGGGGGCTACCCATTCGCTTGGCTCGATGGTCTTGGCCGTGAGTGGGTCGGCGTCGCCATCAGCTTGCATCTCTTCACCAAGTTTCGCGAGCATCTGCTTAACTCTTTCGGTCTGCTCCGAAGCCGCCGACAGGTCATTGAGTTCATCCGGATCGGCCTGAAGGTCGAAGAGCTGCGTACGGTTGATGTGCGGGTATCGTATCAGTTTCCATCGGCCGTCGTTCAGCGCCTTCTGGAGGGACTTATAGCCGAACATTAGGAACGGGCGGGCGGGCTGGGACGGATTTTTAAGGACGGCCGAGAACTCGCGTCCCTGAGAATCCTTGGGCGCCGCGACGCCGCAGAGTTTGCCCAGCGTGGGCATGACGTCGAAGAGGTAGCACATCGCATCTGACCGACGATCGGCGGTAACTCCCGGACCGGCGATGATCAGCGGCACCCGAATCGAGTGCTCATAAAGATTCTGCTTACCGATGAGGCCGTGCGAACCGCGAGCCACCCCGGAATCAGCCGAAAAAACGATGAGGGTATTAGCGGCGTAGGGCGACCCATCGACAGCATCAAGGATACGTCCGACCTGGACGTCCAGGAAGCTGATGTAGCGATAATACTCGGAAATCATCTCCTTCACCTCGGCCTCCTTGCGCGGCCACTTCAAGAGCTGCTCGTCACGAACAACCATTTCGCCATTGTTAAATGGATGCTGTGGCAGGAAGTTAGGTGGCAGCGGAATCGAAGCGATGTCGTACGTTACTGGGAAGCCGTCGGGCACGATGTGCGGGTCATGCGGGCCATCAAAGGCAAGATAGGAGAAGAACGGCTTCGAACCGTCCTGAGACTTCAAGAACGCCAAGGTCTGGTCCGTCGCCTCTTCGCAAAGATGCTTCGGAGAAATCTTAGCCGGAGTCAGCTTACCCGTCGGCATCATATCGCTGGTCGGGGCTTTCATAGGATTGGCCATACCACCCACGAAGAGCGCCTTGGCCTGCTGGAAGGATTTGGGAAGGGCGGGCGGGCCATTATGCCACTTGCCGGCGGCGAAGGTTGCATAGCCAGCTGCACCAAAAGCATGCGGCCAAGTTTCATGCTTCAAAAGCTTTTCGTCGATCTGGGCCAACGAACGGCCGGAAAGCAACATGGCACGCGAGGGCACGCACGTAGCTCCTCCGTTACCGCCCTGCATATAGGCATGGGCGAAAGAAACGCCGCGCTTAACCAGCCGATCCAAGTTCGGCGTCTTAATGACGGGATTCCCTAAGGCCGCGATGGTATCAGCCCTCTGGTCGTCGGCAAAGATGAAGACAACGTTAGGCGAAGACACCGGAGCGGCCCGCAAAGAACTCAGCACCAAAAATAAAATTAGAAAAACTGCTCGAGGGAATCGCATCATAAAGGGGTGATTTAGCTATAGTTTACTTTGGGGGCTTTGTAAATCGGCACTTGGTCAATCAATGCGTCCATGATGCCCGTCCTGCTTTCGGTGTTCGGGGGCATCAGGCTCGACATGAACCAAGACGGCCACGACCTCAGGGTGCAGCCTTAAGATGTTCGATTTAATCTGGCCGGCAATCGCATGACCCTCGGCGACCGTTGCTGTCTCCGCGACTTGCAGATGAAAATCGACTTCGAAACGGTCGCCTAAACGACGGGCCCGGAAAGCATGGAATCCTTTAGCGCCAGGGACTTCTAAAATATGTTCGCTCAAATCCTTCAGCACCGTCGCCGCAGGAGCGGTGTCGATTAAATCCTCGCAGGCCGCCTTGAAAAGCCGGATACCCTCCGAACCCAACCAACCTGCGAGCACCAAGCCGACGACTTTATCCACCGCGACCCACGCGGGGTAAACGTTGGCGATCAGCACGGCGATCAGCGCGAGCAATGAAGCTACGGCGTCTGCCCGATGATCGGTCGCGCTCGCCATGAGCAACCGCGACCCGAGACGTTCCGCCTGCCGCCGGGCATAGCGGTAAAATCCTTCCTTCAAAAGCAGTGCGATACCAGCGACCCAGGCGGCCGCTAGGCCTGGAGGCTGGGTTTTTTCTTCATGCATCAGCCCGTGCAGGGAAGTCCAAGCCAGGCCGACACAGAAAATAATGACCATCCCAGAAATAAAGAATGTCGCGAGGGTCGAGAAGCGATGGTGGCCGTAAGGATGATCGTCATCCTTAGGTAAGTGTGCGAAGCGCAGGCCGATGAATGCCGCGATATCGCTGGCGATATCGACCAACGAGTGAATGCCATCAGCTAGCAGAGCCTGCGAGGACGCCAAGAAGCCGATCGTAAGCTTGGAAACGGCCAGCAATAGATTCACCCCGAAACTCCAGAGGGTCGTACGCGTGCCTTCTCGTTGCAGGTCGCTCATATCATTGCTTGCTGTTAGCTTTGATCAAATCGGCCTCGGCCTTCCAATCGATTCGTATGAGTTCGGCCGAAGCCACGGCAGCATGCTGGTTTAATCCGCGGACAAGCTCCGGCAACTTTCCCCATGGCGCATCTGTGGGAAGGTGTTGCCATTTCGTCAAATTAAGCACGGCCTGATCGGTCTTCCCCGCCACCAATACGGCGACATCGCCCGAAGGAAGCACGATTTCCGCCGCCTGATGCCCGGGCTTGAGCCGAAGCGCGATACGATCGGCATAGACGAAATCATAAGCAATGACCGGACCCGCTTCCGCTAACGGCGTTCCGGCGGCGTAGGTCTCCGTAATCCAAAGGTATTCTTCGGGCAATTCTCGTCCATCCGGAGCGTAGCGACGACGACCTCCGGTCACGACGGACCGGAGCTGCGAGCCATCGGGTTGTCGCGTCACGTTCTCGTACTTCACGTAATGACCATAGAACCCCTTCTGGGTCACGGCATAGTCGTACATCATCCCAGGCAAGTTAAGCGACTCGCGTACCCGCCGGTGCTGCTCCTTGGCCGGATTACCTTTGTTATTAAGGCCCCAAAGAATGCCCACGCCGAGCAGAGCTCCGACCAGAAAGAGGATAAAACGTTCACGCTGTCCCATGCGGGCATCTTCGCTCCTCTCCGCCCTTCGGCAAGGACAACAAACCTGAGCGCCGGCAAAGTCCTGCCTTTGGCGTTGGAAACTCCCCGAAGCTCGTCAAATTCACGGCCATGATTCAGGCTACCGTCGAAACCCGCGTCCGCTTTGCCGAAACCGACGGCATGGGCGTCACTTACCATGGTAATTACCTCCCTTGGTTTGAAATGGCCCGCGTCGCGCTGCTCGACCAACTGGGTTGCCCTTATCGCGAACTTGAAAAAGCCGGCTACTTCCTACCTGTTCTGGAAACCGGCTTAACCTACCACCAGCCTTCGCATTTCGACGATTGCGTTAGCATCACCGTCACCTTGGCGGAAAAACCCAAAGCCCGCTTACGCCTAACTTATAAAGTGGAACGCGAACACGAACTGCTCGTCGAGGGCTTTACCGTCCACGCTTTCGTGACGCGCGAAGACTTCAAAGCGATCCGCCCGCCGGAAGCCGTCCAAGTCGCCCTGCAACGCGCCTTCGGCCCCTCGGTCTAATCTTATGAATATCAGCGCCGCCCCACTGGGGCCGTTCGAAACCAACGCCTACTTGGTCGTCGCCGACGACGGCAAGAATTGCTGCGTCGTCGACGCCCCCAAGGGGGCCGGGACCGCCCTTTTGGGTGAAATCAAGACACGTGGCCTGAAGTTGACCCATCTGCTCATTACCCATGGGCACTGGGATCACATGTGCGAAGCCCATCTTTTCGCCGCCGCCGGCGCGCAAGTCATCGCTCACCGCGACGACCAACAACTCATCGAGAACATCGAAGCCTACAAGGACCGCTACCAATCCATGATTCCCTGGCTCACGGACGACGATTTTCGTTCGGTCAAGGTCGACCGCTGGGTCACGGAAGGTGACACGCTCGAGGCCTGCGGTTTCAATTTCGAAATCCGTCACGTACCCGGCCATTGCCCTGGCAGCATTCTTTTCTATGCCGCCCAAGAAAAGGTGGCCTTTACGGGCGATGCGATCTTTGCCGGATCTGTCGGAAGGACTGACCTGCCGAACGGCAACTGGAACCAATTATTGGAAGCCATCCGTCAGCGTATCTACACCCTTCCCGATGACACCGTTCTCCTTCCCGGACATGGCGGACAAACTACGGTCGGGCGGGAGAAGAAGACTAACCCGTACGCCAAACCTTGAGCCGACGAAGTGACGCCCTCGCCCTGCCCTTTCCTGCCCTCCTGTGGGCGTGAACTCTCCTGGCGAGATCTCGCGGAATTGCGCGCAGATCAAGGGCCGGAACTTTATCTGCTTTGCCTCACTTACGCGCAACAACTCTGGCTCGACGATCTCCCCGCCCGAGCCCTGCTCGCGGTTGATCGCGCGCTCTACTGCGACATCCCCGAGCGTGCCGAAGTTTTAATCGACTACCCTCTGCCCTATGCGACGATCGGCTGGATGGTCTGCCAACCGACCGATGCCTTTACAGGTAATGCTCGCATCCACTACCAGCACTTAGCGGACCGCGTACGAGGCGAACGCGCTGAAACCAAAAAATGGCGCGCTTGGGCGGCTTGGGCCATCGTCCGGAAAAGACGTCCAGACTTAGCCAATGATCCACTGCATGCCGTCAACGAACCAACGATTGAGATGATTCAGTCGGGCCTCAGGGACTACGGACTGCCCAATGAAGCGGCGGTCTGGATTAAGGCCTTATCCGATTAACTACCGGACAATATCCGCAGTGATCGTCACCTCGACTCCGCCCATGCCGCCCACTTTGGTGGGTTCGCCCGACTTGACCGTGATGACCGTATTGATTTCGGTCGCGGAGGCGGAGACGACCGATTTGTGCAGAGGTAATTCTTGACGGGCACTCCCTTGGGTCAGGATGAGGATTTCTTTTTCCTTATCGTAAGATTCAAGCTTCCAACCGTCGATTGTACGACGCAACGGAACCCAGCGACGGATGCCCTTCGCGTCTTCCAAAGAAAAAAGGCCATCGGCTGCCAAGGCGGAATGGAAAATCGGGAGACCCTCGTGGGCGACCGGCGAACCATCCTTGCTGCGCTTCTTCTCTTTTTTGTCTGATTTCTCCGCCACCGCTTCGGTTTCAGATTTATTATTAAGTACGATATGCACCGCCAAGGTGATTTCACCCGTCGCCGTATTGGCCGTCGGGGTGACCGTCATCTCCATCGCATTCTCGACCTTACCGCTGGCATCAGGCTTTCCGGCGATAGTGACGCGGGCCTCGGAACCCGAAGCCGCCGTGATCGTCGGCGTGCTGATCACATCAGTCTTGCCGGTCGTCTTCGGATGCGAAACGACGGTACGGACCCGCACCGAAGGAATGGGCGCAACCGGAGGCGTCTGCGCCGAAAGGAAAGGGGTCATCGCCGTCAGAGCAGCGAGAAAAATAGGGCGAAGGGCCATGGGGTAAGGTCTACGAGGTTATACACCAAAAGCGGGTGAAAGTTTCAATCCAGCCCAAATGGCGGACGGAAACCCGACTTAACTTTTGAAACGCTTGAAAATCAGCGAGGCGTTATGTCCGCCAAAACCGAGGTTGTTCGAGATCGCCACGTCCACCTTACGGACCTTGGCCACGTTCGGAGTATAATCCAAATCGCAATCGGGGTCTGGATTCTCGTAATTGATGGTCGGAGGGATAATGCCGTGGTGAATCGCCAGGCAGCAAGCCGCAGCCTCGACGCCACCGGCAGCACCCAACAAGTGACCAGTCATCGACTTGGTCGAAGAAATTGAGATTTGGCGGGCGGCTTCACCGAAGACGCGCTTGATCGCAAGCGTCTCGCAACGGTCGTTGATCGAAGTCGAAGTGCCATGGGCATTGATGTAGCCCACTTCGGATTTCTCAATGCCGGCTTCGGCCAAGGCGCGATTGAGGCAGAGGGCCAAGCCCTTGCCTTCTTGGTCCTGGCCGGTGATGTGATAAGCGTCGCACGTGGCGCCATAACCGACGAGTTCGCAATAGATGCGGGCGCCGCGAGCTTGGGCATGCTCAAGCGTCTCAATAACCAAGACGCCCGAACCTTCGCCCATCACGAAACCGTCGCGCAACTTATCAAAAGGACGGGAAGCTTTCTCCGGCGTGTCATTAAAGTCGGTCGACATGGCCTTCATATTACAGAAGCCGGCATAGCCGAGACGGGTGATCGCCGCTTCGGAACCTCCGGAGAGCATGATGTCCGCGTGCCCATCCCGAATATGACGTAAAGCTTCGCCCAAGGCATGCGAACCAGAGGCGCAAGCGGAGACGACGCCGAAGTTTACGGACTTCGCCTGGAACTCGATGGCGACCACCCCGGCGGCGATATTGGCGATCAGCGAAGGGATCGTGAACGGAGAGACGCGAGACGGACCACGTTCAATCAAAATACGTGCCTGGTTTTCGATGGTCTCCATACCACCAATGCCCGAACCGATGATCACGCCGAAACGCTCGGAATCGATTTTGGTGACATCAACCTTGGCATCTTCGATGGCCATCCGCGAAGCTGCCACGGCATATTGGGTGTAGCGGTCATTCCGTTTGGCCTCTTTCGCATCCATGAACTTGGAGGCGTCAAAGTCGCGGATTTCCGCGCCCACCTTGGAAGGGAAATCCGTCGGGTCAAAACGGGTTACGCGTGAGATTCCCGAACGCCCTTTGATCAAGCCATCCCAGAAGGTCGCCGTATCTGGCCCAAGGGAAGACAGGCAACCAATGCCCGTTACGACAACTCGGCGAGTTTTGCGGTCGGTGCTCACAAGGACGGGCCTAAGAGGTAGCCCGTTTCGGGTTACTTTTTGGCGTTAGCCTTGATGTGCTCAATAGCATCACCCAAGGTCTTGATCCCGGCGGCCTTATCTTCAGGAATCGTGATGCCAAACTCGTCCTCGAAGGCCATGATGATCTCGACGAGGTCAAGGGAGTCGGCCTTTAAGTCACCCTGGAAGGTGGCTGAGGCTGTCAATTGCTCAGGGGTGACCGAGAGCTGCTTGACGATGATGTCCTTGACGCGTTGTTCGATGTTTTCAGGCATAATAAAAGGTGTTTTGGTTGTTTTCTGGGTGTCAGATAGCCATACCACCGTCAACCGAAAAGACCTGCCCGGTGATATAGCCCCCTTCTTCCGAGGCCAGATAGTCAACCATAGCGGCAATGTCGGTTACTGAGCCAAATCGTCCCAAGGGAATAACGCCCAAGATTTTTTGCTTAATCTCATCCGAAAGCTCCCCGGTCATGTCGGTGGTAATGAAACCTGGGGCGACGGCGTTTGCCGTGATCGAGCGCCCGGCGAGTTCGCGGGCGAGCGTCATCGTTAGACCATGGAGGCCAGCCTTGGCGGCAGCGTAGTTGGCCTGACCTGCGTTACCCTGCACCCCGGTCACCGAGGAAATACTGATGATGCGACCCCAGCGCTTCTTGGTCATCGGGCGGACCAGCCCCTTTACCCAATAGAACGCCGAAGAAAGATTGGTCGAAATAACGTCGTTCCAGTCCTGATCGGACATGGCCATGACTAGCTTATCACGGGTGATACCCGCATTGTTCACCAAGATTTCTACGGCGCCGAACTCAGCGTTGATTTGCTCACAGGCCTTGGCGACGGCAACGGGGTCCGAGACATCCACCTGAAAGGCTTTCGCCTTCAATCCTTTGGCCAGGATATCATGGGCGACCGCGACACAGGTTTCAGATTTGGAAACGCAGAGTACGGTATGGCCGTGACTCGCGAGACGTTCCGCGATGGCCTTACCGATGCCGCGACCGGCTCCGGTGACGAGGGCGACGCGAGGAGTGTGCGTGAGATGCATCAGCCACTTATGTGAGAGCAAAACTGCTCCGTGGCAAGTGGCGAAAATCGGGCCAGACCTTAGGCCCGTGCACGCATCCCTACCCCGCTCCCATCAATAAACGTCACGCTGATAACGGCCGTCTTTCTTGAACTGCTTCACCCAATCGACAGCGGCTTCCGGAGTCATTTTCCCATGCTCAGCCACCAGCGCATGCAAAGCAGCATCCACATCCTTGGCCATCCGCTTGGCATCGCCGCACACGTAGAAATAAGCCCCTTCGGAAATCCAGCGCCATAACTCCGCGGCGTTTTCACGCATGCGATCCTGGACATAGACCTTGGTCGCCTGATCACGGGAGAAGGCCGTATCCAAACGGGTCAAGACGCCTGATTGCAAATACTCCGCCCATTCATCGGCATAAAGAAAATCGTGCTCCTTGCGCTGATCGCCGAAGAAAAGCCAGTTGCGACCTTTCGCACCTCGCGTGGCTCGGTCCATGACAAAACTGCGGAATGGAGCCACACCGGTACCGGGCCCCACCATGATCACCGGGACATTATCGTCTTCCGGTAACCCGAAATGCGATTCGGCCACGAACACCGGCAGGTCAGCCTGACCCAAGCGGGCCCGCTCCGAGAGATAAGTCGAACAGACCCCTTCCCGCTTCCGGCCATTGGTTTCGTAACGGACGACCGCGACCGTCAGATGAATTTCGTCGGGAAACTTGGACGGTGCCGAGGAGATCGAATAAAGTCGTGGCATCAGCTTACGCATGAGCTCCACCAGCTCTTGGGCCTGCAAACGGGCGGCAGGAAATTCGTTAAACAAATCGACGTATTCGCGCTGCTCGATCCACGCTTTCTTTTTTTCTGGATCAGCCTCGGCCAACAAGGCCGAGAGTTGCGCCCTCTGGGCTTCGTCAACGGTACGGTCATGGAACAACTGGACGAACTTGTAAGTCGGACCATTGAGCGCGAGCCGCTTCGACAGAGCTTCGCGTAAAGAAATCGAAGCCGTATCCTTGGGCAGGGTCACCGGCTCGTCCCCCGAAAAGCCCGCAGCTTTCAAGAGCTCGGTGACCGCCGCGGGATTATTGACAGGGAAGACGCCAAGGGAATCCCCACAAGCATAGGTCAGGCCGCTGCCGACCAGCGAAACGGAGAAATGCTGGGTATCCTTTTGGCTCGCGGGCGAGCTGAGCCGCCGGCGATCGATGAGGCTGGCCGCAAATGGGTTATTTTTATCGAAGGTTAAGGACATGGCGAACACCCCGCAGGATGCGGAGGGCAGGCGACAGGCAATCTTCTTTTATCGCCAACTGCTCACTTATAGGCCTTCACCCAATCCACCTCAATCGGATCATTCTGCGTCTTGGCCGTGATGTCTTTTTTCTCAAATTCGGACACCCAATTGCCGAAAGAAAGCACCATGCCCGCCTTGACGACCTCTGCCAGCGGGGCTTGGAATACTTTTTTGCCGTCCAAATACCACGTGCAGGATTTCTCCACCCAGAGAAAACCGTAAGTGTGGAAAGATTTTGAGATCACGCCCGGACGGAGAAATGATTCCTTCTTGGCCGACTCTAAATCCTTTACGCCCTTCGCGGTGGCCAGGCGACCCCATATCCGAAGCTTATCTTCGCCA
>CAILOT010000121.1:0-25177 GCA_903835965.1 uncultured Opitutia bacterium
CCGCAGCCCGGCAAGCGAGCCGCCGTCACCACAACCGAATATGCCGGCACGAAAGTCCATCACCTGATCGCGTTGCCTGACGACTGGACGCCGAATTGGAAAGCCCTTGGCAAGAACTGGCCCGTCATCGCGGAATACACCGGTAATTACTTCCCCACTTCCGGTTCGACGGGTGAAATCGAAGGAGCCAGCTTAGGCTTCGGCGTCTCACGCGGCAAGGCCATCTGGGTCGTGCTCCCGTACGTCGCCAAGGACCATCAGAAGAATGAACGCACCTGGTGGGGAGACATCGACGCTACCGTCGGCTACGCCAAGACGAACATCCCCCGGATCTGCGCCGAGTTCGGTGGCGACCCCAAACGGGTCGTCCTCTGCGGATTCTCGCGCGGTGCCATCGGTGTCTCTTTCCTCGGCTTGCACGACGACGAAATCGCCAAACTCTGGTGCGGCCTCTGGGCCCACGACCACTTCGACGGCATGCTGGAATGGAAGGGGCACCCCTGGGGCTCGCCGCTGGCGCGCTACCGCGAGGAAGCGTCTGTCCGCCTGCGCCGCCTCGCCGGCCGGCCACTGCTTGTCAGCCAAGCTGGCGCCGAGACCCGCCGGTTCATCGATGCCCTCGCGCCGAGCGGCGTCACTTATCTTACGGTCGACATGCGGACGCACTTCGGAACCTTTCCAAATGAACTCGCCCAGCATCCGCACAACGATCGCTGGGCATTGCGTGACGGGCCGGCGACGAGCATCGCTCGCGCCTGGTTCGAAGGCGTGACGGCGACAAATAAGACGGCGAAATAAGCCACGCGAAGTCTCGCGATGGAGGTTTCAGCGAACCTAATCGACCCATACGTTTTGCTAATCTCGCCCCCGCGATGATTGTTGACCCAACAACACGAGAATGGTTTCGCCCTTTGGTAGCATAGGTGAAACACCGATAAGCTTTCGTTTAGAATCATTGTAAGCGTTTTGCTTAACGTACCTATAAGTGTCGAAAAAAACTGTCTCAGCCGATCTCGGCTGGACATTGGTTGAATGCGTCTGGTCGAAAGGTAATCTCAGGGCGTCGTCCCTTACGACATATGGCCGCCCTCGCTCTCACCGTCTTTTTCTCCGTCCTGCTGGCCCTCCTGGCCGCACTCGCATTCCTATGGGATCAGCGCAACCGCGGCGAAGACGGGTACGATCGGGATTCCCTGCGACCGCTTGACGACGACGCGTCCGGCCCTGCTCCGACCAACAAGCTTCCATGAACGAAAAGAATCCGTCCACCATCCGCTATAACGATGAAATCGTGAGGCGTTTCACACTCGCCTCGATCTTCTGGGGCGTGGCTGGCATCCTCTTCGGGGTTTTTATCGCGCTGCAACTGGCCTTCCCGGCGCTGAACTTCGGAATCCCGTACACCAGCTTCGGCCGCCTGCGACCGTTACACACCAACGCGGCCATCTTCGCGTTCATCGGCAACATGATGTTCGCCGGCGTCTACTACTCCTCGCAGCGTCTCCTCAAGACCCGACTCGCCTGCGAGTTTCTCAGCAAGGTCCACTTTTGGGGCTGGCAGTTCATCATCCTGCTCGCGGCCATCACCCTGCCCCTTGGCCTGACCCGCGGTAAGGAATACGCCGAGCTCATCTGGCCGATTAACATCCTCGTGGCCGTTATCTGGGTCGTCTTCGGCATCGTCTTCTTCACGACCCTTGCCCGTCGTCGCGAACGCAGCCTGTACGTCGCCATCTGGTTCTACATCGGCACAATCATCACCGTCGCCCTGCTCTACGTGGTCAACCACCTCTCGCTCCCGACGAGCTTGCTGCACAGCTACCCTATCTTCAGCGGCGTGCAGGATGCGCTCGTGCAGTGGTGGTACGGCCATAACGCCGTAGCTTTCTTCCTCACCACGCCGATCCTTGGCATCATGTATTACTTCATCCCCAAGGCCGTGGGACGACCAGTCTACAGCTACCGCCTTTCGATCATCCACTTCTGGTCGCTAATCTTCCTCTACATCTGGGCCGGTCCGCACCACCTGCTCAACACCGCCCTCCCCAGCTGGCTCCAGGGACTCGGCATGATCTTTTCGCTCATGCTTTGGGCGCCCTCCTGGGGCGGCATGCTGAACGGGCTGCTCACGTTGCGCGGCGCATGGGATAAGCTGCGCACCGACCCCGTGGTCAAGTTCATGGCGGCGGCCGTGACGTTCTACGGCATGGCCACCTTCGAAGGCCCCCTGCTCTCGATCAAGGCCGTCAACGCCCTCGGCCACTATACCGACTGGATCATCGGCCACGTCCACGCCGGCACCCTCGGCTGGAACGGCTTCATGGCCGCGGGCATGTTCTACTGGCTCGTGCCGCGACTCTGGGGCACGAAACTGCACAGCGAACGACTTGCGAACCTCCATTTCTGGCTGGGGATGATCGGCATCCTCTTCTACGTCGCCTCGATGTGGGTCGCCGGCATTGGCCAAGGCCTCTCGCTCAACGAGCTCACCGCTGACGGCTCCGCCCCGGCCAACACTTTCATCGAGACGCTGAAGAACATCATCCCGATGTACTACCTCCGCGCCCTCGGCGGCGGCCTCTATCTCGTCGGCTACCTACTGATGGTCTACAACCTCGTCCGCACCATCCGTGGCGGCGTCGCCACCGACGGCACGCTGCAGGTCGCCGAAGCGGCGCCGGCGGCGGCGCCCGCCAAGGCCTTCGCCGGCTTCCTCAACCCTCCGGTGCTCTTCACCCTCTTCATCATCGTGATGGTCTGCGTCTGGCTGCTTGGCCAAGGCGGCTGGAGCACGTTCGGACTCGTCGGCGCGATCATCGCAACCCTCGCCACAATCGCGCACTTCGAGCTCAACAGTTACGGCTGGAAACAGTGGCATGAGGAGCTCCTGCATAACGCCTTTCCTTTCGCCATCCTTTCGCTCATCGCCGTCGCCATCGGCGGCTCCCTGCAGATCATCCCGACCGTCGCGCTCTACCGCGGCGACGGTGACGCCAAGCTACTCGAAGGCAGGCGGCAGACGCCCTACCGTCCGCTGGAGCTCGCCGGACGCGACATCTACGTCCGCGAAGGCTGCTACAACTGCCACTCGCAGATGATCCGCACCCTGAAGCCCGACATCCTCCGCTACGGAGCGGGCCAGGGCTATTCGCGCCTCGGGGAATCGATCTACGACCGGCCCTTCCAGTGGGGCTCGCGTCGCACCGGCCCGGACCTCGCCCGCGAAGGCCTACTCCGTCCGGACCTGGCCTGGCACTATCGCCACCTAAACAACCCCCGCGAACTCGAGCCGGATTCCATCATGCCGGCCTACCCTTGGCTGAAGGATGGACAGGTGGATCGCTCGCAACTCTTCGGCAAGATTTCGGCGCTGCGCACCCTCGGCGTGCCTTATAAGGCTGAAATCAGCACGCCTGGGGCCATCCAGGCCGATTATGAATCCCAGTCCAAAGAAATCGCCAAAGCTCTTGCCGACAAGGGAATCAAAGTCTCCGCCAACGCCGAGATGGTAGCGCTCCTGGCCTACCTGAGCCGCCTCGGCCTCAACGTCGAACCCATCAAGACGGAGGACGCTCGCTGAGATGTTTCGCCGCATCATCTGGGAAGACCTCCTACGCGACCTGCAGGCAGCCGGCCTACTACTCCTAGGCATCGCCATCGTCCTGCTGCTCGCCCGCGTCTTGACGACGCCCAAGGACGAAGTCCGCCGGCTCTCCGAACTTCCCCTTAACGACGAATAATCCCGACCATGACCAAAGATCAGACTCGCGGCTCCAAGCCTGTCATCATGCCGCATTCGTATGACGGGATCCAGGAATACGACCAAAGCCTTCCGAACTGGTGGCTGTTCACCTTGTTCGGCTCGATCGTCTTCGCCTTCCTCTACTGGCTGGCGAACTTCGTGACCGGCACGCTTCCCGATGACCGGGTGGCGATTAACACGGAGATCGACGCCCTTGAGGCTCGCCAACTGGCGGCGATCAAGGACCTGGACGAGCCCACACTCTGGAAGATGAGCCGTAACTCGAAGACAGTCGCCGAAGGCCAGGCCGTCTACAACTCCCTCTGCTTCACCTGCCACGGCCCCACCCTCGCTGGCATAAAAGGCCTCGGCTTCCGTCTTAACGACGACCTCTGGGTGCACGGCAACACGCCGACCGCCATCTTCAACAACGTCAGCGAAGGCATCACCTTTGAAGGCAAGCCGACCGGCATGGCCGCACAGAAAGTCCTCGGCACCGGCCGCATCGCCGCCGTGACCGCCTTCCTTCTGTCGAAACAGAAGGAAGGGGCCATGAAGGTCATCCCGCGCAAGGACGAGCCGTCCCAACTTACCCCTTAATGAAACCCACCCCTATTCGCGAAAGCGTCACCACTATCGGTCACGACGGTACGCGCCGCTTCCTGCAGCCGGCCCTCATTTTTGGCTCGTGGTGGAGGGCCCGTCGCGCCGTCGCCTGGCTGCTCATCGCCTTCTTCGCCGCCCTGCCCTGGATCGAGATCGACGGCTTTCCCGCCGTCTTCCTCGACGTCGAGCACCGTCACTTCCACCTGCTCGGCACAATGATGGGGCTGGGCGACATTTGGCTCCTCTTCTTCGTCATCACCGGGTGGGGCTTCCTGATCTACGCGACGACCGCGCTCCTCGGGCGCATCTGGTGCGGCTGGGCCTGCCCGCAGACGGTCTACCTCGAACACGTCTTCCGCGTCGTCGACCGCCTCTTCGAGGGCGACCACGTCAGCCGAGCCAAGCTTGACGACCAGCCGTGGAGCGCACCCAACAAGATGCTCCGCCGCGGAGCGCGCGCCTTCGCATACCTAGTACTATGCTGGGCTGTCGCGCATATCTTCCTAGCCTACTTCATCTCAATCCCGGGACTCTACCCGATGATCACCGACGCGCCTCTGGCCCACCCGGCGGCGTTCGTGGCGATGGCCATCGCGACGGGCTTGCTGTTCTTCAACTTCTGGTGGTTCCGCGAACAGCTCTGCTTGATCGTCTGCCCCTACGGCCGCCTGCAGTCGGCCCTCATCGACGACGATTCGGTCATCGTCGGCTACGACGAAAAACGCGGTGAGCCCCACGGCAAAGCCGCCCCGGGCATCCCCACCGGAGACTGCGTCGACTGCCGCCGCTGCGTCCAGGTCTGCCCCACAGGCATCGACATCCGCCATGGCCTGCAGATGGAATGCATCGCCTGCACGGCCTGCGTCGACGCCTGCGACGACGTGATGACGAAGCTCAAACGCCCGACTGGCCTAGTCCGCTATGCCTCCCAGCGCGAGCTCAACGGCGGCAAGACCCGCTTCCTCCGTCCGCGCACGGTCCTGTACGCGGCCTTGCTCGTCATCGGCCTCATCGTCGCCTCGATCGCCGTCCTGCGCGTCCAGCCCGCCGCGTTCAAACTGAGCCGTCCGCCGCAGACCGAGCTCTACGCCCTGAGCGAAGCCTCCGTCGCGAATGTCTTCCGGGCCAAGATCCAGAACAAGGACGAGATCCCCCGACGCTTCTTCATCTCGGCCGAATCTCCCGCGACCAAGGTCACCGTCCTCAACCAATCGGCCGGCATGGTCATCGCGCCCCTGACCGAGATCACGCTGCCGCTGACGCTGCTGGTGGACCGCCAGGACTACCGTGGCGAATTCAACTTCATGCTCCGCCTCCGCAGCGAGGATGGCGAGATCTCCCTCCTCCAGAAAGCCCACTTCATCGGACCTGATCCGCGCACCCTGAAGCAATGAACCTCCTGCGCCGCCATCCTTGGATTCCCCTCGCCGCCCTCTTCCTGGGCTTCGTGGCGGTCTGGGCCTGCTGGCTAAACATCGCCCTGCGGAACGCACCCGAATCGGTGGCACCCGTCAACCCGCCGCCCGCCAATGCTCCCGCTCGTTGAGACCGGCGCCGGCGCCTTCCTGGCCGGCCTGGCGGTATCGCCGCACTGCGGCGCCATGTGCGCCCCGCTGACGTGCGCCCTCGGTCCATGGAAGGCGAGCACCGACCAGCGGCTCGGCTTCACGACCGCCTATCACCTGACCCGCACCCTCGCCTACGCCGCCTGCGGCGCGCTGGCCGGCTTCCTCGGCGCGAAGTTCGGCCGCTGGATGGCCCTGCCGCTCATGGATTATCTTCCATGGGCGATGGTCGTCTTCCTGGTCGCCCTGGCCTTCGGCCTTGATCGCGGCTTCGGCGCACCGGCCTTCCTGCGCAAACGTCACGCCCATTGGATGCGACTGACCCAGGACCGCAGCCCAGCTTTTGCCGGCGCGTTGCTGGGGATACTCAGCCCCCTCCTGCCATGCGGTCCGCTCCACGCCCTATTCGGCTTGGCCCTACTGAGCGGCCAAGCCCTGCACGGCGCCGAGATCGGGTTCGGCTTCGCCCTTGGCACCATTCCCCTGCTGTGGGCCGCGCAGATGGGCTACCATCGCCTATCCATCCGCCTCGGGGAAGCCCGCAGCATCCGCCTCCGTCGCGGCCTCGCCGGCCTGGCGGCGCTGGCGCTCCTGACCAAACTCCTCTGGTTCCAAACATCGGGCAATGTCTGCCTCTAAAGCCAAGCCCTGCCGCCATTGCGGCTCCGCCATCCTGAATCCGCTGGCGCCGGCCGGCTTCTGCTGCGCCGGCTGCGAACAGGTCCACGGTCTCATCCTTAGCTGCGGGCTCGAACGCTATTACGAACTCCGCTCCGAAGCGATCGCCCCGGTCAACGAGACCATCCTCGGCTCGCATGACTTCGACTGGCTTCGCGACGCGCAGAAGTCCAGCGACCTTGCCGGACGACGCTCGCTCCGGGTCGCCTTACGCGGCCTCTCCTGCGTCGGCTGCGTTTGGCTGATTGAGAAACTGCTCTCTGAGTGCGCCGGGAACATCGCCGGACGCGTCAACGCGCATCGCGGTACGGTCCGCCTCGAGTGGGGCGAAGGCGCCGACCTCACGGCGGCGGCGCGCCGACTGGCGGGCTTCGGCTACCTCATGGTGCCCGACGACGGCGAAGATTATCGCGAAGAAGACGGACTGACCACGCGGCTCGGCCTGTGCGCCGCCTTCGCGATGAACGCCATGCTCAACTCCGTGCCAGCCTACCTCGGCATGAAGCAGGATGAGCAGTTCGCCGAACTCTTCCGGCTGCTCGCCGCGTTCTTCGCGACGCTCTCGATGCTCGTCGGCGGCAGTTATTTCGCGTCTCGAGCCTGGGCCTCGCTCCGGCGCGGCAAGCTGCACATGGACCTGCCGATCGCGCTGGGCCTGATCAGCGCTTACCTCGCCGCCTTTGTCGGCTGGGCGCTGAATCTGCCTAGCTTGGAATACTGGGACTTCGTCTGCCTCTTCACGTTCCTGATGCTGGTGGGCCGGTGGACGCAGGAGCGGGCCATCGAGCAGAATCGTCGCCGCCTGCCGGCCAGTTCGCCCTCGCTCCGCCCCGTCGATCTCTATGAAGCGGCGGATAGCGCCACACCGCTCCGGCGCGTCCCGGTCGAGTCGCTCCTGCCTAGCCAGATCTTCGCCGTCCCCGGCGGACAAGTCGCCCCGGTCTGCGGTCGCCTGCTTCAGCAGGATGCCGAACTCAGCCTCGCCTGGATCAACGGCGAATCCGAACCCGTCGTGTATCCCGTCGGACGACTCGTGCCTTCCGGCGCGCTCAACATCGGGCAGACGCCGCTCCGCCTCGAAGCCACCGAGACCTGGGCCGACTCGATGCTGCGCAAGCTCACCGAGGCGGGCGGCGACGGGGCGTTCGTGCCCCGTCAGCTCGAACGCATCCTAGGCCTCTACCTCGGCGTCGTCCTCACGCTTGCGGCCCTGGCCTTCGGACTACGAGGAACGCTCACCGGCGACTGGCCGCAGGCCCTACAGGCGGCCATCTCGATCCTCATCGTCTCCTGTCCCTGCGCGATCGGCCTAGCCTTCCCGCTCGCGACCGAGCTCGCCGTCGGAACCTTACGCCGGGCCGGGGTCTACCTCCGCGACCATCGCGTCTGGGAACGTGCCCTGCGCGTCCGCCAGGTCGTCTTCGACAAGACCGGGACGCTGACCCTCGAAAGCCCGCGCCTCGGCAACCCGGAGCGGCTGACCGGGCTTCCCGCGGAAGCCCGCCGAGCGCTCTTCGCGCTAGTGAACACCAACCTCCATCCGTTCGGACGTAGCCTCCGCGAGGCTTTGGCCCAGCATGAGGACCCTGCGGCTGTCGCCGGCACCCTGAGCAACATTCCCGGGGCGGGCGTGATGCTGACGGACGCCCAAGGCGTCCGCTGGACCATTGGCAAACCGGGTTGGCAAGGCAGCGCACCCGCGCCGGCGGGGATGTCGGCGGCCGAGTTCTGCCGTGACGGGACGCGCCTCGCCCTCTTTCTCTTCGCCGAGCAATCAAGGGCGTACGCCAAGGAAGTCATCGATGGCCTGCGCGCGGACGGCATCGCGATCTTCATCCTCTCGGGCGATCAGTCGGAAAAAGTCGCCACGCTCCTGCGTAAGCTCGGACTACCCGCCGACAGCGGCCTCGGCGACCTCTCGCCCGAACAGAAAGCCGACTGGATCCGTCGTCACGACGGGGCCTCGACGCTCATGCTCGGGGACGGCGCCAACGACGCCCTTGCATTCTCCGAAGCCACGCTCCGCGGCACGCCGGTCGTGGACCTCGGGCTACTCGAACAGAAAGCCGACTTCTATCTCCTCGGTCGCGACCTACGCGGGCTCGGCCGCCTGTTCGCCGTGGCTCGCCACCGCCGCCGGGTGCTCACCGAAGTCTTCCTCTTCACGATTGTCTATAACCTCGTCGCCATCGGCTTTTCCGCCGCCGGCCTCATGTCCCCGCTGCTCGCGACGGTCATGATGCCGACCAGCGCGATCCTCACGCTCGTGCATGTCACCGTGCGGATGCGTAAAGCGTAAAGGAACCGGGCACAAAAAAGGCCCCGGGGTGAGCCGGAGCCTTATCTGGTCGTACCACCGATGCTTAGCGGCGCTCAGGACGATCGCCACGGGGGCGATCCATCGGCTTAGGAGCCGGCGCGTATTCGCGACCTTCCTTCTCGGCGATGGCGGCGCGACGCGAGAGGCGTACGCGACCTTTGTCGTCGATGCCGACGCACTTGACGATGATCTCGTCACCGAGCTTAACGACGTCTTCGACGTTGTTCACGCGGAAGTCAGCGAGCTCAGAAACGTGGACGAGGCCTTCTTGACCAGGCAAGCATTCGACGAAGGCGCCGAACTCTTTGACGGAGCGGACGATGCCTTTGTAGGTCTTGTTAATCTCGATCTGGGCTGAGATGAGGTTCACTTCGTTGACCGCGCGAGCGAGAGATTCGCCATCGGTGGCAAAGATCGTGACCCAACCGGAGTCGTCTTGGTCGATGTCGAGCTGGCAACCCGTGTACTCGGTAATGCGCTTGATATTCTTGCCGCCTGGGCCGATGAGGGCACCGATCTTGTCGGAAGGAATCTTAAGACGGTGGGTACGCGGAGCGCAGGGCTTCAGCTCGGCGCGGGTGGCCGGCATGGTCTTGGCCATGATGTCCAGGATCGCGTCGCGGGAGACCTTGTTCTGCGCAATGGCTTCCTTGGCGATGCTCATCGGGAGACCGTGGATCTTAAGGTCGAGCTGGAAGGCGGTAATACCTTCGCGGGTGCCGCAAATCTTGAAGTCCATGTCGCCGTAGTGGTCTTCGGCGCCAATGATGTCGGTCAGCACGCGGTGCTTTACGATCTTACCAGCGGCATCTTCGGTCACGAGACCGCAGGAGATACCGGCCACCGGGGCCTTAATGGGCACGCCGGCGTCGAGCAGAGCGAGGGTGCCGCCACAGACGGAAGCCATCGAGGTGGAGCCGTTGGATTCCATGATCTCGGAGACGAGACGGATGGAGTACGGGAAGTCCTGCTCGGAAGGCAGAACGGAGAGCAGCGAGCGCTCGGCGAGGTTACCGTGGCCGGTTTCGCGGCGGGAGGTCATGCCGAAGCGGCCGGTCTCACCCACCGAGAAGGGCGGGAAGTTGTAATGCAGCAGGAAGGAACGCTTGCTGGGGCCGCCGGTGATAGCGTCGACTTCCTGGGCATCCTTAGAGGTACCGAGGGTCGCGAGGACGAGACCCTGGGTCTCACCGCGCTGGAAGAGCGAGGAACCATGGACGCGAGGAAGCACGTCGACCTCGCAGGAGATCGCACGGAGATCCAGCGGCTTGCGACCGTCGGCACGTTCGCCGCTCTGAATGATGGCGTTGCGGTAGACTTTTTCCTGGAGCTTTTCGAAGGCCATCTTGATCTGGCGGGAGTCGAAGACGTCGCCGAGTTCGGCTTTGCAAGCGGCCTTGGCCTTCTCGACCACGGCCTTCACGGCGTCGCCACGTTCCTTCTTGGAAGCGAGGAAAATTGCTTTCTTGAGCTGGTCGCCTTCGGCGGCCACGCGTTCGCAGATTGCGAGGGCTTTTGGCTCGCAGACGACGAGAGGGAAGACGCGCTTGGTCTTAGAGTACATCGCGGCGAGCTTGCGCTGGGCGGCGATAATCGGCTGGATGGCCTTCTGGGCGTATTCGAGAGCGGCGATGAAGTCGGCTTCAGGCAGCTGGTCGGCCGAACCTTCGATCATCATCATGTCGCTCTCGTTGCCGACGTAGATGAGATCCAGATCGGACTCATACTGCTGTTCATGCGTTGGGTTGACGACAAACTGACCGGCGACGCGACCGAGGCGGATGCCGGCGATTGGGCCGTTCCACGGGATGTCGGAGCAAAGGAGAGCGGCGGAGGCGCCGTTCACCATGAGCACGTCGGAGTCGTTGATCTGGTCAGCCGAAAGGAGGAGGCCGATCACCTGGACTTCATTGAGGAAGCCTTCAGGGAAGAGTGGACGGAGGGGACGGTCGCAGAGGCGCGAGGTCAGGATTTCCTTATCGGAAGGCTTGCCTTCGCGACGGAAATAACCGCCCGGGAAACGGCCGGCCGCCGCGAACTTCTCGCGGTAGTCGACGGTCAGGGGGAAGAAGTCCTGGTCAGGGGAACGCAGTTCTTCGGCGGCGGTGGCCGACACGAAGAGCGTGGTCTCGCCCTTACTGATGGTGACCGCGCCGTTGGCGAGGCGGGCGATGGAGCCCGTGTTGATCGTGATACCGAGTTCTTCGATGGTCACGGAGTGTTTTTGTTTCATTTTATTTTTTGCGGGTTACGCGTTGTGCCAGGCGGAATTGCCCGGCGGGTTGTTGTTTGTTTGGGTGAAAAAACGACGTCCCAGCGAATGGCTGGGACGTACGGTGAAGCAATACGCCCGGAGGCGCCGTTCACTTACGGAGGTTAAGCTTGATGAGCAAAGCGTTGTAACGATCCAAATCGCTCGACTTAAGATAATTGAGGAGCTTACGACGACGGTTCGTGAGCATGATGAGACCACGGCGCGAGTGGAAGTCCTTGCGGTGCATACGGAGGTGATCCGTAAGGTGGTTGATGCGGGCGCTGACGAGGGCGACCTGAACTTCAGGCGAGCCGGTATCCTTGGCGTCCTGCTGGTGTTTCTTGATGATATCCGATTTGTCGATCGACATGACTGTATTTGGGTTAGTTTGGGTGTTTGAGAGGGTCGACTTGGGAGAAATTCCCGAGGGCCAGCCGTTTAGCTGGATCCTCCGTCTGTAATAAGCTTTCGCCTACCGACCAGCGTGAGAAGGGCTCCGCCCCTCTCCCTAACGAAGATGGCTTATGAAGTGACAGGAGCCGGGGGGCTTAGCAAGCAGGAACTACCCCACAAATATCCTTAATATGCTCAAAATCGACCTTAAATCAGCCGGGATAATCCAAGGCGTAAACGTCCTGGGCATTGCGCCGGAGGTTAGGGAAATAAAACCCGTTCGGCTCTGGGATAATCTCTGAAAGGTCGAAGGACGTGACCGACTTAGGGAGACCATTAAAATAAAGCGTGAACTTAAAAGGTCTCCCCCGCGGCAGAACAGTCCAATGCGGATAAAGTGAAATGTTTTCGCACCGAATCATCTCGCTGGTCAGGGCGGAATGGCGGTCGAGCAGGAAAGTGCTCATCCATACCCTCAGACTGTCAGTATGGTCAGCTGCACAGTAAATATGGACCAAGATAGGATCTAAGGATTGGAGGGCTATTGCGGGCGCAAGTGCGGGCAAAATTTGCCGTAAGGGCGACGCTGACATGGGTAGGATATTATCCTACTTCGAAAGCACGGGGCCGCAAGGTAGGCCGCAAGCCCGGCTGATTAGCCCGTTGACTCCTACGCCCTCCGAAACGCAAATAGGCGCATGGACCAAGGTAATGATGAAAAACCCCGCCTGACAGGCGCCGAACGCGGCAAACTACGCAGTTTAGCCCAAACCCTCGACCCCAAAGTTTTCGTAGGCAAAGCCGGCGTCAATGCGGGCATCGCCAAATTACTTGAAGAATCCTTCCGTAATGCCGACCTCGTCAAAGTCCGCTTTACCGCTGAGCGCGAGGCCATGGAAGCTCAGGCCAAAGAGTTAGCCGAATTGACCGAAAGCGAAGTAATCGGAAGCGTGGGTCGCACGGCCACTTTCTTCAAATTAGGCCAAGCCCCCGACGACGAAGCCTAAGCGATGGATGCCGCGCTGTTCCAGTCTCGGCATGAAACCCTGGTCCAGCAGGCGGAAAATGCGCTGAAGCAACTCACGCCCTCCGCTGATACCCGCCCTGCCCGCCTCCATGCCGCGATGCGTTATTCGCTCGAAGCAGGCGGCAAACGTCTGCGTCCGGTCCTTTGCTTGGCCGCTGCCCAAGCCTTTGATCCCGACGCCAAAGCCGAGACCGCTGCCGTCGCGCTGGAATGCATTCACACTTATTCCCTAATCCATGATGACCTGCCGTGCATGGATAATTCCGACCTGCGTCGCGGACGGCCTTCTTGCCATAAAGCTTTCGATGAAGCCATCGCACTGCTCGCCGGCGACGCCCTCATCCCCTTAGCCTTCGAACTCATCACGAAAGGTTACGCCGACCAGCCTACGCTCGCCTGCTCACTTGTCGCGGAATTATCAAAAACCGCCGGATCAACTTTACTCGTCGGCGGCCAAACCGAAGACATGGGCGGCCTGGCCGCAGGCGCCACCGACGAACGCTTGGAATTCATCTTGCTCGGCAAGACCGCCGCGATGCTCAGCTCCTCGCTGGTCATGGGAGCGATGATCGGCGGAGCCAATAAGTCTGAGATCGAACACTTCAGCCAAGCCGGCCGGGCCGCTGGCATCGCCTTTCAACTCGTCGACGATCTGCTCGACCTCTCGGCTGATGCCAACCGACTCGGAAAACCGGTAGGCACTGATTCGCAAAACGGGAAGTTAACTTATGCGAACCTCCACGGCATCGAGTCGACCCGACAGAGGATTTCGACCCTGACTGACCAGGCGATCCGACATCTTCAAGCCACGCGCGCCGACTCCACTTTCCTTGCCGAACTGATAACGCGAATGGCAAGCCGGGATCGGTGATTCAGTCGTCGGTCCGTCGTCCGCTCGAAGGCAACTGCTCGGGTAAAAACGCATAGTAGGTCCCGATCCATAAGCGCCAGGATAAGGCGTGGATGAAAAAAGGGACGGTCAGCGCGGTCAAAATCGCCCAGCGGATCGCCCACGCTTCGCCGCACCATCCGAGACGGACGGCGATGAGCAAGAGCGGCAAAGCACCGAAGGCGGTTAAGGTATAATTCCAGACGATGGCCCCGAGGAAAAATCCATCCCGACGACGAAGCACCATTCCGCATTCCGGACAACGGTCTGGGATGTTCGCAAACTGTCCCCACTTACTTAATGGATTTTTCCTCGACCTGATTTCCGCACCACAATCCGGACAACAGCCTTTGGCTGCGCGCCAGAAGATATCGGAACGGAACTGCATATCCCAACTTACGACAATCTCGAAGGAGTGTAAAGCAAAGGGCCGACTTCCTTACGAAAGTCGGCCCTTGAAAGGATGACTTAAGACGAATTATTCCGCCGCAGTCTCACCCACTTGGAAGCGGACGAAACGGACGATGGAAACTTCTTCACCCACCTTGGCTTTGGCCTCGGCAAGAAGCTGGATGACCTTCTTTTCCGGATCACGGAAATAAGGCTGCTCGAGTAAGCAGGCTTCGGCGAAGAACTTGTCGACGCGACCCGAGACGATCTTTTCCATATTGGAAAGCTGACCCTTCTTCCGGCCTTCGGCGGCGATGACCTGCTTTTCGGCAACGACGATACGCTTTTCGAGCTCGGCGATGGCTTCGACGTTGTTCGCGGCCTTTTGCTCGACGAGCTGACCGTTATAATCTTCGACCACGCGCTTGGCTTCTTCGATCGCCTTATCGGCTTCCGATTTGGTGAATTCAGCAGCAATCTCCTTCTCCTTGGCGACGACATCTTCTGAGACGTCTTCCCGGCGAACAAACCGGGCGTTGTTCGCCACGACCTGCATCGCCATCTGACGGGCCAGATCAGCGACATCCGCATGGGAGGCAGCTGCCTGAGATTTGAGACCGAGTTCGAGCAAGACGGCGATTTTCGCACCGGTATGCACGTAAGCAGAAACGCGACCGACGCCCGAAGCTTCGAACTTAAGCGCCCGAGAGACTTTGAGGTTTTCACCAATCTTGGTCACCTGATCGTTCAGGAAGTCGTTCACCTTGCGGCTCGCGTCACCATGATAAGGCTGCTCGAGCAAACCATCGACGCCCTTGAGCGCGGCTTGGTTCACCAAGTCCTTGGCGAGCGCGAGGAAAGCCTCGTTCTTCGCCACGAAGTCGGTTTCACAATTCAATTCCAGGAGCGTGACGCGACGACCATCGGCTTCAACTTGCACGGCAAGCACGCCCTCGCTGGCCTTGCGGTCAGCTTTCTTATTACGGGTGGCCACGCCTTTGATGCGGAGGATTTCGACGGCCTTCTCGGTGTCGCCATTGGCTTCGACGAGGGCCTTCTTACAATCCATCAGGCCGGCGCCAGTACGCTGACGCAGGTCATTGACCGTTTGCGCGGTAATGGTGGACATAAATTACTTGGTGTTTTTACGAGGACGAGCGATCTTCGCCGGTGCGGCTGCCACTTCCGCCGCATCAGAGGTCTCGGAAGCCTTCATCAATTCGTCCGAGATATTAACTTCGGGCTGCATCGACTGGGCGGAGTCTTGACGGGAAACAGGGGTGACGGTCTTGCGTGGGTCACGCTCAACCTTACGGCGAGAGACGCCATTCTGGACGGCCTGGGTAAGCACTTCCACCACGAGGCGGATGGACTTCGCAGCGTCGTCATTACCCGGAACCGGGAATTGCAAGAGGGTCGGGTCGGAATTACTATCGCAAAGACCGATGACAGGAATGCCGAGACGGTTCGCCTCGTTGACGGCGATTTCTTCCAGCTTGGTATCGATGACGATCATCGCCGCTGGGAGATCACGGTATTCGAGGAGACCTTCGAAGTTACGCTGCATCCGAGACATCTCGCGACGAACGGCGGCGCCTTCTTTCTTGTGCATCTTAGCGAGAGAACCGTCTTGCTCCATGCGGAGGTAGGTACGGTAGCTTTCGAGCGACTTCTTGATTGTCGCGAAGTTGGTCAGCGTGCCACCGAGCCAGCGATTAACCGCGAAAGGCATGCCGGTCGACTTAGCGGCCTGACGGACGACTTCCTGAGCCTGAGGCTTGGTTGCGACGAAAAGGACTTCCTTGCCCTTAGCAGCGACTTCTTCAACGAAGGCAGCGGCGGCAGCGAGGCAGGCGTGCGTCTTCTCGAGGTCGATAATCGAAACACCATTGCGGTGGTCGAAAATGTAGGGACGGGAACGTGGATTCCAGCGACGAGTTTGGTGTCCGAAGTGGACGCCGGCATCGAGGAGGTCTTTGACTGTGATGTTCATGGTTTTTGGCTCCGTATCCCGATTCCTGCCGAAGGAGGGGACATTGGATCTAGGTGTTTTACTGTTTTTTGGTTTTATGTTCGAAGCAATCGGCGGTCGCTCCAAACGGTGGAAAGTGAGTTCAAACACCCCTTGCCGACGGGTGCAAGTGGGAAAATCAGCAAAAATGGCCTGCTTTGGAACTGACAGACCCCTCTCCCCTACGCACGGTCAACTTATCACAATGACTTGGGCCTACCGGATACTCTTTCCACCCCTGCTATTACTGGCCTTACCCTACTACCTATGGCGCATGCTTCGCCGGGGCGGATACCGCCATGGATTTAGTCAACGGTTGGGCTTTTTTCCCAAAATAGCCCCTAAAACACCCGGAAAGCGTCGGGTCTGGATTCAAGCCGTTTCGGTCGGCGAAATCGAGGCGATCGGCCCCTTTCTTCGTCAGCTCAAAGATTCCGGGGCTGCGGAGGTCATTTTAACCACGACGACCAGCACGGGTTACGCCCTCGCCCAAGCTCGCTACGCCGATGTCGCCTCAGCCATCGGCATCTTCCCGGCTGACCTTTGGCCCTGCAGCGCAATGGCCTGGCGACGGATTCAGCCGGACCAAGTCATTCTCGTCGAAGGCGAACTTTGGCCCGAACACTTGGCGCAGGCGAACGCCCGCGGCATTCCGGCGATGCTGATCAATGGTCGTATTTCCGATAAATCTTTCGCCCGTCATCAGCGCTTTCGCTGGATTTCCACTCCCCTACTCCGACGCTTTCAATTGATCTGCGCCGGCAGCGAGGAAGATGCGCGGCGCTTTCGCACGCTGGGCGTCGAACCGCACCTCACGGGTAATATCAAATTTGACGTTGCCGGTGACGTTCCGCCTGCAAGCGAAGAACGCCAGCAACTTCGTGAGTCGCTTGGCTTCGGCCATGACCCTAAAACCATAGTCGTTCTCGGCTCATCGACATGGGCCGGAGAAGAGAAACTCTTACTTGAGTGTGTTCGTAAACTACGCTCACACGCGGACGTGCGCCTTCTCCTCGTTCCCCGACACTCCGAAAGACGCAAGGATGTCTGCGCCGAAATCGCGGCGACCGGCTTAGCCTGGCATCAACGTTCGACCCAAACGCCAGCGCCAACGGGCACCATCGTTCACTTGGCCGACACCACGGGCGAACTTCGCCAACTCACGCGCGCGGCGGATATCGCTTTCTGCGGCAAAAGCCTGCCGCCGAACGAAGGCGGCCAGACCCCCGTAGAATGCGCCGCTGCCGGCGTGGCCTTGCTCTACGGACCCCGCATGAGTAATTTTCGCGATATCTGCCAAGGACTTGAAAGAGCGGGTGCGGCAACACGCCTCGAACGGGCCTCTGAATTATCTTCCGAACTTGAAAAACTTGTACGCGACCCCTCGCTCGCGAAAGCGATGGCAGTGCGTGGAGCCGCTTGGCATCAGAGCAATCGGGGCGCTACCGCGCGGACCGTCGCGTTGGTCTTGAACCTTCGCTGATCAAGCCGGGCGATAGGCTTCACGAAGCCGACGCACTTCCTCGCGCAAAGCCCCTCCGAGGATGATGTCACGGGCGATTTTCGCACCTGCCGCCGGATCCGCAGCCTTACCTGCCACCCAAAGAGCCGTACCGGCGCTCAGTGCCAAGGTATCCATCAGACCATCCGAAACTCCGCCGACCAAAAGATCGCTGAACATCGCGATGTTCTCTTCCGGAGATCCGCCGCGCAGGTCAGCCACGCTGCATTGCGCGAATCCGAAATCTCCCGGCAGCCAGACTGCATCGACGCCTGAAAGTTCGCCGCAGCCGCGCACGCGCACTTCACCCGCGGTCGTAATTTCGTCCATGCCTCCGCCCGCGCGCGTATGCGTCACCAACCCGCGACGCACCCCGAGCTCATGCAAAGCCAAGGCGAGGGGCTCGACCCAGCGTTCATCGTAGACCCCGACCACCATGAAAGCCGGGCGGGCAGGATTGATCAGCGGGCCTAAAATATTAAAAATCGTTTTCGTGCCCTGCTCCGCGATCTTTTTGCGCACCGCCAAGATACTCCGGAACGCGGGATGAAAAGCCGGCGCGTAAAGATAACAAAAATTCGCCACCTCTAAAGCACGCAGCAATTGCGCATCGGTCGCCTCCAACTGCACCCCCAAGCCCGCCAAGAAATCCGCGCTGCCGGATTTCGAAGTAATCGAGCGGTTGCCATGTTTCAGGACCGGGACGCCCGCCGCCGCGACAATCAGCGCGCTGGCTGAGGAAATATTGAAACTTCCGGAACGGTCGCCCCCCGTGCCTACGATGTCGATGCCGCGAGACGGCCAGGTGCTCCATCCGATCTTACGGGCCAAATCACGGTAAGTCTGGGCAAACCCAGCGACCTCCTCAGCGGTCTCGCCTTTACGTGCGAGAGTCAGCAAAAACGTTTCCTTCGTTTCATCTGACACCGTCGCGTCGACCAGCGCCGCGGCAGCCTGAGCCGCTTCGGTCGACGTGAGACCACGGCCGGCAGCCATCGTAGCAGTCAAAGCATTCAATTCCAGGGCCATGGGAGAATTAGCCACGTTCTTAGGGGCGGGGACAAGGGCAATTTGAGCCACAAGGGGTTTGCATCTAAGTAATTTCCCCTAATGATGATCTTCATGCACGATGGCGACCAGCCCCATGGCGACTTCGATGGATCAGGCAACGCCTCTTGGGGCGAGGCCGACTGGGCAGGCTATCTTCAACGTAACGACCTCGAGGTCGGTCGGTTTCTTTCCTACTACAAAGAAGTCAAAGGGCAGCCCGACCGCCTTGATGCCAGCGCCCGTCGGATGGGCTGGGAAAACGCCGATTGGGCCCCCAGCGAACCCGCGGAGGAAGTCACCGACGAAGAGAACGAGGAAGCCGACCTTCCCTACTGCATTCACCAACATCCCGTCTACATCGTCGGTCGCGCCTTAGGAATGCAATTATCCACTTCATTCCGCAAGGTCTGCCGTGACGCCAGCGCCGATATTCCGGCTGAACTGGCCGCGGACGTGATGCTTTCTTTCTGGGACGCCCAACATCAGATCGTGATGGCCATCAATGCGACTGATACGGGCGACTTACCGTTGGCGCTGGTCCATATGAAGCGCGCCCTCTCGGCGATTAATTATTCCATCGGCTTGACCGCGGGGATTCCGGCGGCCGCACGCGAGACCGCCCAAGAGGCCAGCGATGAGATCGAAGCGACACTTTTTGACCTCCGCGAAGTCTGCCTTCGCGTGATGGCGGACTGTCGCTGGGACGGAAACCGGAAGTAAATCCTAGCCCTTGGCTGGCTTATCCTTGCTCATATGCTGGATGAGACGGTCGCTGAATTCCTTGGCGGAATCGTGGCCCATCACGCGCAAAGCCTGCACCATGGCGGCGACTTCGACCAATCGTGCCATATCTCTTCCGGGCCTTACGGGAATGGTCATGTGCGGCACCTTACGACCCAGAATATCGAAATTTTCGACCTCCAGACCCGAGCGTTCCTCATCCATACCGGGCTGCCAGAGCACGAAAGTGACGACCAAATCGACCCGCTTTTCGCGGCGAACCGAACGGATGCCGAAAATCGAAGCGATATTAATAATACCAATACCACGGCACTCCATGTAACCGCGGTTGAGTTCCTTGGAAGTCCCTTGCAACTCCCGGTCACCGATCAAAGTGATGATGACGAAATCATCAGCCACTAAGGAGTGTCCGCGCTCGATCAGAGCCAAGGCACACTCGCTCTTACCGACGCCGGAAGCGCCGCGCAACAGCACGCCGACGCCGCGAATATCGACCAAAGTCGCGTGCATGTTCGTCCGCGGGGCGAATTTTTCCTCAAGCAAGACGGTCGCTTCCGCAGAGAAATCCTTCGACTTCAATTGCGTGCGGATAATCGGGACGCGGTGACGGTTCGCTAGGGTGATTAGAATATCATCGACCGGCAGGCCGCGGGAAACGACGACGGCGGGAATTTTCTTGGCGAAGACATCCGCCAGCAATTTCTCCCGCAAAGCCGAAGTCTGGTCGCTTAGATAAGCCATTTCTCCGGCCCCGAAGAGCTGCAGGCGCTTATGGGCAAATTCCTTGAAATAGCCGGTGACGGCCAAGGCCGGCCGATTCAGCGACTTCTCGGCGATCATGTTGTCCAGACCTTCTTCTCCGGCGAGCAACTCCATCTGGAGCATATCCCGGAAAGAATCGAAAAACTCCCGGACGGAGACCGATTCAGGACGGGTATCAGGCGAAGGGTCGGACATGGTCGTTAAAGTTTGAAACCTTCGCCGAGGTAATGGCGGCGACTCTCAGGATTATTCACGATTTCGGCGGGGGTACCAGAGACAAGTACGCGCCCCTGATGAATCAGATAGGCCCGATCCACGATGGATAAAGTCTCCCGGACGTTATGATCGGTAATCAAGACCCCGATTCCCCGCTGCTTTAAACGCCGGATGATCGATTGGACTTCCGCCACCGAAATGGGATCCACTCCGCTGAAGGGCTCATCCATCAGGAGAAAACGCGGACCGGTAGCCAAGGCGCGTGCAATTTCCAGACGACGACGCTCGCCACCGGACAAAGTGTAGGCCGGTTGCTTCGCCAGACCTTCCAGCCCTAGGTCGGTCAGCTGTTGAATCGTGCGGGCCCGACGTTCCTGTTCATTCAGGTTAAGCGTCTCCACGACCGCCATCACGTTCTCCCACACCGTCAACTTCCGGAAAATAGATGCCTCCTGCGGGAGGTAGCCCAGGCCACTCTTGGCGCGCTGCCACATCGGCATAGCCGTCACGTTGCGACCATCCAAGAAAACCCGTCCACTGGTAGCGGGAATCAAACCGACGACCATGTAGAAGGTCGTGGTCTTGCCTGCACCATTAGGGCCCAACAAGCCGACGATTTCACCAGCCTTCAAAGATAAACTAACGTCGAAGACGGCTACTTTCGCACCATAGTGCTTAGCAAGCGATTCGACGCGGACTACGCCCTTTTCGCTGGTGACGGCCATGGTTAGGGAGTGGACGCTTCTCAGCGTCCGTTGTCGAGGCTTTTGACCTCCGGCAGGGTGAACTCCCGCCCCAAGAATATCTTGGGGCGTACGACTTGACCGGGAGCGTCTTCGTCCGCGGCCGACCCCATGTGCCACGCTTTATTTTTCATATCATAGCGGATTTCTTTGGCCGGAATGCCTTCGTTGCCGGACTTGTCCCGGATCCGGGCGTCGCCGAAAAGTCGGGCTTCTTCCTTTTCGGGCAAGATTTCCAACGTATTACCCTTCGCCAAGGAACCGCCAGCGGTGACATTGACGTTACCGCGACCGATCATCTGTCGCGCCACTTGGCGACCCGACTTTTCTGGCGACGCAATACCTTCCAGTAGGTCGCATGCCGCCTCGGTGTCGCCGGACACCATGCCCACGGCGCCCCGTAAAAAGAATTTTGTCAAAGTCGGAGTCGTGAGGATTTCTTGGGCATCCGCGATGAATTCTGCGCTCTTGCCGTCACCGAAAGTAACAAACAACCGTGGGCGCGTCAGATCCTTGCCGCCCGAAAGCGTCAGCAGACGAGGCTTACCTGTAAGAATATCCTTCTTCAAGATTTCTTCGATCTGCACGGCCGGACTGAGGTCGATGCGATCGGCGGCACAGCGCAAGCCGGACTGGGCATAACGCACATGTCCGGTCAGGATCGCGCGGTTTAAGGCGAACTCTTTTTGACCCTTCGCTCGCGGAAGCGCAAAAGCCACAAGCTGATCCGAATCGGTCGTAACCCCGGTCGCCACGTAATGAACCGAGCCGAGCAATTCGATCTGCATCGCACCGTCTTCCTGGGTGACCACCACCTGATTGGCTTCAGCCAAACCTGGTAATCCGCCTTCCTCTCCCGCAGGCAGCCTTATCGCGGCGCGAATACCCGGAGCCGAGCGTACTTCCATCCGATTATGCGGTAAATCCGTCCGAATCGAAAAACCCGCGGCTTCCAAACCATTAGGATCCGTCAGGCGCGGCAATTCGTCGAGGACCAGGATGCGCTTGATCCGATCCCACTGGGCCTTGCCTGCCTCAAAGATCACGCCATCAAGCTGCCCTTTCACTCCACCGGTAGCCAGGATATCGCTCGCACCTGCGCGGGTTTCCAAGGCCAAGATATTACGGGCTAAAATCTGTTCCTGCGCCGAGACATAATGGGCATTATCCTGGATTTCGACACTTGAAAGACCGCGCTTATCATCGCGTGTCAACGTCACGCGGTTGCCGGTAATGTCAGCTTTTTCACCAGGCTTTCTTTCCGTGTGCAATTGAACGGACTTACCATCAGCGGCCCATAATTTAGTCACGCCTAATTTGACCGCATGTTGCAGTCGTTCCGCCGAAGCCTTTAAGCCCGGCTCATCGAGTTCGACATGTCCGTTCATCTCCAAGGCGTCGGACTTCAGGTCAAACACGGCCAGATCCCCATGCAAAGTCTGCTTCTCGGCGGAGCGCACGACCTTGCCGATCGCCGTAATCGTTCGGCACAACGCATCTCCCTTCGGCCCATCGTCCAAAAGACATTCGACCCGCTCGCAAGTGATGCGTTCACCGAATCGTTCCATCACGATGTTTCCCTGGAAGATCATCAGTGTGCCCGTGGTTCCCGGAGCCGCATCGAGCCGCTGGGCACGGATACGCCACCGACGCATGATCGGTTTGGCCAGATCAAGTTCGGCGACGACGTTAGCCAGCACCGCGAAACTATCTCCTTGATTGGTAGAGCGCCAGCTCCAGCCATCACCCTTCAAATCAAACGCGGGTGACTGGGCCGTAATCGGCGATGTTCCTTGCGCGGCGCGGTGCGTCGGGTTCATCGAACCATAAGGACTCGTGAAAGTGGCTTGGACTTTCCCGGCGCGGAATGATTGAACGCGTAACTGGTCGAGATCCCAAAGGCCTGGTTCGGCGGTCGGCTTCATGATTTTGGCCGAAGCTTCCCAAGCTTTCTCCGCTTTTTCGTCATCACTGAAACCAGCGAACGAGCCCCCGCTGATCTGCTGAAAACTAATGTCCTTAGGCTGAGCCCAAACTCCTGTCGCCAGGAGTAGCCAGAGAACAAAAGCACGCATCAGACAATGACACCCAAGCCAAGGCATCGAATCAAGCGATTACGCCTTGGGCGGGCGGGAAAAAGGGACTGGACCGACCAAACCGGGCATAGGCGAGGAGGTCAAAATTTCCCCGACACGCAAAGGGTAACCGGCCAGAAACTCGCCCGTCGGAAGCATCTTGGCCGTCGGTCGCTGCAACTTGGTCATAACCAGGACGCCCTGACGACAAGCCACGACTACGCCATCGCGGTCTGCAGAGAGAATTGTTCCGGGAGAGGATGTCGCATCCGACTCTCTGGCGGATGCCGACCCGACCTTGATCACCAGCCCCGCATGCATGAACGCAGAGCCCGGCCATCCCTCCAAAGCGTTGATACGAGCAACCAACTCGGTGGCCGTAGCATTAAAATCGAGGGCCGCATCCTCGCGCGTCAGTCGTCGAGTGTAAGTGACTTTAGATTCATCCTGAGCGACGGGACGAGATTCCCCAGAGAAGATCCCTGGCAAAGCCCGCACCGCAAGCTCTCCAGCTAAGAGACCTAAACGAGCCCGCAACGCCGCGCGACCTTCTCCCTCGGCGATTTTCAATTCAGCGGAAGCGTGCAAGGGACCGGCATCCAGTCGGCGTACGACTTGTTGCAAAGATATCCCGGTAACCGGAAGCCCTAAAACTAGGGCACCTTCTACCGGAGTCGCCCCACGCAACGCTGGCAGAATGGAACCATGAAAATTGACGAACCCCAGGCGAGTCGCCGCCAAAAAATCGTCTTTGAGAATCTGCCCGTAAGCCATCACCACCCCAAGATCAATTCCCAGGCGACCAAGTTCTTGCGCGTGCTCAGGCGTAAGTTTCTCGGGTTGAAATAAAGCCAGACCCTCGATGCGAGCCCAAGAGGCCACAGGATTGGACTTTACCTCTTGGCCACGACCAGAGGGGCGGTCGGGCTGGGAATACACCCCGACGACTTCTACGCCAGGTAAAGACCGGACAGCCGCAAATGCCGCCAAAGCGATTTCATCGGAACCTAACAAGATAACCCGATGAGATGGCGCCAACGGCAAGGGCATGATGGAAAGCGGATTACTTGCGAGCTTGGCGGGCAGCGCGCCCCTTCAGCGAACGTGGCTTATCCCAGCGTGTGTAGGCTTTCTTATTCCCCTGCACCCGCTTACCGCTCACGGATTTCATCCCGATTTTGCCTCGGGTCTTACCCGTGCGTGGACCGTTGGCAGGCAGTGCGACTTTTTGCACCGGCTTAGCCGCAACCTTTCGGCTCGAGGGCAAATCATCCGTCTTCGAAGTTGGCGGCGCAAAGAACTGACGGCCAGTCTGCTTAGGCTTGCCGACCACATCCAGAAAGACTGGCACGCCGGCGAGATCAAAACTCTCGTGCACGCCTTTGACCAAGAAACGTTGGTAAGCATCTTCCAGGCGTTCTTCCGAATTACAGAAGAGACGGAAACGAATCGGACGCTTCGAAACCTGCGTGACGTAGTAACATTTGAAACGGCGGCCTGATACCATGCGCGGCGGACGCTTGATCATGAGATCTTGAATAACGCGATTGATGCGTGCGGTCGGAATCGTGGCCCCGGCACGCGTGAAGACGCCTTCGGCAGCATCCAGCATGTCTTCATGGCGCAGGCCCGTCATCGCGGAAACAAACAAAAGTGGCGGCTCCGGCAGGAAGAATAGTTCCCGACGGACGGCGTTGCGGAATTTGGCGCGGAATTCTTCTTCGTCCTCGAAACCATCGATATTCTTATCACGGAAAGCTTTCTTAGCCAGGTCCCACTTGTTGACGACGATCACCAAGCCGCAGCCCAACAGGGCCAATTCGCCGGCGAGCTGCTTGTCGATGCGCGTGACACCCTGCCCTGCGTCCAGCACCAGGAAGACCACATCGGTTTCCGCCAAGATTTCGTCCGCGCGAATCTGGGAAAAGAAATCCAATGTGTCGCGCTTATTCGCCGTACGACGTCCGGCCGTATCAACGAGCGAGAAAGTTGCCTTCGAGCCGTCGGCCTTGGTGGTCTCCTTCGGCACGCGCTTGGAATAATAGACATCCCCGGTCTTGTGGCCGACGACGATGACGTTGACGCGGGCCTCCTCGACCACGGACTCGATGGCGCCGGTGGCCAGCGTGATGGTCGAGATGCCGTGCGGGGTGGTGATGACGAGCTTTTTGCCGTCGGGTGAGTAGGCGTTCTGGTGGAAGTAAAGCGAGGCGC
>CAILOT010000122.1:0-14891 GCA_903835965.1 uncultured Opitutia bacterium
ACCGCCCAATACGCAACCCAACCCAAGGCGATAAAAACCATCTGCGAGCGGTAAAAGCCCGTGTCTTTCGCAATACCCGCGGAATGAATGGCGACCACTCCCAAGGAGCTCAGAAGAGCGATGACCACGACCTGCGTCCAATCCGTCCGCCAGGCAAAATTAGCAAATTTATCCCACCAGATAGCGGCCGAGGATCGCTCGTCTTCTAGGAGGTGGGACATGCCCTTAGGCAACCCAGATTGGGCTGGGGTGGCAAGGCGAACCTCCCGAAAGGGCTTGCGACAAAGCCTCCGAGCGTAAGCGTATGACCCCCGGAACCTCCGGTAAGCACCAAGCCTTCCTCCTGTGGCCGCTGACCAAAGCATTCTCGCCTCCGTGGCCTTCTCCTCCGGGGCAATCGTAGCCTATGCGGTGGCAAAGTGGCGGGAAAACACCCTTGGAGCCCTCCGCGACTCCCGTTTGCGCACCGAAGTCGAATTAGCCCGCCGCGAAGCGACCGTCGAGGCTTCCGAGCTTCACGCCCAGGCCGAGACCGAAAAACGTGAGGCGAAGCAGCTCAAGGCGGCCGCCGAAATCGAAGCCCATCTTGCCGCCGAACTTAAGGCTGAAAGCGAACGCCAACGCGACTTCTTAGGCCGCGAACTTCAACGCCTTTCCGGCCTCAACCCCGAAGAAGCACGCAAGCTCACCATCGATACCCTTCGCAAGGAATATCAGGATGAAGCCCAGCACCTGCGCCGCGAATTGCTCGATCAGGTCGAACAAGATATTTCGGACGAAGCCCGGCGCAAATTACTTTCGGCGATGCAGCGGCTGACGACGCAAACCACGCAAGATGCGACCACCGTCGCCGTCTCGCTGCCGGGTGAAGAAATGAAGGGGCGCTTGATCGGCCGCGAGGGGCGCAATATCCGTACGTTCGAGCAGACTACCGGTGCCACCCTGCTCATCGACGAAACTCCCGGAGTCGTGTTGATTTCCTGCTTCGATCCGGTGCGCCGCGAAATCGCGCGCATCGCGCTCGACCGCATCGTCAAAGACGGTCGGATCTCGCCGGGCCTCATCGAAGACACCGTCCGCACCTCCTCAGAAGAGGTCGTAAAACAAGCCCTAAGACACGGTCGTGACGCCGTTCGTGACCTCGGATTACCTCCGATGGATCCCTCCGTCGAAGAACTCTTGGGCCGTTTACATTTCCGACTTTCGGCCAACCAAAATACGCTCGCCCACTCCATCGAGGTCGCCCAACTCTGCGCGATGTTGGCCGCAGAAATCGGCATTGATCCCGTGCCCGCGAAGCGAGCCGGACTTCTTCACGATATCGGCAAAGCCATCGAAGCCGAAGCAGGCAGCAGCCACGCCCTCGCTGGAGCCGCCCTGCTCCGCCGCGTCGGCGAAGATCATCGCGTCGTGAATGCCGTCGCCGCCCACCATCGCGAAGTCGAAGCCGAAAGCTTATACGCGCCTTTGGTCATGATCGCTGACTCAGCCTCGGGCTCACGTCCAGGCGCTCGCGCTTCCACGCTGGAGAGCTACGCGCAACGCGTGAAACGCCTGGAAGAAGTCGCCCTGACTTTCGAAGGGGTCAGCGAAGCCTTTGCCTTCCAGTCCGGACGAGAACTTCGGGTCATTGTTGATCCAGGTAAAATCGATGACTTTGGGGCGACCGAACTCGTCCGCCGCATCCGCCTTAAGGTGGAAGAGAGTCTTTCTTACCAAGGAACGGTCAAAATCGTGCTTATTCGTGAACAAAGGTTCACTGAAGAGGCACGCTAAGGGACTTTCTTGTTGTTAATCAATAGGGGGTACTTATTCACATAGGTTCCGGCAATCACCCCGAGAGCAATTTCGGTATCCCCAAGGAGGTTCGTCCTCCGTCACCAAGGGGCCGACAAACGCGTGGCGTCTCCACTACGGAAACGTCCCGCATCACACCGGCCAGCCACAACGAAGGCTGCCCAAAAAAAGAAACATGAGCCAACCAGAAACCCAGGGCCAGGAGCCAGTCTCCGCCCAACAACCCGCCGCGGACGCAGGCGCCAATGAAGTCCGCACCCCCGCACCCCGCATCAACGAAGCCAAGTTAGAGTCCGCTCACGCGGAACTCCCTCCGCTTTCAGTGATCGGAGCAACCGCCGAACCCGCCGCCAAACCCGGCACCATCGTCGCCCCGAAGCAATTCGGTCGTCGTGGTGTTCCTCGCGGCGCCGCCCCCACCGCTAACGGTCCAGCCGCACGTCCAGTCATGGGCGTCGTCGAAAACCCCGCTGATCTCACCGAGACTATCTCCGGTGCCTTAGCACAGCAACCCGCGCCCCAGCGCGAGCCTCGTGAACAACGCGAACCCCGTCAACCTCAAGAGGGCGCTCCCACCGGAGACCGTCCGCAGGTCGAAGATCGTCCGCGTCGCGAACCCCGCCAGGAAGGAATTCCTCAAGGCGATCGTCCTCGCTATGAAGACCGCCCTCGTCGTGAGCCTCGTCAAGACGGCGCACCTCAAGGCGATCGTCCTCGTTTCGAAGATCGTCCTCGCCGCGAACCTCGTCAGGAAGGAATTCCTCAAGGCGATCGTCCTCGCTATGAAGACCGCCCTCGCCGTGAGCCTCGTCAAGACGGCGCACCTCAAGGCGATCGTCCTCGTCGCGAAGAACGTCCTCGCATCCAAATCGAGCCCGTCGTCATCCCCGTCCAAACTCCGATCGGCTTTTGGGCGACCCTGAAACGCAAGCTCGCTACGCTCTTCGGCATCCCCGACAAGGCCGTATTTGTTCCTTCCTCAAGTCCGGCTCAAGCTCGTGGCGATTTCCGCGGTGAACGTAACGATCGTGGTCCTCGCGGCCATTCTCGTGGCGGCCCACGCGGTGATTCCCGCGGCGGATCCCGTGGCGGCCCACGCGGCGGACGTGGCGACTTCCGCGGAGAACGCGGTCCTCGCAACGGCCCTCGCGAAGGCTAAATCTAACGGGGGCGCCAATCGGCGCCCCCGCTTCTTTTCCCCAATATGCTCCAGGTCGCGCGCATCATCGGAGGACAAACCCTTCGCGGCACGATCCAAGCCGCTGGCTCCAAGAACTCATCGTTGCCCATCTTGGCTGCTTCACTGCTGACCAGCGGGACGGTGACCATTCACGGCGTGCCTGACTTGAGCGACGTCCGGTTCATGGCCGAGATCCTCCGTCATCAAGGCGCCGAGGTCTCCAATCCCAAGCCCGGGACCTGGATTATCCGGGCCGAAAAAATCATCCATCGCACGCCCTATGACCTCGTCCGCAAGATGCGGGCTTCGATCTGTCTGCTCGGCGCATTGGTCGGCCGCCTCCGAAGCGCGGAGATGGCCATCCCAGGCGGCTGCGTCATCGGTCCGCGCCCCATCGACCTTCACCTTCGCGGCCTCGAGACACTCGGCTGCGAAGTAAAACTAGAAGGTGGCGTCATTTTTGTCGATGCCACCAACGCCCATGGCACCACGGTCAATATGGCCGGCCCAATGGGCAGCACCGTTACCGGCACGGCCAACCTAGTTATGGCCGCGACGACTACCCCCGGCATCACGCGCATCGAAACCGCCGCCTGCGAACCTGAGGTCGTCGACCTTTGCACGATGCTCTCCAAGATGGGGGCGAAAATCCGCGGTATCGGTACCGCTACGATTGAAGTCGAAGGCGTGGCCTCTCTGCATGGTTGCGAACATACCGTCATCGCCGATCGCATCGAAGTCGGCACATACCTCGTTGCCGGTGCGATTACCAATGGCGATGTGACCGTCTCCGGCGCCAACCCCGCTCACCTCACGGCCTTTCTTGCCAAACTCCAGGAGGCCGGCGTGCACGTGGAAACGGGGCCTGATTTTATTCGGGCCTACGGACTACCGCAGCATCGGGTCGAAATCATCACCGAGCCCTACCCTGGCTTTCCTACCGATTTACAGGCGCAGTTCATGGCGTTGCAGCTGCTCGTCCCAGATCGCAGTGTGCTCACCGAAAAAGTTTATCCGCATCGCTTCATGCATGCCGCCGAACTGCAACGCATGGGCGCCGACATCTTAGTCGAAGGCGCCACGGCCACCGTCCACGGCGGCCGACCCCTTTCCGGCGCACCCGTGATGGCTTCTGATTTACGCGCCTCCGCCGCACTCATCCTCGCCGCGCTCGCCGCCAAGGGCGAAACATGGGTGCAACGTCTTTACCATCTGGACCGCGGTTACGAACGATTTGAAGAACGACTCACCCAGCTCGGCGCCCAGATCGAACGCTTGCCCGCCGACGCGATGCCCAAAGATATCCGCGAGGACTGAGGGTTGCCAAGTTAGGCCTTCCGAACAAATTCCCCCTCATGGCCCCAGCGAAGCACCAACCCGAAGAGCCCACGCCTCCCGCCGGCAAAGAAGCGGTGTCGCGTCAGAATCGCTTGCTCGATGCCTCACTTCGCCCACCCAAGCTCGATGACTTCGTCGGCCAAGCCCGTACGGTCGAACGCTTGCGGGTGATGATCGGCGCGGCGCGGCGCGAAAATCGCGCCCTGGATCACATCCTCCTCCACGGCCCTCCTGGCTTAGGCAAAACTACTTTGGCCATGATTCTGGCCGAAGAGATGGGACGACCCATTCGCGTGACTTCCGGACCGGTGGTTGAAAAGGCCTCTGACCTCGCCGGCCTCCTCACGAGCCTGCAAGAAGGCGAACTTCTCTTTATCGACGAAATCCATCGCATCCCCAAAACGGTCGAAGAGTTCCTCTACTCGGCGATGGAAGATTTCCGTATCGATATCATGATCGATCAAGGCCCCAACGCTCGCAGCGTCCGGCTCGACCTGCCTAAATTCACGTTAGTGGGCGCCACGACCCGTACAGGGCTACTTACGGCTCCTTTACGCAGCCGCTTCACCCTCCAGACCCGTCTCGATTATTACACACGCGAACAGCTGCTGAGCATCGTTCAACGCAACGCCGAACTCTTACAGTTGAATATCGACCTCGGCGGCTCAGAAGAAATCGCCCGGCGGGCCCGCGGTACGCCGCGCATCGTCAACAACCTCCTCCGCTTCACGCGCGATTACACACTCGAACGCGCTAACGGCAAAGCGAATGCCGCCGTGACGGCCGCCGCCCTCGAGCTTCTCGAAATTGACCAACACGGGCTCGACGAGATGGATCACCGTTTCCTTCGCACGATGGCTGAAAAACATAACGGCGGCCCCGTGGGGCTCAGCAGCATCGGCGCCGCCATCGGCGAAGACTCCCATACCTTAGAAGAAGTCCATGAACCATTTCTCGTCCAAGAGGGCTACATGCTTCGCACCCCTCAAGGGCGAGTTTTGACGCCCAAAGGCTGGTTAGCCGTCGGCCTGCCGCCCCCCTCCCAGTCCAACAGCCCACTCTGACGCTGGACATCAGCGATTTCCATCGGCTAAGGTCACGGCCTTAAAGCTATGGCAAAACGCTGGGTCATCAAACTCGGTTCAGGTCTCCTTACCCGCAAAGACGGCAAGGTTGATCGCGTCCAAATCGGCCGCATCGCCGATCAAGTCGCGCGGCTGATGAAAAAAGACATCCAAGTGGTCATCGTGACCTCGGGGGCCGTCGCCGCCGGCATGACCGCCATGGGCCTCGACAAACGCCCCAAGGAAGCTCGCGAACTTCAAGCCTGCGCCACCGTCGGCCAACCTGAATTAATGTCCGAGTATGGTAAGCATTTTCGCCGGCATAAACTTCTGGGTGCGCAGATGCTCCTGACCTACTGGGACCTCGACAGCCGAGCCTGCACGCGCAACGCCCGTGCGACCTTAGACCTGCTTCTCACCCGCAAACGTTTCGTGCCCATCATCAACGAAAATGATGCGATCGCGGATGAGGAAATCAAAGTGGGCGACAACGATCGGCTCTCCGCGCACGTCGCCGCTCTCGTGGGGGCCGACTTGCTCGTCATTCTTTCCGGCATCGATGGCTTGATGACCAAGTCTGACGGCACCGGCACGCTGATTCCTTCCGTCCGCAAGATCGACGACTCCGTCCGAGCCCTTGCTGGCGGCGCGGGTTCCGAACGTAACGTCGGCGGGATGGTGACGAAATTGCAGGCCGCGGAAATCGCCGCCGAAGGCAAGGTCGACACGATCATCGCCAGCGGCCGACGCCCTGACATTTTACTCGAGCTCGCCGCTGGTAAGAAAATCGGTACCCGCTTCTCGCTTAGAAAATGAGCGATCTGCTCCAACGCGTCACGGAACTCGCCCAAGCCGCCAAAAAGGCTTCGCGCACGGTATCCTTGGCTTCGACCGAAACCCGCAATCGGGTGCTACAAGCGGCCGCCCAAGCCCTACGCGCCGATGAAGTGGTCATTCTTTCCGCCAACAGCAAAGACCTCGCCGCGGCCCAAGCCAAAGGCCTTACGGCAGCGATGACCGACCGCCTTCGCCTCGACCATCAACGCCTCGAAGATATCGCCGTGGCCTGCGAAGCCGTAGCCCAATTACCCGACCCCGTAGGCGAAGTCACCGAAGAATGGACCCGCCCCAACGGCATCCGCATCACTCGTCGGCGCGTCCCCATCGGTCTTGTTGCAATCATCTTCGAATCCCGCCCCAACGTCACCGTCGACGCCGCCGCCCTATGCCTTAAGTCAGGCAACGGCTGCATCCTTCGGGGCGGCAGCGAAGCCCTGCACACCAACCTGGCCCTCGCGCAATCCTTTGCCACCGGACTTCGCAACGCCGGGTTACCCGCCGAAGCCGTCACACTCCTGCCCTTCACCGATCGCGAAGCCGTCCCGGCCCTCGGCTCTCTCCGCGGTATCGTCGATATCATTATTCCACGCGGCGGACCTGGCCTCATCGAGGCTGTCGTTAATTCCGCCAAAGTGCCCGTGATCAAACATGATGCCGGCATCTGCCATGTCTACGTGCACGCCCAAGCCGACCTAAAGATGGCCGAGGCGATCATCTTGAATGCGAAATGCCAGCGGCCCAGCGCCTGCAATGCCCTCGAGACGCTCTTGGTCGATGCGGCCGTGGCCCCGAAGTTCCTACCGCTCATCGCTCAAGCCCTTGCCGCCCGGCAGACGGAACTGCGTGCCTGCGAAAAAACCCGCGCGATCCTTCCCGCCACCCAAGCTGCCACCGAACAGGATTTCCGCACCGAACACCTCGGTCTGATATTAAATATTAAAATCGTCGGCGGTCTCGACGAAGCCGTCCACCACATCGAAGCCTACGGCTCCCACCATTCCGACGCCATTGTTACGGAGGACGCCGCGACGGCCCGAGCCTTCCTGGCCCAGATCGATAGCGCCTGCGTCTATTGGAACGCCAGCACCCGCTTTACCGATGGGGCCGAATTCGGCTTCGGGGCCGAAGTGGGCATCAGCACCGACCGCCTTCACGCCCGTGGCCCTATGGGTCTTCGCGAATTAACCACCTGGAAGTTCGAAATCGTCGGTCAAGGTCAGGTCCGGGCATAATTGGGTCGGTTTTCCGTTTGACAGACCCGGCCGGCGAAACCTTTCTTACCCTTCCTTTTGGCTACCGGGGTGGTAGCTCAGTTGGTTAGAGCGCCGCACTGTCACTGCGGAGGTCGCGAGTTCGAGTCTCGTCCATCCCGCCAGCCAAAAGGGTGACTTTTCCGACCGGTTTACCGGCTCGGGAAGGCTTACCCGTGGTTGTTGCGGCACCGGCACCGCAGGTTCACAAGGCTGTGTATCCTTTTTGCTTCCCCCGCTCCCCCGAGTGGACAGAAATCAAGCACACTTATGAGCAAGAAAGTCCTGATTATCGGAGCCGGCGGCGTCGGTAACGTCGTCGCCCACAAATGCGCCATGGCAACCGAGGCCTTCTCGGAAGTCATGCTTGCTTCTCGCAACGAGAACAAATGCAAAGCCATCGCGGCGGACGTTAAGATCGCCACCGGCAAGACCATCAAGACGGCCGCCGTGGATGCCGATGACGTCAAGGCGACGGTCGCCTTGATCAAGTCCTTCGGCGCCGACCTGCTCATCAACGTCGCCCTGCCCTACCAAGACCTTCACCTGATGGACGCCTGCCTCCACGCCGGCATTCACTACGTCGATACCGCAAACTACGAACCTCCGCACCTGGCTAAGTTCGAATACTCCTGGCAGTGGGCCTACCGCGAGCGCTTCGAGAAGGCTGGCCTGATGGCCTTGCTGGGCTCGGGCTTCGACCCGGGTGTAACGAATGTCTTCTGCGCCTACGCCCAGAAGCATCTGTTCGATACCATCGAGACGATTGACATCATGGACGCTAACGCCGGCGACCACGGCTACAAGTTCGCCACCAATTTTAATCCGGAAATCAATATTCGCGAAATCACCCAACGCGGCCGCTTCTGGGAAAAAGGCGAGTGGAAAGAAACTGATCCGCTTTCCGTCAAATGGGTCTATGACTATCCCGTCGTCGGACCCAAGGATAGCTACCTACTTTACCACGAAGAACTCGAGTCTTTAGCCGTTAACATCAAAGGCCTGAAGCGCATCCGCTTCTTCATGACCTTCTCGGAAAACTACCTGACCCACCTGCGCGTCCTGGAAAACGTCGGCATGACCCGCATCGACCCGATTGAATTCCAAGGCCATCAGATTGTGCCCATCCAATTCCTCAAGGCCCTCCTCCCCGATCCAGCCTCCCTCGGCCCCCGCACCAAAGGTAAGACCTGCATTGGCTGCGAAATTACCGGCGTCAAAGACGGTAAACCTCGTAAGGTTTTCATCTACAACGTCTGCGACCACCAGGAGTGCTTCGCCGAGGTCAAATCCCAAGCCATCAGCTACACGACCGGCGTTCCTGCGGCCATCGGAGGCGCCATGCTGGCGACCGGCAAATGGCTCAAGCCAGGCGTCTGGAACATGGAAGAGTGCGATCCTGATCCGTTCATGGACGAGCTCAACAAGCGCGGCCTTCCCTGGCACGTCAAGGAACTGCCCGTCGCCTAAACGACCCGCCGATAAAGCCCGCCCCACGGCGGGCTTTTCGTTTGCACCCCTCGTCCCTACTTCCAATTTAAAAACGTGTCCGACGCTCTCACTGACGCTTTTCAAAAAGTTGACCTGACCAAGGTCCCCAGCCCCTGCCACGTCCTGCACCGCGGCCTGCTCGAGCACAACCTGAAGATCCTCCGTTCGGTGATGGATCGGACGGGCGTGAAGATTCTTTTGGCCCTCAAGGGCTTCGCTCAATTCAGCGAAGCTCCGATGATCCGGAAATACCTCGCCGGCACCACCGCCAGCGGCATCAACGAAGCGCTCCTCGGTCGCGAAGAATTCGGCGGCGAAGTCCACGCCTACTCGCCAGCCTTCAAGGACGAAGAATTCGACCACCTACTCCGCGTCGCCGACCACATTTCCTTCAATTCACCGGGACAGTGGAAGCGGTTCCGCGCCAGAGCCCAAGCTTCCGGACGCAAGGTTTCGTTCGGGCTCCGCGTCAACCCCGAGCACGCCGAAGTCGAAGTCGAACTTTACAACCCCTGCGCCAGCGGCTCGCGCTTGGGCACGTTACGCTCCGAAATCAAATCCGCCGCCGACCTCGACGGCCTGGAAGGACTCCACTTCCACACGATGTGTCAGCAAGGGTCCGATGTCCTCGAACGCACCATCGCCGCTTTTGAAAATAAGTTCGGTGAATTCATTCCCCAGATGAAATGGGTGAACTTCGGCGGCGGTCATCACATCACACGCGAGGGCTACGACATCGAGCGTCTTGTCCGCGTGCTCACCGCCTTCCGCCAGCGCTGGGGCGATCACCTTCAGATCTACATGGAGCCCGGTGAAGCCATCGGCATCGGCACCGGCGTCTTGGTCGGCACGGTTCTCGATTTGGTCCATAACGGCGTCGACATCGCGATCATCGACATCTCGGCGACCTGCCACATGCCCGACACGTTGGAGATGCCTTACCGAGCGGACATCGTCGGAGCCGACCTGCCGGGTAAACTCCCGCACACCTATCGTCTGGGCAGCGTGACCTGCCTGGCCGGCGACGTCATCGGCGACTACTCCTTCGCCCAACCCTTGCAAATTGGGCAAAGGCTCGTGTTTTTGGACATGTCGCATTATACTTTTGTTAAAAATACGACCTTCAACGGCGTCCCCCTCCCGGCTATCGCCAGCTTCGACCCGGCCACAGGGCAGACGCTGGTCATCAAGCGATTTGGTTATTCTGACTACAAGAACCGCCTGTCCTGAGACCCTAGGCGCTTGACCCAAGGGTTATTTGCGCCAATGAAATTAACCAGCAAATCATCATGAAACCCCTGAACGTCATTCTCATCCTCGTTGTCGCTGCCCTTTCCGGCGTAGCAATCGTCACCTGGACCAGCGCAGATGAAGCCAATGAACGCGCCCTCGTCGCCCGCCGAGACGCCGATGAATCCATCCGTGCCAACGGCGCCAAGGTCGTCGCCGCCGAACGCGCCGCCACCGAGGCCAACGCCAAAACCAAAGTCGCGCAAGCCGCCGAGGCCGCCGCTTACGCCAAGATTGAATCCTCTTCCGCGGACGCCAAGAAAGTCGTCGAAGACCTCGCCGCCTGTAAGGACGCCCTCGCCAAGGCCACGACCAAGGTCGCCGAACTCGAGAAAGCCCGCTCCGAAGCCGGCGCCCGCGTCAATGAATTGAATGCCGAGATCGCCAAACTGCGCGACGGCTCCGAAGTCCGCGAAGCCACGACCAAGGCCACGAAAGCCGAAGCCGACCTAGAAGCCGCTTCCATCGCCCTCCGCGAAGCTAATGCCAAGGCAGCTGCCGCTACGACCAAGCTTGCGGAAGTCGAAGAAGAGAACGCCCGCCTTAAGTTGCGCAGCAAAGGCTCCGAAAACGCTTCGCCTAACTACCGTCCTCTCTAAGCCTCGCTTAGCAGACCTGGAAAGCCCGACATGATGTCGGGCTTTTTTGTGCCTTGGCATCCCGCCCAAGGCTTCGACAACGCAGCCCTTTAGCCCAGCCCCGCCCTCTCACGCCAATACCCGCTTAAGCTTAGTGTGCAGAGCCAGCCGGCGGCTGGGCTTAAGTTCGCGCTCCCAGAGCCGGAGGATCCTCCCATGGCTCCATCTGAGATTACGCGAGTCACGGGCATCTCGGGCCTTATTCCTCGCGAACTTCTTACTCCCAAAGGCACGATTGCCCTTCGGCGGGGTGCCATGCCGCGGACACCCATGCCAAAAACAACCGTCGACGAAGATCGCGATCCGTCTGCTACGGAAAATGAAATCCGGCTGCACCCGGTAGGGCTCACCCTGGGCATCTTGTCCGCTGATCCGCTGCTGTCGTCGCCACCCGGCGTAGCCTTCGCTATGGAGAACCTTCGCCAGCATACCCATGGTGTCTGTTTGCCCCTTCCGCACACCATCCATCGCCATCAGCGCACTCCGCTGCTTCCACCAATAAATGTCGGCCATTTCATAAGAATTATATCCCATGGCTCGCCACGCAAGTCGGCGCCCATCCTGGGACTACCCCAAACGAAAGGGGCCGACTTGCGTCGGCCCCTGCATGAAGCACTGACTAAATCCTAGGATTTAGAAGGCGACCTGAGCTTGAAGACGGATGACGTCAACCGTGGCCTTGACCTGCGCCGGGGTGAGGCTGGTGACGCCAGAGGTGACAGTCAGGTTATCCTTGAACTCAGAGCGCTCGAAGCCGAACTGAATCTTGGCGTTGTAACCGTTCACCTTCTGGCCAAGGGCCTCGAGGTTGAAGTAGTAGTTCACGCCAAGGTAGATTGCGTTGGACTTGTCGTAGTTCAAGCTGACGCCGGAAGGACCGGCAGCCTTGAAGCCGCGCTCGCCGTCGCCGATCTGCTGGCCGCGGCCATCAGTGTCGAGGTAGGTGTAGCGGGCGACGCCTTCCCAGTTGTCGTTGATCTTGTAGACAACCATGGCGTTGTAGCCGGTCGGGGTGTGGTCAGCGTCTTCAACGTTACTTGCGGCATCCTTGGAGGAGGTCACCTTGGTGCTCATGTATTCGCCCTGGAAGGTCCAGTTGAAGTACTTGGCCATCAAGAAGGGGTTGTAACCTTCGATACTGGCCAGAGTGTTCACGACACCGGCCGAGTTGAAGTAGCGGGTGCTGCCGTAGTTCACGCCGACGGAGTAAGCTTCGTTATCGGAGACCTTGTTATTCCAGGCGATGTTCGCGTAGTAGGCGAGATCGTTGGTAGAGGTGCCTTCGGTGAAGCGACCCTGGGCGGCATTCACGACAGAAGCGCCGAACTCGAAGCCTTGAGGATTCGGGACGCTGTTGTAGTGGAGACCGGTGTGGTGGGCACCGAAACCGAGACGTCGACCGTCAGACATGAGCTTCTCCGTAGAAGTGACGGGATCGGTGTTCTTGCGATTTTCAGCTTCGTTCCAATAACGGTTGGTGATACCACGCTCGACGGTGGAGAGCTTACCGGAGGAAGCCTTGAAAAGGGAGGTCAGGGTGCTTTCTTCATAACCCCAGGTCACCTTGCGGTAGCCGAGATCGAAGGTGCCGATTTCGCTGGAGTGCGAAACCATGGCGCGGTCGAGCCAGGAGGTGGACGAGGAGGTGGTGTTACCTGAGGTATCGAGAACGATGTTACCCGAGATGCCGTTGCCGACGTCGGCGAGGATTTCGAGGTAGAGGCGGCGCATCAGGAAGCCGTTCTGGATCGGCGCAGTGGAGTTACCCCCAGTGGTGGACTGAGAATAGTCGAAGCTCTGGTATTGAGCCTGGAAGTAACCGCCGATGGTGAAGCGCTTGGTGGCGTCTTCTTTGACGAAGACTTTGTTGATGCCGGAAGAGGAACGAGCCTTGGCACCGTCTTCGATGGCCTTGGAGCGTTCTTCAGCGGTAATCACGCCTTTCTTCACGAGGAGGTCGAGCGTGGCTTTGTCTTGTGCGGAAGCAGAAACCGCGGTGAGGGCGGCAGCTGCGATGAGCATGGACTTGAGGGTATGGTTCATAGGTAGGTGTTGTTGCGGTTATGCGTGAGCACTATCTCATGACATTGTTACAGGATTAAGACGAAAAGGTGAACAACCTGCCACAGAGTCGTCACCCAAAGCCTATAAAAGCTCACTTAAACCTGCATAAATACTGGCAAATTGTGGCTTCCAGATCACTTCGCTCCTGAATCGACTGGCATCCACCACGCGATTGGGCTGATCCCGACCCCCGCGGCGTATCCTCGGTCCGCCCGGAGCCGCTACATCAAACACCAATTCGACCCCCCCCAAGCGTTGCGCGATCCATCGCGCCAACTGACTTTTCGTCACGGGATTTCCGTCGCTGACATTATAAACCCGCGCGCCTGCCGGCCCTGAGACCAGCGACGCCAGCACCGACGATGCCGCATCATCGCGGTGGAGATAATTAATAAAATGATCCACGCGGCCACCGATGACATTTTCTCCGCGCTTAAGTTGATCGACCAAATGGTGTCGCCCAGGTCCGTACAATCCGCCGAATCGCAAAACCCGGACGCACTCCAACTCCGCCGCCATCACGGCCCTCTCGCCTTCTAAGATGGCATCCGCCGTCGGAGTGCCGCCGGTCGCCGAATCTTCATTCACGGCAAGCCCATCGTCCTGACGGTAAACGCCCGTCGAACTCGTGAAAATAAATTTTCGCGCTCCGACGCTCTTCGCCCAAGCCAGGGCACGCTTCACGCCGACATCATAAGCCAGAGCGTAAGCCTCTGGCCCGCCGCCGCCCGTGCTCGCCGCATAAACGACCGCATCAAAAGTACCGGGCAGAAGCGACCAATCTCCTTGCTGAATATCAAAAGCCTCCGCCGCCAATCCTTCCGCTCGAAGTCGATCCCGTGACGCATCCGATCGCACCACCCCAAGGATTTCGTGCCCCTGGGCTTTGGCGAGGCGGGCAAACTGAGCCCCCACATAGCCGCAGCCGAGGACGGCGATTTTCATCGGTTGGTTCACGATTTCAGGAATGAAGTCATCCACTCCGCAGGCGTAGCGCCTGACTTAGCGGAAAGCTCCCGCAAAAGCTCCGCCGCATCGGTGCGAGCAAGTGCTCGGGCGTCAGGCGCACTGACACAGTCCTGCAAGCGTCGGGCCAAGGCGTCAGGATCGCAGGCTGATTGTAAATATTCGGGCCAGGCGTCGCGCTTGAGCAAGATATTGGCGATGCCCAAACGATCCACATGCCCGGCGATCAAACGGCGTCCGACGAACCAAGTCAGCGGATTAGCCCGATAAACAACCGCACCCGGAATACCGGCCAATGCTACCGTCAGCGACATCGTGCCGGAACTGACCAACGCCGCGCAACCGGCCACAGGGCCTTCCGAGACAGGGCGCAGATCAATCCCCCGAGCCTCTTCGCCATATTCAGCTAAAAGCCGATACAGCTCCGCATGCACCTCGCCGCCGGTATGCAGCACCAAGGCCCGGTGTTTCGGATTCTTCTGACGGAACTTGGCAAAAGCTTCGATGAGCGTCGGAAAAATCTTCCGCACGGGTTTAGGTCGGCTACCGGGCAGCAGCAGGACCGGACCCGCGGCATCGTAAGTTAAACCGGGCACATGGCCGGCCTCCGCAAACGGATGGCCGACGAATTGCGCGGGCAACTTGGTGTCCGCATAACAAGCCGGTTCGAAAGGAAATATCGTACCCACGCCATCCAGATCGCGGGCCATCGTGAAGCGACGCTTGGGCTTCCAGGCCCAGAGTTGCGGGCTGACGTACTGAATCACGGCGGTCTCGCCGCCGCCCTGACGGGAAAGCCCTGCGAGGCGGAGTTCATTGGCCAAGCGTAAATTCAACCCGGGATAATCTACTAAGACGACCAGCCGCGGCTTCCATCTCAAGGTCCAGGCCAACATCCGACCAAAAAGCCGGCGGTAAAACGGATACGCCGCCAGCACTTCGACGATGCCGACCGCCGAAAAACCCGTCATAT